>JAHDHN010000011.1:0-22123 GCA_020631295.1 Rickettsiales bacterium
CAGGGCCGAAGACGATTATTTGCGGTGCGATGCATGGCGATGAGCGGCTGGGTGTGCAGGTGATTGAGCAGCTGCAAAAGCAATTGCCAGAGCAGGAACTCTTTGGTGAGGTATTGCTGCTGATTGCAAACACAGCGGCTTATGCGGCAAATACACGTTTTATTGATGTGGATATGAACCGCTTGTGGCATGCGGATAGTATTGCAACGCTACAATCCAAATTGGAGAAAAATACCGAAGAGGCTCGCGTGCTGGAGATAGTTCCACATGTGCAGCAGGTGGATTATTTATTGGATATTCACTGCACCGGCAAGCCAACCAAGCACCCGTTTATTTATTGTGAGGCAACAGAGAAGCATCTGGCGCTTGCGGATGTGTTTGCGGTGGATAAGGTGCTGAGCCCGGCCAGCTATAATGGCATTGCGACCATGAATAGCTGTTTTGACAATTATATTGATGCGATGGGCGGTATAGGCCTTACCATTGAGGCAGGTTGGCTGAAGGATGACAGCTTGCTGGACGCCACCTTACAAAGTACCATGCATGCGCTGGGTGTTACTGGCAATGTGCCTGCCTGGAAGCCAGAACATGCACCAGCGCCAAAGCCAAGATTATCGGTGTTTGAGGAAGTGATTGCGACATCGGACGCGTTTGTGTTTGATCCGCATATTGAAAATTTCTCCAAATTGGAGAAGGGCGCCTGTTATGCGCGTGATAATGAAAAAGAGGTGGTGGCCGAAGAGGGCTGCTGTGTTATTTTTCCGAAGCGAGATATTTACAAGGGTGGGGTTGCTTGCTATCTCGCAAGGGAAGTATAGTGTTTTACCTTGGTTTCGTCATTCCATGGTTTATCCATGGAATCTCCTTATAAGGATACGGTAATTCGCAGGAGATCCCACGGACCAGCCGTGGGATGACGGGTAAATAAATAAAAAGCTCCAGGAGCAGTATGATATGACGAAAGCAACGAAGTTATGGGAAAAGAAGGGCAGTGCGCTACACCCGGCTGTGCATCCTTATATTATTGATAAAAATCAGGAGGCGGATAATGCGCTATTGCCGTTTGATGTGCAAGGAAGCAAGGCGCATGTGGCAATGCTGGCAGAGGTGGGCTTGCTGGATAAGGCAGATGCAGAGCGCATTTTGCCAAAGCTGGATGAGATCATTGAAAAACACGCATCTGGCGCCTTTCAGCTGCGCCCGGAAAATGAGGATGTGCATACGGAAATTGAGAATTATTTGGTGCGTGAGCTGGGGGATATTGGCAAGCGCATTCATGTGGGTAGGTCGCGTAATGACCAGGTGCTGACCGATATGCGCCTATATACCAAATCTAAATTGCATGAAACAATTGAAGCGGTGAAAAACTGTGCAGGCAAGCTGCTGGAGTTTGCCAAAACGCATGAATTTGTGCCGATGACAGGCTTTACCCATATGCAGCATGCCATGCCATCCAGTGTGGGCCAATGGGCCGGTGCCTTTGTGGAAAGCTTGCTGGTGGACGCAAAAACATTGCAAAGCGCGCTGGAAGTGAATGACATGAACCCGCTGGGCTCCGCTGCCGGCTTTGGCACCGCTATGCCGCTGGACAGGGAGCATACCACCAAGGCGCTTGGGTTTGAGCGTGTGCAGATCAACCCTATCTATTGCCAGAACAGCCGTGGCAAGCTGGAGGGCTATACGATCAGCACCTTGATGCAGATTATGCTCACTTTGGGGAAATTCGCCAATGATATGGTGATTTTCACCAACCAAGAATTTAATTTCTTCAATGTGGAGAAATCGCTGACTACCGGCTCCAGCATTATGCCGCAAAAGCGTAATTTGGATGTGATGGAGGTGATGCGTGCCAATGTGAGTATCATGCAATCACTGCAGATGCAGGTGCAAACAGTGGGTGTGAACTTGATTTCGGGCTATAATAAAGACCTGAAAATTACCAAAAAGCCGCTGATGCAGGCCTTTGATATTGCGATCTCCAGCCTGCATATGGCCGGCTTGGTGATAGAACATACTTCGGTGCATGAAGAAGAGCTGCTAAAGGCGTTTGATGATGTGGAGATTTACGCGGCAGACGTGGCCAATGAGCTGGTGCAGAGCGGCATGAGCTTCCGCGATGCCTATAAGCAGGTGGGCGAGAATCTTGCCTCGCTTGAAGCACGTGATCCGGAAGAAAATATCCGCGCCAAAACGCATATAGGTTCCACGGGAAATTTATGCTTGGATGTCTATGCCGCCCAGCTGCAGGCGCTTTAGGGCATGACGCTGCCTTTCATCATCAAGCCGCTGGAGGCAGAATATATTGACGCGCTGGTGCAGATGGAGCATGCGGCTTGGCATGAATATTATCAGCAATATCCGATATATGCACTGATCAAAGATTCTGTAACCATTGAGAGCTTAACCGCCGATTGGCATGAATTCATCTCGGAGGAACGTGATACCTCCGGCCCGTTAATTACAGGGCAGGACCGCAAGGCCTATATTGCGTTGCTGGAAGACGAGACCATTTTGGGCGTAGGTGCGGTAAGCGCGTATAAAGAACAAACATGGCCAGAGGTGGATGCGCTGCTGCAAACGCCAGAAGGCGCTATCACCAAAACGGCAAAATTTCAGAATTTATATATTAATCACGCGCATCGTGGCAGCGCTGTGGGGCATTATTTGGGCGTGGTGCGTGCCGATTATATGCTGGAAAAAGGTTATGAGGCGTGCTTCTTAACCACCTATTTGGATGCGGATAAAACCACTAAGTACCATTTGAAAAACGGCATGGAGCTGGTGCATCATTATGAAAGCAAGCAGACTTACGGCCCCAACCAAGAGCGCGCCACCATTGGCTGCTTTCTCAATAAAGACCTCCGCGCACTCAGAGACACATGGCAGGCCTATATTGACACAAAACAGGCGGCGGGTAAGGCGTATAAGCTGGTAACTGATTTAAGCGTTTTTTGAATTAACCCCTCACTAGCGACTTTATCTTCCACTCAGCACCAACTCTTTGCATAAAGCAATATTCTGCGGTAATGCAGCTGCATGGCCAAGAAACGACAGAATAATGTGCATGGATGGGTGTTGGTGGATAAGCCAACAGGCATGACCAGCAACCAGCTGCTGGGCAAAATCAAATGGTTATTTGGTACGAAGAAGGCGGGTTTTGTAGGCACGCTAGACCCGATGGCCAGCGGTGTGATGCCCATTGCACTGGGTGAGGCGAGCAAAACCATTTCTTTTATTCAGAATGAGAATAAGGCCTATAAGTTTACCATGCAGTTTGGTGTGGAGACTGACACGCTGGATGCCGAAGGGCAGGTAACCGCGCAAAGTGAGGTGCTGCCGGAATCTGAGAATGCGATACAGAAAGTGCTGCCTTCATTTTTAGGTGAAATCGCGCAAATGCCACCGGCCTTTTCGGCCAAGAAGGTGGGCGGCCAGCGTGCCTATGATCTGGCGCGGGCAGGCAAAGAGGTAACGTTGCAGCCAGCGGTCGTGCGGATTGATGCGCTTGATCTGATTTCCTATGATGCCTCAACTGGGCAAGCGGCTTTTTCTGTGGTTTGCAGCAAGGGCACCTATGTGCGCTCTATCGCGCGGGATATTGCTGCAAAGCTTGGGACGTTTGCGCATGTGACAGTGCTGCGCCGCACCCAGCATGGGAAAATTACCGAAAAAGACGTTTTTTTGCTGGATTTATTGGAAGAAATGGGGCAAAAGGGCGCACTTCAACAGGCGTTGAAGCCGTTGGACGCAATGCTGGACGGTATCCCGGTATTGAGTGTGGAAGATAATGTTGATACCGCCTATGTCCGTCATGGCAACCCAATTGCCGTGTATTGTGAGGATGCCAAACTGGTGCAGCTTCACATACACAGCCAGCTTGTGGCGCTGGGCATGGTGCGAAATCAGCAATTTTCTCCCACACGTGTATTTAACCTATAAGATGCCGCATAAAGGATAAAAACCATGTCTGTAACTGCAGAAAAGAAACAAGAATTAATCAAAACACATGCCCAGAATGAAGGCGATACGGGCTCTGTGGAAGTGCAAGTAGCTGTGCTAACAGAGCGTATTAATAACCTCACTGAGCATTTTAAAAGCAATAAAAAAGACCACCATTCACGCCGCGGGCTGTTGAAAATGGTGGGGCGCCGTCGTCGCTTGCTGGATTACCTAAAAGGCAAGAGTGATGACCGTTATCAGGCGCTGATTAAAGCATTAGGCCTTCGTAAATAAAGGCATAATAAAAGCGGGGAAGGGCATGGTGCTCTTCCCCTTTTTTCTGCTTGCGAAACATAGGTTTTAGCTGAGCTCCTTTAGAGACATAAGGAGTTTCGTTAAAGTCTAGGCTTCGTGAGCGGAACAACTCTAGAAACATAAAAGGAATAAGAACTATGTTTACTGTAACTAAAAAATCGATTGAATGGGCCGGCAAGACGCTGGAACTTGAAACTGGGCGTATTGCCCGCCAAGCCACAGGTGCCGTGTTGGTAACTTACGGTGGTACGAAAGTGTTATGTACGGCTGTGGCGCAAAAAGAAGCCAAAGCGGGTATTGATTTCTTCCCGCTCACGGTGGTGTATCAAGAAAAAACCTACTCGGCGGGTATTTTCCCTGGCGGCTTTATCAAGCGTGAGAACCGCCCAAGCGAGCATGAGATTTTGACCTCTCGTTTGATTGACCGCCCAATTCGCCCATTGTTCAACGAGCATTTCAAGAACGAAACGCAAGTGATCTGTACGGTGATTCAATATGACAAAGAAACACCAGCAGATATTCCTGCAATGATTGGTGCCTCTGCAGCGCTTTCTATTTCTGGCCTGCCATTTAACGGCCCGATTGCTGGTGCGCGTGTGGCGCATATTGACGGTGAGCTGGTGGTAAATCCAGACACTGGCTTTGAAGATGAGACTGAACTGGACCTTATTGTAGCTGGTACAGAAAGCTCTGTGATGATGGTGGAGTCTGAAGTGGCTGAGCTGCCAGAAGATGTGATGCTGAGTGCTGTGAAACTAGCGCATGAGTCATGCCAGCCGGTGATTGAGCTGATTAATGAGCTAGCCAAAGAAGCGGGTAAGGATGCATGGGAAGTACAAGCGCCGGATTACGGTGATTTGCCAGAGCAAGTGAAGAAACATGCCGAAAAAGCCTTGATTGCGGGTTATAAAGAGCAAGACAAGCAAGCGCGTACGGCACTAGTGAACGCAGCCAAGTCTGAGGCATTGAACGCGATTGTGGAAGCGGATGAAACGGTGGATACAGGTCTGGTAAAAGAGCTATTGAAGAAGCTGGAAAAAGACATTGTGCGTGGTGACTTGTTCAAAACCAAGAAGCGTATTGATGGCCGTAAGCCAGATGAAATTCGTCAGATTGTGGCCGAGGTGGGCGTGTTGCCATTAACACATGGTTCTGCTTTGTTCACACGTGGTGAGACGCAGTCTCTCGTGGTAACTACACTGGGTACGGGTGATGATGAGCAGCGTGGCAACAGCCTGGACGGTGAAATCAGCAGTGATTTCTTGCTGCATTACAACTTCCCACCTTACTCTGTGGGTGAAGCGTTCCCATTGCGTGCACCTGGCCGTCGTGAAATTGGCCATGGTAAGCTGGCATGGCGCGCGTTAAACGCGGTGGTGCCACCGAAGGAAGATTTCCCATACACCATCCGTTTAGTGTCTGACATCACAGAGTCTAACGGTTCTTCTTCTATGGCGACGGTATGTGGCTCTTCGTTAGCGATGATGGATGCCGGTGTGCCGATTTCTGAAGGTGTATCGGGCATTGCCATGGGCTTGGTGAAAGAAGGCGATGAGTTTGTGGTGCTTTCGGACATTATGGGTGATGAAGATCATTTGGGTGATATGGACTTTAAAGTGGCCGGTACGCCAAACGGTATTACCAGCTTGCAGATGGACATCAAAATCCAAGGTATTACCATTGAGATCATGGAAAAAGCGCTGGATCAGGCAAAAGCCGGCCGTGCGCATATCCTAGGTGAGATGGAAAAAGCGATTAAGAGTGCGCGTGAAGAAGTGAATGATTCTGCGCCAAAAATCGTAACGATCCAGATTCCTGTGGATAAAATCCGTGAGGTGATTGGTTCTGGTGGTAAGGTGATCCGCGAGATTACGGAAACTACCGGTGCGAAGATTGACATTGAAGAAGACGGTACCATCAATGTGGCAGCGGTGGACGGCCATGCAGGCAAGGCCGCGGTGAAATGGATTGAAGATATTGTAGCCGAGCCAGAAGTGGGCGAAATTTACCATGAATGTGAAGTAGTGAATATTGTAGATTTCGGTGCTTTTGTGCGCTTCATGGGTAAGAGCGAAGGCTTGGTGCATATCAGCGAGATTGAAGATCGCCGCTTGGATAATGTGGAAGAGGTGCTGTCTTTGGGTGATAAGGTGAAGGTGAAATTGCTGGATATTGATCGCCAAGGCCGCAACAAGCTTTCCATGCGCGTGGTAAACCAAGAAACCGGTGAAGATATCAGCGACCAGGTGGAACAGCGCGAGCCAAAGCCAAAGCGTGAAGGCGGCAAAGACAAGGGCGACCGCAAGCCACGCCGCAAGGCAAGCTAGCTATCTATTATTGTTTCCTGCGGCTTGACCGCAGGATCAAATGTAGCAGTTATGCTGTGTTGGTATTTGACCCTGTGGTCAAGCCACAGGGAGCATTTTTTTATAATAGTTAGGTAACATTTGGACATATTCAAATGTTACTATACACTGGCTATCGCCGTGTAATCCATGCTTACGCGTGTCTTGATAGCAGTTCTGCTTTTTTATGAATGTCCAATAATTAAGCAGAACTGCTATATTACTGTATTAGAATTTTACTGTCATTCCTACAGTAGGCAGCACCTTCTGTGGGGCGCTTGGTGTAAAATTTGCACCAAATTCAATTTGAAAACTGCCTCCGTTTTCAGATTTAACTTCTTTGGTGCCCATGAACGAAAATTGGGTGCTATCAAGCGGTGGCATATCACCGCTGTTTTTCTTTCCAATGGGGGTGTGGTTGGCTGAGATTAATGCGTCTGCTTTAACGCCCCACCCTTTTTTGTTAAAGGCAATATTAGCGCTGCCATATATATCTGCATTTATGAGGGAGTAATTGGATAATGTTCTGCTGTCCTCTGGTCTAATGCCATCTTCATTGGTTGTGAATCTATCTAAAGTGCTAAATCCAATAGTGGTGTTGGTTAATGCAGTAAATTTAAACTTGTTATCGGTGTAAGTTGCACTTGCTCCTACGCCAAATCCAAGGCTAGAGCTTTTACGTTGGACATATGTATTATGTGTTGAGTTAAATGCACTTTGCTTTTCGGAGAATCCACTAATGGTCACATGTGGATTTACTTTCCAGTTGTCGTTATAAAAACTGAGTTGTTTTGGGCTATAGCTAAAGGCAATATTGGAACGCAGATTGCCATTTAAGCCTATTGCATAGCCACCGCGCATTATTGTTAATGAACGAGGCGGGTTCTCTGGATCGTTATTTTCAGGGTTGGTGGGAGTAGTGTTCATATGTAAACTTCCTGTATATTCAGTAGTCTCACACTAATACTATTTATATATAAAATCAAATATATTTTTATTTATCTGATAAATAAGGGTATTTTTAATACAGGCTATTATAATGAGAGAAAAATGTCATTCAGAATGCGGTGCAGAGACTGAATATGGCTCTCTTGTATAATAAGCGGTGGGGTGAGGCGGAGCACTTGGTTGCTGCCGCAGGCGGTAATAATCAGGCCCTTGCTCGCTGCTTTTTCTACGATATCACGCGCAATAGGCTGTTGTAGCGCCACGCCCATCAGCAGGCCTTCGCCGCGAATCTCTGCGATGTGGTCAGGGTGTAAAGCTTGCAGCTGTTCCAGCTCATCGCGCAATAGCACCCCCATTTTTTCCACATGTTTCAGGCGCTTTTGGGTCTCATGCAGCACAGCTAGCCCGATGCGCATGCCAAGCAAATTGCCGCCATAGGTGCTGCCATGCATGCCGGGTGTAATGCAATCTGCCACGGCTTGCTTCATCAAGCAGCCCGCCAGCGGGAAGCCGCCGCCCATGCCCTTGGCGCAGGCGATAATATCCGGCGAGATGCCCTGTTTTTGTGAGTGGAACAGGGTGGTGCCGGTGCGCCCAAAGCCGCATTGTACCTCATCTGCAATCAGCAATACATTATGCTCTGTTGCCAGTGCAGCCACCTGTTGCAGATAGTCTTTTGGTAGCACATGAATACCGCCTTCTGCCTGAATCGGCTCCAGCAAAATGGCTGCCGTGCGTTCACTTATAGCGTTCTTTAGTGCGTCTATATTGCCAGCTTCTATTTGGGTGAAGCCTTCTAAAAGTGGGCCGAACCCTTCCCGTGCAATGCTATTGCCGCCAGCAGATAAGCTTGCATAGCTGCGGCCGTGGAATCCGTTGGTGAGCGAGATAATTTCAATACGCTCAGGCTGTCGTGTATACTGATATTGGCGGGCAAGCTTTATTGCCGTTTCCACCGCTTCCAGCCCGCTGGAGCAAAAGAAGGCGATATCCATATTGGCCGCTTTAGTGAGCGCCTTAGCATAGGCCTGCTGCAGCGGTAGGTGAAATAAATTAGCCGTGTGCCAGGCGCGCTTGCCCTGCTTTTTCACCGCTTTTACCAGCGCAGGATGCTGATGGCCCAGGCTGTTTACAGCAATGCCTGCTGAAAAATCAAGGTAGCGCTTGCGCCATTTCCCATGCAGCATCACACCCTTACCGCCGACAATATCAATTGGCAAACGGTTATAGCAATGCAGTAACGGTGCTGTTTTTGGCATAGCCGTCAAGATATACGCATACGAATCTCAAAAGCCAAGGGGAATCGAGATGATTATGCTGTCATCTTGAGTGTGCCATTGTCATTTCGAACGGCCTGCCCTCCGAAGCCTTGGCGTAGGAGGGATGTGAGAAATCTCATGCCCGGATGCTAAGGTATGAATAAAAGCTGCGTGTGCCACATTTTAGAGGTGCACATCATCAGGGCATGCTCTGATGTAAAACAAGGCGCAGCTGCAGTGGCATGAGATCCTTCGCATGCGCTCAGGATGACATTACACTATCTAACCAAATGCCTCGTCCCAGGTGCCTTGTGTGGCGGCTTTGGTATATTCAGTCACACGGTTTTCGAAGAAATTTGTGTGCTCTACACCATTGAGGATTTCGTCCAGCCATGGCAGCGGGTTCTTGGTGATGCCATAAATGGGCTGCAGCTCCATCTGCATCAAGCGGCGGTCGGCAATATAGCGGATATATTCCTTCACCTCTTTGCTAGACAGACCTTGAATGCCTTCGTTGATATTGAAGGCAAGGTCAATAAAGGCATCTTCATGGCTCACAATCGTATCGCACGCTGTATAGATGCGGCGCTTGAGTTCATCCGTGTTGGCCTCTGGGTTTTCCTGCAGGAAGGTTTTTAGCAGGCGGATGATGGAGTTCGTATGCAAGGTTTCGTCCCGCACCGACCATGTTACCACTTGGCCCATGCCCTTCATTTTTCCAAAACGGGGAAAGTTCAACAAAATGGCGAAAGAGGCAAAAAGCTGCAAGCCTTCGGTGAAGCCGCCAAACACCGCCAGCGTGGTGGCAATATCTTCTTTGGTATCCACACCAAATTGCTGCATATAGTCGTATTTGTCCTTCATTTCCTTATATTGCATAAACTCGGAATAGGTCGTTTCAGGCATGCCGAGTGTTTCAATCAGATGGCTGTAGGCCGCAATGTGAATGGTCTCCATATTGGAGAAAGCAGCCAGCATCATTTGCACTTCTGTGGGTTCAAACACGCGGGAATAATGCTTCATATAGCAGTTATTCACTTCAATATCGGCCTGTGTGAAGAAGCGGAAAATTTGCGTGAGCAAATATTTCTCACTTTCGGTGAGGTTATATTTCCAGTCTTTCACGTCATCGCCCATAGGGATTTCTTCCGGCAGCCAGTGAATACGCTGCTGTGTCAGCCAGGCCTCATACGCCCATGGATAGTTAAACGGCTTAAATACCGGTGCTGCATCTAATAATGACATGTCTCTTCTTCCCTTTTAGACTTTATATTATAGCAATATTACTACTGGCAGGCCAGGCATTCTTCATACTGGCTGCTCTGCTGCGCTTCGTTTTCCGCTGCATTTTCTGCTTCTTTGCGGCGGCGATAGGCCGGACGCAGCTGCATTTCAAGCTGATCCGTATTTGCAGCATCTTGCTTATGCGATACTTTTTCTGCACGTTGCACTGAAGTGGAGCGGCAGTAATACAGACTTTTCACGCCCTTCTTCCAGGCAGAGAAATGCACCTGATGCAGCTCTTTCTTATGCACATCACCTGGCATAAACAGATTGATGGATTGTGCTTGAGAGATAAATGGCGTGCGGTCTGCCGCATGCTCCACAATCCACATTTGGTCAATTTCAGGTGCGGTTTTGAACACATCTTTCTCTTCTTGGCTCAAGAAATCCAGATGCTGCACAGACCCCTCATGCGTGGAAATGGAGGACCAAATCTCGTCTGTATCCTGGCCTTTTTCCTGCAATAACTTTTTCAGGTTTTTGTTGCGCACGGTGAAGGAGCCAGTGAGTGTTTTTTGCGTGAAGCTGTTTGCTGCAAAAGGCTCAATACCTGGTGAAGAATTACCGCAAATGATGGAGATAGAGGCGGTTGGTGCAATGGCCATAGTGTTGCTAAAGCGCTTATTCACGCCTGCTTCTTCTGCATCCATGCAGGCGCCGCGCTCTGTGCCCAGCTTTTCATTGGCGGCTTCCACATAGCCGTGAATATGCTCAAACATTTTCTTGTTCCACACCTTCGCCATCACCGATTCCATAGGCACCAACTTGGATTGCAAGAAGGAGTGGAAGCCCATCACGCCCAAGCCTACGCTGCGCTCACGCATGGCGGAATAGGTGGCGCGTTCCATAGAGCTTGGTGCTGTTTCGATGAAGTCTTGCAGCACATTGTCCAAAAAGCGCATGATATCTTCAATGAAGAGTGGGTCGTCCTGCCAGGCTTCAAATGTCTCTAGATTCAGAGACGAGAGACAGCACACAGCGGTGCGTGACTTGCCCAAATGGTCTTCACCGGTAGGCAGCGTAATCTCGCTACATAGGTTGGATGTCTTTACCTTCAGGCCCAGTTTTTCATGATGCTCAGGGATATGTTTGTTTACATTATCAATGAACAGAAGGTAAGGTTCGCCTGTTTCAATACGTGCCGTGAGCAAGCGAATCCAAAGCTCACGCGCATTTACTACAGCGATTACCTTGCTCTTGTCTTTTGGGCTGCGCAGCTCCCAAATGCCGTCTTCTTCCACGGCTTTCATAAAGTCGTCCGTGATGGCCACGCCATGGTGGATATTCAATGCTTTACGGTTTGGATCACCGCCTGTGGGGCGACGAATCTCAATAAATTCTTCAATTTCCGGGTGGTCGATGGGCAGATACACCGCAGAGCTACCGCGGCGTAAACTGCCTTGAGAGATGGCCAATGTTAGCGAGTCTTGCACGCGCATGAACGGCACTACGCCGCTGGTTTTGCCGTTACCGCGCACGGTTTCACCAATAGAGCGCAAATTGCCCCAGTAGCTACCAATGCCGCCACCGCGAGAGGCCAGCCACACATTTTCGTTCCATAGGTCAACAATGCCTTGCAGGCTGTCATGTGTTTCGTTCAAAAAGCAGCTGATGGGCAGACCGCGCGTGGTGCCGCCATTGCTGAGGATAGGGGTGGCAGGCATGAACCATAACTTGCCGATATAGTTATAGATGCGGTTGGCATGTGCTGCATCATCGGCAAAGGCTGCTGCAACGCGTGCAAACATGCTTTGAAAGGTTTCGCCCTCTTGCAAATAGCGGTCCTGCAACACGGCTTTACCAAATGCCGTAAGATTATCGTCGTAAGCAGTATTCGTTTGTATCGCAGAAATCTCTACAGCCATGGTATTTGCACTCCTCTTTATACCTAAAGTTAATATTGTTTAACAAGATCCAGGCATGTTTCATAAGCGATAAAAAACATGCCTGTCTAGCACCATTTTGGTGCATATGTATTTTTTAACAGCTTACAGCCTAAAATCAATATCTAGTATGCGTGTAGATGTATAATACTACATATTGTGTTTTTAATCGAGTCTATCTTGTATTTTATGAAATCGCTAAAAGCGCAGGAAAGCACTGGATTCTAAGGGGTTAATTCGATAGATTGATGTTATATGAGTGCAAAAACTGACCATAATACTGCAGAGCCAGCCGCAAAAACGGATGAGGGTAATGTGCAGAAAAAACCAAGGAAAAAGAGTGGTTTAGCGAGAAAACTGCTGCTGGTTGTGGGGGTGGTAGTATTTCTCCTGGCTCTATTACAAATTGTCACATCTTTCTATTTTGGT
Source organism: Rickettsiales bacterium (assembly GCA_020631295.1). Classification (GTDB taxonomy): domain Bacteria; phylum Pseudomonadota; class Alphaproteobacteria; order Rickettsiales; family UBA8987; genus JAHDHN01. The sequence goes on from JAHDHN010000011.1 coordinate 12,403, forward strand.
AATTGGGAAAAGCATAAAGCGCGTATTGCGCCTGCAGTGAAGGCCGCAACGGGGCGTGTGCTGCAAGTGGAAGGTGGATTGTCGTTCCGTCTTTTGCCATCGCCCACTTTTATCTTAAAAGAGGCGGTGTTGCTGAACGATGAGGGTGCCATTGCACCTGAATTTGCGCGCATTGGGCGTGTGGTAGTAAAGCCAAGCTGGGGTGATTTATTCTCTGATTCACCCTCTGTATCGCATGCTTCATTATATGGTGCGCATATTGCCTATGAGGGGCAGGTAAGTGCAGGGCCTGGCAGTGCAAGCGCTAGCATGGACGCGCTGATGCAGCCTTTGATGGACGAGTCGCGCCAGTTGCGCTCTGTGTCTCTGTATGACACTACATTAGACCATATTATTGGTGAAAAAGACAATTACATCATCCGTAGTTTTTTCAGCCCACTCACCGCTGTGCGTATGGAGGGGGCGAAGCGCCCGCTGGCAATTGAGAGCCAATTTAATTCAGACCAAACGGATTTGGATTTTTTGGGTGAGTTCGAAATTGGGGATATGCGCGATGGTAAAGAGGCGCGGCTGAAGGTGAAGATTACGGCAAATAGCGCCTATATTTCTGTAGATGGAGTGATATCGCAGCAGGCGAATGCAGGCATTGCTTCGAAAGGAACCTTGGAAGCCAAGCTGGATGACTCGGTGGCCACTTTTGGGACTATTTTGAGTAATGGAGATGAGCGGCTCTCGAGCATTATTGCAAATGGTCTTGCTGGCGAGCCTATCATGATTCGTTCTAACTATGTGGCGGGAGAGAATAAAATTGGGTTCACAGACCTTGAAATAGCCGGTGAGCATTCGGTGGGGCAGGGGCTGATGTTGGTGGAGTTGGGTGATTTATATGCGGTGAAAACCAAGCTGCATTTCAGTCGGATAGATCTGGATATGTTGCTGCAAAAGAACACGGATTTGCTCAGCGCCATTCAGTTGAAACACGCAAAATCTGCAGGAAAATTTGGATTAATACATACAGAAAAAACATTTGATATCAGTGATTTGTCATCGCAACTCCATCTTAATGCTGAACTATCGGCGGAGGCGTTGGTATATAGAGAGCATGTGATGCATGATGCTGCTATTGCTGTGGTGTTTGAAGAAGGCGGCATGGTGGTGCGCCGCATGCAAGCCATGCAACTGCCTGGTGAGGCCAGCCTAGAGTTAAACAGTGCGCTGGATGAGAATACGCAGCAGCGCGTTGGGTTGCTTCATATTAAAGGCAAGCAATTTGTGCCGTTTTTAAATTGGCTGGGTGTGCGTGCGCAGGCAGAGGAGGGCAAGCTGCAAGATTTCACTATTACCGGTAAGGCCAATTTAAGCCCAAAGAAAATGGAGTTCCAACGCATTGATGTGAATGTGGACGATCTGAACATGGTAGGGCAGATGGTGATTGATAACAGCCAAGCCAAGGTGGCCAATGCGGCCTTCAGAATTGAGAATCTGAATGTGAACCAATATATGGCGCCGAAGCCTGCCGCGGTGGAAGCAAAGAACCCACAGCAAGATGAGGTGATTTTGGGCATATTCAAGCGGTTTGATGCGGTGCGTGCGCTGGATTGGTATTTTGACCGCTTGCGCCTGGCTATCACCATAGACTCATTACAACTACAAGATCGAGTGTTGAGCAATGCAAAAGGCACGTTAGATCTGGGGGATGGCGTGCTGCGCTTGAATAATATTGCCTATTCGGATGCGGGCAATAATGTGGTGGGGCATGTGTCTATAGATACGCGCTCACTCAAACCCACCCTGGATGTGGCGTTGGCCTTTGACCATTTGGATTTGCCGCGCTTTGCTGCCTTTATTGGCCTTGATTTCTTTGATAAAGAGGAAACAGTACCGGCCTTAAGCCCGCAGTCGCGTTGGGACCAGCGCCGGCTGTTTTTAGAACCGCTGGGCTTTATTGAAAATAAGGTGAAATTGCAGGCGCGCCGCTTCACGGGCTATGGGTTGGATGTGGACAACATGCTGTTCCAGGCGGAGTTTAACCGCAAAGATGCCAAAATTCATGCCTTGCAATTTGATATATTTGATGGCCGTCTGAGCGCTGCAGGCAATATGATGCTGAGCCCGCCGGAAGTTACCTTGAATATCTCATTGCCCGAATTTGCCTTTGAAAAGGCGGCGAATCAGCTCTTTGGCATCAGCAATTTATCCGGACGCATGGCCTTGGCGGGCGATATTTTCTTTGCCGGGCTAAGTGCAGAACGCTGGGCGCAAAGCATAAGCGGTAAGCTGGAATTTATCACCTCCGGCATTGCCATGGACGGTTTTGATACGGCCCTGTTGCAAGAGCGCATTCCGCAATTAGAAGCCATCAAGACCATTCGCTATTGGACAGACTATTCGCTGAATCAGGGTGTTACGCAGACCAAGCGTTTTGACGGTGTGGCGCATTTGAGCCAGGGCAAGCTTACCTTTGATGATATTGCTGTGCCCAGCCGTGCCTATCAAAAAGCCACGCTTTCTGGTGCGATTGATATCAGCGAATGGAAATATAATACAGTGTTCACCATTGTCTGTGATTTTGCCGGTGCATTGGTGGGCATCACCCACCGTGCCGTGGGCGCAGTTACACAACCCAACACCGCCTGGAATACCGATAATATCGAACGCTACTGGGAAAAACTATTCTATGGTGGGTAGTTATAGCCACTCTTCTTAACAAAGTTACAACTCTGCAAATAGCCCTCGCTTTCGAAAAGCGGCTGCAAAATGGAGAATTCTTAACTGAAGTGACTATAGTCTGCAGTTAGCAGTTATCTACACCCGCTGCATTACCAAGCTCACATTGGTGCCGCCAAAGCCGAATGAGTTGGAGAGTGCGGTGTCGATCTTACGCTCTTTGGCTTGGTTCGGTACCAAGTCCATGCCTTCTGTGCCGTCATCCGGATCTTCCAAATTCAGTGTAGGTGGTGCTACTTGATCACGCATGGCAAGCAGGCTGAAAATAGCTTCTACACTGCCTGCGCCGCCCAGCAAATGGGCAATGGCAGATTTGGTGGAAGACATAGACACATTGCTTACATCATCGCCCAGCAAGCGTTTTACAGCATTAAGCTCAATCATATCACCCAGCGGCGTGGAGGTGCCGTGCGCATTGATGTAATCAATATCTGTTGGATTTACCTTGGCACGCTTGGTAGCGGCCACCATCGCATCATAACCACCGCGCCCTTCCGGGTGTGGTGCCGTGATGTGATACGCATCGCCAGAGAGGCCATAGCCGGTAATTTCACCGTAAATCGTAGCGCCGCGCTTTTTGGCGTGCTCATATTCTTCCAGCACCACAATACCGGCGCCTTCGCCCATCACAAAGCCACTGCGGCCCTTGTCCCACGGGCGGGAGCCGGCAGTTGGGTTGTCGTTAAAATCTGTGGTTAACGCACGCGCGGCGGCAAAGCCGGCAATGCCTGTTTCACAAATGGTGGATTCGGCCGAGCCGGCAATCATTACATCCGCATCGTCCAGCGCTACTAAACGTGCCGCATCCCCAATAGCGTGCGCGCCGGTGGAGCAGGCAGTTACTACCGAATGGTTAGGTCCGCGAAAGCCATATTCCATGGATACATGGCCAGAGACCAGATTAATCAAGGAAGCCGGAATGAAAAACGGGCTAACACGGCGTGGGCCGCGCTCTTTAATCAAGCGAGAGGTGCTTTCAATTTCAGGCAAGCCACCAATACCAGAGCCAATCAGCACGCCGGTGCGTTTTAGGCTTTCTTCGTCTTCTGGTGTCCAGCCTGCATCGGCAATGGCTTCTTTGGCCGCGGCGATGCCAAAATGGATAAAGCGGTCCATCTTTTTCTGTTCTTTAGGAGAAATCACCGCGTCAGGGTTAAATTCGCCTTCGCCTTCGCCGTAAGGCACTTCGGCTGCAATGGTGCAGGCAATGGCAGAGGCGTCAAAGCGTGTGATATTGCCCAAACCAGATTCACCGTTTAACAGTTTTTTCCATGTGTGCTCCACCCCGTTGGCTAAAGGGGTAACAAGGCCTAGTCCGGTTACAACAACTCTACGCATGTTCGTTTTCTCCTAGAAAATTATGTTTATACCCGTCATTCCACGGCTTGTCCGTGGAATCTCTGCGTTATTTTTTATTTCTGAGATTCCACGGACAAGCCGTGGAATGACGTACTTAATGAAGTGATAATACAAAAAAAGCCGCAGCAATCAAGCCGCGGCTTTTCAAAATTCAGAGAGTATCATCACATTCACTTTCGAAGCCTTTTTTGCCCTTTTTCACTGCAAATGGCATGTGTTTTTTCAAAATAGTTCACTATTCTTTCAAAAACCCAACCCATTTTCATAGAAAAATCATCAAAAAAACTGCTTCAGAAAGGAATATGATGATACTCTCTAGTGCTGCTATTAGGCAGCAGCAGCGTCAACAAATTTCACTGCATCGGCAACGGTACCAATTTTTTCCGCTGCTTCATCAGGAATTTCCACGCCAAACTCTTCTTCAAAGGCCATTACCAGCTCAACTTGGTCAAGGCTATCTGCACCAAGATCGTCTGTGAAGCTTGAATTCTCAGTCACCTTATCGGCTTCCACATCCAAATGTTCTGCTACAATCTTAATTACGCGATCTTTTGTGCTCATATTATACTCTCCTTAAAAATAATCTGTTAGCCGATCTCGACTTACGTTAGCTAGCTGCGCCTTTTACAGAAGCTGATAGCAGAATGCAAATGCTTATTTTAATGAACCTGTAGAGAGTTCAGTGTTGTACTGATTGTAATTTTAGTATAGTTTGAATTTATATTTATTGCGTTTCGCTTGAGGCGTAAAATAAGAGGTTTGTTATGAATACTAAGAATATGGTGCAAGATGTGCAGATTGGAAATCCAAATCAATCTATTTCTATCGAAGGTTTTTTAGAAATTGTACGTTCTGGTGCTAAAATAAAATATCACCCTGTTGGTTTATCTCAAATTGGTGCTGCAAGAGACAAAGTACAAGAGATGTTGGAATCTGACAGAGTGGTGTACGGTGTAACTACAGGGTTTGGTGCAAATGCTAACATTGTTATTCCGGCTGATCAGTCTACAGCATTAAATAATAATCTTATTACATCTCATGCAGCTACATATGGCTCTGCCATGCCAATGGAAGAAGTAAAGCTAATGATTTTAATGCGTTTGCAAGGCTTCGGAAAAGGGTTAAGCGGCATACGTCCTGAAACAATAGATCGTGTAATTAAACTATATAATAAAGGCATCATTCCAAAAGTAGAAAAGTTGGGTTCTGTTGGTGCATCCGGTGATTTGGAACCACTCTCAACATTATTTGGCGCCTATTTTCATGGTGTTGGTGAGCTCTACAACCCTTCTACTCAACAATACGAAAAAGCAAATGAGGTATTAAAAGAACACGGTTTTGGGCTGTATGATCTTGCTGCAAAAGAGGGGCTAGGTTTCAACAATGGTCCGCAGCAAATTATGGCATACGCAGCTACAGCAATAAAGCGCACAGAAAATGCTATGAAGATAGCAAGTGCTGTATTTGGATTAGGTATAACTGGTTTTATGGCACATAAAGATGCATATGATGAATTAGTTGACTATGCTTATCCTATTGAAGGTGTACAAGATTTTAACGCTGTAATGCGTTATTTATTAAAACCTGTTGAAAAAGATGGTGAGCTAATACAACTACAAGAATGGCATACAAAGCCGCAAAGTAACTACTCTTGGCGTGCAGGAGCAGTAACATTGGGTGACTCTATACATATTATTTCTGAAGCCAAGAAAACTGTAGAAAATGTTATTAATACCGTTACTGATAATCCTCTAATTTACAAAGATGGTGCTATTTCAAGCGCGTTATTTCATGGACAAGTGCTTGGTAATCGCTTGGATACTATATCTGCACAAATTGAAGCTACAAATAACTTATTGGCTCAAGCAACACAGAGATTATTGGAGGGAGATAGAAAACTTCCTGGGTATTTGGTTGAGGGGTCTGGTATAAATAATGGTTTTATGATGACAGAGCGTAATGTTGCTGCCAACGCTATTAATACTACATCAATTAATTACTCGTCGCGTAACTTGCCTACAGGCGCACAAGAAGATTACGTATCTATGGCAAATTCTTCTGCGTTTCAGCTAGATGATTTCTCTCGTATATTGGAGCATCAGGTGGTTAAGTTAGCAATTACAGCGGTGCAGTCTATTCATATACGAATAAAGCAAAAAGAAGTTGCTGCTGAGAAGTTGAACAGTATTGAAAAAGATCAAGAAAATTTACGATCATTAACTGGTGTAAACGAACTATCTAAGGGTACAAAGGATGATGTACTTAAAAGACTTGATGAAGATAAACGATTTTATGAAAATGTTCAAAATTTTAATATTCCAGTGCGGTTGCAGGGGCTTTACAAGGCATTAAGTGAAGTATTTCCTTATATGGAAAAAGATACTCCAGAACGTCCACTAAAAGATGAGTATAGAAAAATGCATGATTATCTTTTTAACTCCGATAATCTTGAGAAGATAACGGCATTATTTGACAAAGGTCTGTCAACATCTCTAAGGAATAGAGGTGGTAGTTTTGTAGAAAATGTAAATAATCCAAACATAACAGGGCAAACAGCCCTTAGGTTTTAACCTAAAAACGCTTCTGCCTGTTCTACCAATTCATCAATAATTTCTTGAGAGGATTGTTCTTGGGTGACCATACCGACGGATTGGCCGGCCATTACAGAGCCGCGCTCCACATCGCCATCAATCACCGCTTTGCGCAGGGCGCCTGCCCAAAAATGCTCAATTTTCAGCTGTGCTTCTAATTTATCCAGCTTGCCTTCGCGGTAGAGCTTGGAGGTATCGCGCTGGATTTGTTCAAACTCGTCCGTGGCGTCATTTTCAATCGCACGTACGGGAATTACCGGTAAATCCGGGTCGATCTGTACCGAAGTGGTGGCGTTGCGCGCACCGCTTTTGATAAAGAGCTTTTTGAAGTTTGCATGTGCGATGGATTCATGCGCACACACAAAGCGCGTGCCCAGCTGCACGCCTGCTGCGCCCATGCGTAAATAGGTCACAATCGCCTCACCGCGGCCAATACCGCCGGCTACGAATACGGGAATCTCCGGGAAATTCTCATTGCAGAACGGCAAAATTTCTTGCGCAAGCACAGAGGTAGATACTGGGCCAATATGGCCGCCGGCCTCGCTGCCCTCAATTACCAGCGCATCTGCGCCCATTTTCACCAAGCGCTTGGCCAGTGGCACGGCCGGTGCAAAGCAAATTACTTTTGCGCCAAAGGCTTTGATCGCCTCAATCGTGGCGCCCTTGGGCAACCCGCCTGCCAGCACCACATGGCTTACCGCATGTTTTTTGCACACATCCACCAGCGCGTCCAAGTCTGGATGCATGGTGATCAAGTTTACGCCAAAGGGCTTGTTGGTCAATGCCTTGGTGGCAGCGATTTCTTTGTCCAGCAGCTCTGGCGGCATGGAGCTTGCGGCAATCACGCCAAAGCCGCCTGCATTGCTGATGGCGCTCACCAAATTGCGATCACTCACCCAGCTCATCGCTCCGGCCATAATGGCGGTGTCTGTGCCTAAAAATTCACAGCCTTGCTGCCATAGTGCTTGTAGTGTTGTCATAATCGTTACCTGTTTTTATCTATATGGTCGCGTCATCCTGGAAGTGCCGAAGGCGCTATCCACAGATCCATCTATCACCACGCGGGGAGCAAAATGGACCCTGGATCACGCGCGTTGCGCTTGTCCAGGGTGACGCGTTTATATTATGATCATTTCAATTAAGAGTTATATTGCAATCCCGGGCGCAGACCCGGGATCCAGGGTTAACAAGCACTATCTTGCTATAAAACCCTGGACCCTCGCTTTCGCAAGGGTTCCAAAATAATTAATAACATCAACTGAAATGTGCATATTATTTTCCTATTAAAACTGTTTTACTCCGCATCCAGCTCATATGCCGTGTGCAGGCTGCGCAGGGCCAGTTCCAGATATTCTGCCTCAATCAGCACCGAAATTTTGATCTCAGAGGTGGAAATCACGCCAATATTAATGCCTTTTTCCGCCAGCGTGGAGAACATTTTCTGGGCCACACCTGCATGCGAGCGCATGCCCACACCAATCACAGATACTTTTACCACATCGTCATCTATTTTGATGGATTCGTATTTTAGCCCGTCTACATCTTCCAGCTCTTTTTTGCAGCGTGCTACGTCTGTTTTGGGAATAGTGAAGGTGATATCGGTATGTTTACCGTCTTCACTGATATTCTGCACAATCATATCCACATTGATCTCCGCATCGGCCAGCGGGCCAAACACAGTGGCCGCCACGCCGGGAATATGCTGTACATTTACTAGGGTTACTTGCGCATCATTCTTGCTATAGGCAATGCCTGTAATCACTCTGCGTTCCATCACTTCCTCCTCTTCCACCAGGAAGGTGCCTGGTGTATTCTCAAAACTGCTCAGCACCTGCACCGGCACGTTATATTTCATGGCAAGCTCCACAGAGCGCGTTTGCAGCACTTTGGCGCCTAAGGAGGCCATCTCCAGCACTTCTTCATAGCCCACCTTGTTGAGCTTGCGTGCCTTGGGCACAATGCGCGGGTCTGTGGTGTAAATCCCGTCCACATCGGTGTAAATATCACAGCGATCTGCTTTCAACGCAGCGGCCAGCGCCACGGCCGAGGTATCACTGCCGCCACGGCCCAGCGTGGCCACACGGCCAGAAGGCGCGATGCCTTGGAAACCTGGCATCACAATTACCTCATCGCGGCCCAATGCGTTATGCAGCGCTTCCGCATCAATATTAGCGATGCGCGCTTTGCTGTGCAGGCCCTCTGTTTTTAGAGGCATATGATGGCCCGACCACGAATGCGCCTTAATGCCCATTTGCTGTAAGGTGAGCGCCAGCAACCCGGCCGTTACTTGCTCACCAGAAGACACCACCGCGTCATATTCCGCGTTGCTTTCTTCGCTGCTAAGGTCTGATACTTCTTCCACATAGCCCACCAGCTGGTTGGTCACGCCCGACATGGCAGAGACCACCACGGCTACCTGATGGCCGGCTTCCACCTCACGCTTTACATGCGTGGCCACATTGCGGATGCGCTCAATATTCGCAACACTCGTGCCGCCAAATTTTTGTACAATAATTCCCATGGTGTAGCCTTATAGAGAGCGAGATGATTCTTGCAACGTAATTCACTGATGACATTACGCATTACTTCATGCATCATACAGAGCTATGCGGAGTGTGCTTTACAGTTTATTTGCAGTGGCGGTGTTATTTGCGGCCACCATTGCCTATGGCATTTTTGAGTGGCACCCAAAGCAGCGTGGTAGCTTGCAGGAAGATGTGACGCTGCAGGTGGTGAAGGGCATGTCGTCCTACCAAATTGCCACCTTGCTGGCAGAGAAAAAGGTGGTGCCCTATAAATATGCCTTTTGGGCGCATTACCAAATTGAGAAGCGCCGCCATCCAGGCCTGGCCTTGCAGGCGGGGCAATATACGTTTTATCCTGGCACCAGCGTGGCGCGCGTGTTGGAAATGGTCTCCAACGGTGAGGTGACCTATTATAAGGTAACTATTCCAGACGGATTTACCAACCACCAAGTGTTTGAGCGCCTGCGCAAAACCAAAAAGCTGAGCGGCGAGCTGCCCACCATGCCAGCAGAAGGCCAG
>JAHDHN010000011.1:22223-23521 GCA_020631295.1 Rickettsiales bacterium
ACGCGCCTGAAAAAGGGCATGAAATTGCAGTCTGACCCGACCACCATTTATGCTGTGACCAAGGGCAAGCGCAATTTAGGGCGCGGATTACGCAAAAGTGAGCTGCGCGCCAAAAATGCGTTTAATACCTACCATATTCATGGCCTGACGCCCACGCCCATTTGCAACCCAGGCTCACGCTCCATTGCAGCGGTGCTGAACCCCAATGAAACGGGTGATATTTTCTTTGTGGCAAACGGCAAGGGCGGGCATTGGTTTGCCAAAACACTCAAAGAACATAACCGCAATGTGGCCAAATGGCGGGCAATAGAACGACGCAGGCGGTAGGAAATGATGTTAGCTAATAACTTCCATTTATATACCCGTCATCCCATGGTTTATCCATGGGATCTCCTGCCAACTGCTGCTTCCTTATTAGGAGATACCACGGACAAGCCGTGGTATGACGAGTGCGTTGTGAAGTGGAATTAAATATATATGAGAAAAGTAGCACATAACACCGAGATGCGGAAATTAGGGCTGATAGCCGGGCAGGGCGGCTTGCCGGCCATGATTGCAACCAAGCACCAGCCGGCCATTGTGACTTTTGATGCGGCGTCCTTTCAGCCGGCCTTTGCGGGCCTAAGCCATTTGCAGTGTGATATTGCCAGAATTGGTGAGATTCTGGCCTTTTTTCGCGCGCAGCATGTGAGCCATATTGCCATGGCAGGCCATATTCAACGCCCAAATCTAAAGGCGTTGAAGCCGGACGGTACGGGCGCAAAATTGCTGGCCTCCTTGCTGCTTTCCCGCGGGGATGACGGCTTGCTTACCCAAGTGGGGAAATTTATAGAGAAGCAAGGCTTCACGCTGCTGGGCGCAGACCAGCTCTTGCCAGAATTGCTGCTGAAGAAAGGCACGCATAGCACTCACAAGCCGTCTAAAGCGCAGAAAAAATCGATTGAGCGCGGGCAGGATTATCTGCACACCGCCAGCCGCTTTGATATTGGCCAGGCGGTGATTGTGCAGGAGCAGCGGATTTTGGGCGTGGAAGGCCCTGAAGGCACCGACGCGCTGATTGTACGCTGCGCCGATTTGCGTAAAGAGGGCGAAGCACCGATATTGATAAAACTGCCCAAACAAGGCCAAGAATTGCGCGTGGATATGCCCACCATTGGCAGCAGCACCATTGCCGCTTGCCACAAGGCTGGCATTGGCGGCATTGCCATTGCCGCAGAACAGGTGCTGGTGATAGAACCCGAGCAAGTGATAGCTGAGGCCAATGAGGCTGGGCTGTTCCTACATGCGGTGGGTGTTTA
>JAHDHN010000095.1 GCA_020631295.1 Rickettsiales bacterium
CCTGTCTTTTTTGTTGCATCGGGAAAAATCAGCGCTATATCAATCCACTCTCTCCCCGCAACGAATGATTTGTTGTTTGCGTTTATTAAAGTTTGAGCGGGCGTAGCTCAGGGGTAGAGCATAACCTTGCCAAGGTTAGGGTCGGGCGTTCGAATCGCCTCGCCCGCTCCATTTTTTCCTTTATCATACTCACAACAGAGCCTAAAAAATCACATGATATAGTAAGATCGCTTAACAATTCATAATCCTGTTTCCTGCGACTTGATCGCAGGATCAAATGTAGCAGTTATGCTGCTGGAGCATTTGACCCTGTGGCTAAACCACAGGGAACAGTAGTTTTTATGAATTGTTAAACGATTCCGCTATACAATAATGTGAGAGACCAACCACGTGAATGAAACTGCCTCTATAGACTGGCGCTTTGATAGTAGCTACACAGAGCTGCCTGATGATTTTTATACACACATAAACCCAACTCCGGTTGCCAGCCCGCATGTGGTGATAGTGAATGAAGCGCTGGCTGAGGATATTGGCTTGGCGCTAGAAAATGCGTCTGAAGAAACGCTAGCACAGCTTTTTTCAGGCAATATGTTACCCAACGGTGCAACGCCCCTTGCGCAGGCCTATGCAGGGCACCAATTTGGGCATTTTACCCTGCTGGGCGACGGGCGCGCACATCTGCTTGGCGAGCATGTTACACCCAAAGAGCAACGGCTGGATGTGCAGCTAAAAGGCTCTGGCCAAACGCCCTATGCCAGGCGTGGTGATGGCCGCGCTGCACTGGGCCCTATGTTACGCGAATATATCATCAGTGAAGCGATGCATACGCTGGGCATTCCCACCACGCGCAGCCTTGCTGTGGTTACCACGGGTGAGCCAGTCATGCGCGAAACAGCCCTGCCTGGCGCCATTCTCACACGGGTGGCCGCAAGCCATATTCGGGTCGGCACATTTGAATATGCAGCACAACTACAAGATCAGCGCGCGTTGCAACAATTGGCTGATTACACAATTGCACGCCATTTTTCAAGCGTAGCGGAGTCAGACCAGCCTTATCTTGACTTCTTCTCTGCAGTGATGGAGAAACAAATCACATTAATCTGTGAGTGGCTGCGTGTGGGTTTTATTCATGGCGTGATGAATACCGATAACATGGCTATTAGCGGTGAAACCATTGATTACGGGCCCTGCGCATTTATGGATAGCTATGACCCTGCCACGGTGTTTAGCTCCATTGATCAGCGGGGGCGCTATGCCTATGCCAATCAGCCTGCCATTGCCAAATGGAACCTCACACGGCTGGCAGAAACACTGCTTCCGCTGTTCCATGAAGAGCAAACGCAAGCACTCTCCCTGGCAGAGGCCGCACTGCAACGCTTTGATAGCCAATTCCAAACAAAATGGCTTGATATGATGCGCCGTAAGCTGGGGCTTTTGGGACAGGAACAAGAGGATGAGGCACTCATTGGTGATCTCTTACAATGGATGCAGCGCAATAATGCGGATTATACCAACATGTTCCGTGATATAAGCGAAGAAGCACTGCCAGAAAAGACTCTCTATCAAGACAGCACCTTCACCGCATGGCATGCACGCTGGCAGCAGCGCCTAAAGCGCAATCACACACTTTCTGAGGATACATTAAAGCTGATGCAACAGACTAACCCGGCCTTTATCCCTCGCAATCATCGTGTAGAAGCCGCCTTAACCGCAGCCGAGGAACAGGCCGATTTTTCCGTATTCACCAGCTTATTAGAGGTGCTAAAACAACCTTATATAGACGATGCTAAATATGCTACATTCAAAGCACCACCCACCGCCCAAGAGCAGGTCTATCAGACCTTCTGCGGCACATAATGCATATCGTTTGTTGTAGAAATCTTTGCTTTAACAGAGGTTTTTATAGACGTAAGCACACAACTTCTCTACAGACCCATTATGGGTAAGAAAATTCGCATGCAGGCCAAAAATGTTAATGTGTTTTACGGCGCAACACAGGCGCTGTTTGACGTTAATTTAGACATTGAGAAAAATAAAGTAACCTCACTGATTGGTCCGAGTGGCTGCGGTAAATCCACCTTCTTGCGCTGCTTAAACCGCATGAATGACACTATCGATATCTGCAATGTGACCGGTGAAATTTTCTTAGACGGGCATAATATTTACGACAAAGACGTGGATGTGGTGCTGCTGCGTGAAAAAGTGGGCATGGTATTCCAAAAGCCTAACCCGTTCCCAAAATCTATTTATGATAATGTGGCATATGGCCCGCGCATCCATGGCTCTGTGCGCACAAAATCAGAACTCGACACATTGGTGAAAAAGTCACTCAAACGCGCCGGCTTGTGGGATGAGGTAAAAGACCGGCTGGACAAGCCTGGCACCTCTCTTTCAGGCGGCCAGCAACAACGTTTATGCATTGCACGCACCATTGCCATTCAGCCTGAGGTGATTTTGATGGACGAGCCTTGCTCTGCTCTAGACCCCATCGCTACGGCAAAGATTGAAGATCTGATCGATGAGCTGAAAGAAAAATATACCATTGTGATCGTGACGCACTCTATGCAGCAAGCCGCACGCATTTCTGACAACACTGCTTTCTTCCATTTGGGGAAAATTGTAGAAACCGGGGAAACCAAACAGCTCTTCTCCCAACCTACCCTCAAACAAACCCAAGACTACATCACCGGCCGCTTTGGTTAGTGGTATTTGTTATTCCATTTAAGAATGAAGCCCTTGCGAAAGCGAGGGCCCAGAGCCACATAGAGAGAGATAGTAAAATCGCTTAATAATTCATAGTTCTGTTTCCTGCGACTCGACCGCAGGATCAAATGCAACAACTATGCTATATCACTATTTGACCCTGTAGCTAAACCACAGGGAACAATATCGTTTATGAATTGTTAAGTGATTTTACTACAGTGCTCACTATCCCAGGCACTTGCCCAGGGATGCGGGAAGAGGTCCAACAAAACAACAATACGTAAAAAATTAAGGATATAAAAACCCGTTTTTCCAGCCACCAGCCTCATCTGCAGTGAAGAGAATGCGGTGGTGGCGGCGGAAATTGACCTGCTGCCAGAACTCTATTTCTTTTGGCACCAAGCGGAACCCGCCCCAATAGTCTGGCCGTATTACCTCTTTGCCATCTAGCGCCTGCTCTTCGGCAGCAAGTTCGGCCTCAAACTGCTCATAATCCACAAGCAACTGTGACTGCTTGGAGACGCGCGCACTGATGCGACTCCCACGCGGGCGTGAATTATAATACGCATCCGACTCCTCAGCCGAAATTTTTTCTATACTACCAGTAATGCGCACTTGGCGTTCCAGCGGCATCCAATGAAAACACAAGGCCGCTTGAGGATTTTGCAGCAACTCACCTGCCTTGCGGCTTTCATAATTGGTGAAGAACACAAAGCCGCGCGCATCATGATGCTTCAATAACACAATGCGTGCACTGGGCGCTGCCTGTGTTGTGGCAGAGGCCAAACACATCGCCGTAGGCTCGGTGATGTGCTCATGCGCAATTGCATCGGCAAACCACTGCTCAAATAACGGTAGTGGAGAATTAAGGGAAGCAGCAGCGGTAATACTAGATTCAGACATGCAAAATCTATAACGCAATAAAATGCTATTGAAAAACAAAAAGGTTGCGCTATAAGCGCGCTTCCTTTTGGTGTTTTGCACATGCGGATGTGGCGAAATTGGTAGACGCACCAGATTTAGGTTCTGGCGCCGCGAGGCGTGGGGGTTCAAGTCCCTCCATCCGCACCACCCTACGCCCTTCGGGCT
>JAHDHN010000012.1:0-9419 GCA_020631295.1 Rickettsiales bacterium
GCACCAAGGTAACCATTGTGTTGCCCAAGGAGGTGATTATGGGTGCAGAATACAGTCAACTGGAATCACACCCGTTTGGTGTGGACAACGATGAGGCGGCTTAGGTGTTATAGTAATTTATAGTCCTGTTTCCTGCGGCTCGGAAGCCTACTGTCTTCCCGTAGCTTTAGCATAAGAGAATGCTGTATTTCTGCATCCCCGGGCAAGCGTAAGCGCAGACCCGGGGTCCAGGGTTAACAAGCACCATTTATCGTTTCGCCCTAGGCCCTCGCTTTCGCAAGGGCTTCAAGATAGGAAAAACTACAACAACAAAAACCCCTGAAAAACCTCCTCCATCTGAAGCGTATCTATTTTTAATTTTACATTAAGTATTAACTATGTTATGCAATAGATGATGCCGCAATATCAGCAAACCACTGAAAAAATTAAGAATTGTTAATCTTTTTGCTTGCGTGAGAGAGGCGTATGTGGTCAAAATAAGGGTGGGCGAAGAAGGTAACAATATCTAGTGCGTTATTTCGTTTTTGGAGCTATATATGCTATCAATGGCGGAGCATAGCACAGATCATGGCCGTGATGATGATCGTGATTTTGATGGTTTAGATGCCATCGAACGCGGCTATGAGGTGCGTATTCAAAAAATTACCAGTAGTACTGATGATACATTAGTGGTGCATCACGAATCTGTGTCTGATCGTGTGTCGCAAACTGCGCCTTCCTCTAACCAATATACCAGCCGCAAACAATATGGGTTGGGAAATGATCTGACGGCCTCTGTTTCCACAGAAAAAGACGTGGTAGAAAATGCTGACGCCGCACCGTCGCTGTTTGCCCGTTTAGCAGCTCGCCAAGATATGCTACAGCTGGCGCTGTTATTTGGTATTGTGCTGATTGCGCTGCTGGGCTTTGTGGCCATTTTGGTGATGATTGATAATTCTGCCAATTATTGGATCGAAGACCAAGAGGCAAGTGTGATTCAGCCAGCCGCGGGCGGCTATGAACGCTTATATGATATGTCCCCCTCTGATGTGACGGTGGGCTATGATAAAGGCAGCACATCACATAATTCTCGCACTGCCTTAGATGCAGAAGATATTATGCGAGATAAAACACCGCAGCAGTCTGCCTCAGACACGGGTGAGCTGATGCATATTCTAACAGGTACGGAGTAGGGAAAATGAAACAATATTTAAGACGCTTTCCGTATCTATGTCTGGCGCTATGCATGTTATGTGTAATGCCTATCTTTGCCAAAAGTTTGCAAGTTTATACCGGCTCTAAAATTGGTACCTATCACAATCTGGCAAAAGACATGGAACAAGCGCTACGCTATTCGGAAACCGATGTGCGGGTGATGGAATCCAATGGCTCGCTGGATAATATTCAGCAGATTCAGACATCAGAAGCACCAGCCGTAGGCATTGTGCAATCCGATGTGTTGGGCTTTTTGAAGCGCAGCAGCAGTGAGAGATACAGCACGCTCTCCAACCAAATTCGCATGGTCTTGCCGCTTTATAAGGAAGAGGTGCATATCATTGCCAATAAATCCATCCGCTCGATTTACGATCTACACGGCAAGCGCGTGGTGGTCGGGCCCAAGGGCAGCGGCAGTTGGCTCACCGCAATGAATATGTTTTCTATGCTGGATATTAAGCCCAGCGAGTTACGCCGCAAGCCACCCGAAGAAGGGGTGATTGAGGTGCTGAAACATACCTCGGATGCAATGATCTATGTGGCCGGCAAGCCGGTGCGCTTGTTCCGCAATGTAGAGCAGCTGGAGAAGAACGATAAATTTGCCTCCATGCTGGATAATGTCCATTTTGTGCCGATTCAGGCCGATGCGCTGTTGCGTGAATATGCGCCGTCGGTGATCACGGCCAGTGATTATAATTATGTATCGGTGGATGTGCCAACCATTGCCGTTACTGCCATGCTAATTTCGCATGATGATGATTTTGCCAATCGTGACCCAGATACCTGCCTGGTGATGGAATATTTTGCCAATAATCTACGCGCGGAATATGCCTCCATGCGTCAAGATGGGCACCCTAAATGGCAAGAGGTGGATTTCGATGCAGAGCTGGGCAGCTGGGTGCAAGACCCCTGCGCGGCCAATGTAAATGTGGTGCATGACCTGGAACAAGAACTGCTGGGTGTCATCAGCGCTGCGCCTTAGTAATTTTCTTACCACCACACTCCCTGGACAGCTCTGCGTCTTTCGGTTATATATTCGCTCATGCGTATTATTTTTTCCCTGTTTTGTCTTGTATGTGCCACCATGGTCTCGGCGCAGACGCGTATTGAAATCAACCGTGGTACTGTAGAACCGTTGCGTCTGGCCATGCCTGCAGCCAATTTGCATGCACCTGGCTTGGATGGCTTGGCGGGTGATTTCATGGCCGTGATAGCAGGTGACTTGCAGAGTTCTAACCTGTTTGCATTTGTGTCTCCGGCTGCCTTTTTAGAACCGCTCGCTAGCGTGGAAACAGTGCCCACTTTTGCCTCTTGGCGCAAAATAAACAGTGAGGCTGTGCTGGTGACAGATATGAATCTCGGCGAAGAAGGCGTTGTGGTAGATTTCCGCTTATGGGATGCGGTATCAGAGAAGCAATATGGCGGTAAGAGCTTCACCTTTCCCGCTGAGAATTGGCGACGCGCAGCACATTTGATGGCCGATGAAGTCTATTCACGTCTGACCGGTGAGCAAGGCTATTTTGACTCCCGCATTTTATATGTAGCGGAATCGGGACATTGGAAAGCACCGAAAAAACGCTTGGCAATTATGGACCAAGACGGTGCCAATCATCGCTACCTCACCAACGGGGAGCATTTGGTGCTCACGCCGCGCTTTGACCCGGCACGTCAGCGTGTGGTTTATCTGGGTTATTATGGCGGCAAGCCAGGCATTTATCTTTATGATTTGATTGCAGGTACAGAGCGTAAATTAGGCCAGTTTGAGGCTATGAATTTTGCGCCACGTTTCTCACCAGATGGCAGAACCCTGTTGATGAGCATGAGCAAAGACGGCAATACCGAAATTTACCGCATGAATGTGGAAAGCAGTGCATTGACGCGTATCACGCACCATTCTGCGATTGATACCAGCCCCAGCTTCTCGCCAGACAGCAAACACATTGTATTCAGCTCGGACCGTGGTGGCAGCCAGCAGCTTTATGTGATGCAGGGTGATGGCTCTGGCGTGAAGCGTATTAGCTTTGGCAAGGGCAGCTATTCCACGCCGCTTTGGTCGCCGCGCGGTGATTTGATTGCATTTACACGCTATTATAGCGGCCAATTTTATATTGGTGTGATGCGCCCAGATGGCTCTGGCGAGCGCATGCTTTCGCAAGGATTTTTGGTGGAAGGGCCCAGCTGGTCGCCCAATGGTCGGGTGCTGATTTATACCAAGGGCGGCAAAAGCACCGAGACAAAGCAGGGTGATTCGTCACTTTATATGATTGATGTATCTGGCCTGCATGAACGCCGCGTTACCACACCAGGCCGCGCCTCTGATCCGGCCTGGTCACCACTGCTTTCGGTGGAATAGACTTTAAAGAACCAAATGGTTGTGGGTTTTGCATAAGCCACGTATGCTATATGTATGGATGAGGCTCAATTAAAGACACAGCTGATGCAGGAGCTGGCGCTTTTATGGACCGTGCAACGCATACACGGGCTGGAGGGAGAAATGCGCCTCTATAGCCCGCGTAACCGCAGCATGTGGCAGGTGGAAGAAACCGGCATGGAAATCTGGTTTGGCCCGGGCGATATTCCCGATACGGTGGAAAAAATATTGCTGCTGTATAAAAATGGCAGCACGCCCAACACGCCCTTATTTTTGGACCCGATTGTATATGCGCGCCGTGATGAGCAGATCACTGCACAAGGCACGGCCGTGCTGTGGGGCAGTGTGATGCACAGCAATGGCAGCACGCCTTCTGCACGTGAATATAGCCGCATTTCCGACCTGCATATGTTTGAGGGCGACATACAATTCCACACCGATACGCAAGAGGCATTATGCGGCAAAAAGCTGCTGGGCTTTGCCAATGCCACCATAAAGCTGGATGAGAATGCCTATGATCCAGAAGGCGGTGAGGTGCCAACCTTGCAGCATATGCTGGATGTGGCGAATATTGAGCCCGATGCTCCGCATGGCAAAAAATACCTGCTCTCTGGCCTGCAATATCGGCTGAGTGATGGCGGTTATGTGTATCACCCATCCATTGGCTCTATGGTGCCAGAAAAAGCGCGCAGCAGTGTGAATGCAATGAAAGAGCATGTGGTTTATCCGCAGCATATTGAAGATGCAGCCACTTGTTTTAATGCATTTGGGCGCAATCATGTGCTGTATCGCCGCTATGGCGTGGATGTTGCCAATTTGGCCACCAATGTGGAAGAGGCCAATGCATCTGAGGCGCGCGTGAAGGAAATCATGCATGAGGTACGCCTGTTATGGCATGCCAATGTAAACGCAGGATTATCAGGCCGTATGCGGCTTTACACAGCCTATGCACAGGAGATTTGGCGCAGCCAAGACGGCGGCGTGCAGCTATGGTTTGATGAGAGTGATATGGATATGCTACCAGAGCGCATCCAGTTTTTATATAATGGCGGCATTTTGCCCAACAGCCCGCTGCTGCTGGACCCGGTGATGTATGAAAAGAATGAGAACGGGCAAATGGTGCCGCAAGGCACCAATATGGCCTGGACAACGGCCTTATTCACCGGCCTTGCGGAATATGAGCGCGATGCGGAAGAGCGCTTAAAGCAGCTGGGCGTGTTTGCAAGCCCGATTATGCGCGCCGGCAACAGGCTTTCTGGCCTGAAGATTCTGTGTTTCTTGGATGCGCCCTATCGCTTTAGTGAAGCAGAGCAGGCAGCGTTTTTAGACACATTATATGCCGCACGCCGGCAAGATACGCCGCCAGAGTTGGATATTGCCTATGAAGGCATTGATTTTGATGCATGGGATGCTGTCACCACACCTGCTTGCGCATGGCTGTGTGCCATTGTGAATGCCAATAGCGCGGAATATGCGCCATATCTCATGGCTAACGGCCTGGAATATCTCTGCGCCAATGGTGCGTATAGCAACCTGACCTTTGGCGTGAGCCTGCCAGAACATGAGCTGGAGCGGGATGCGTTTATGGCCGCCTTCAGCGTGGCTTATGTGGATATCCAAAACGCCAATCATTGCTGGGAGGCCTATGATCGCCACCATATTTTATGGCAGCGCTTTGGCGTGGATATGCAGAATCTGGATGAGAATCTGAAATATTACGAGCTGTGTGGCCGCGATTTCAACCTGCTTGATATGACCGGTGAAGCACGCGAAGATCTGCATGAGGAGTTCCAGTTCTTTGTGCCGGGTTGGATTCCGAAATCGGCCACCACCATCATTGGTGCCACGGGCGGCACAGGCAAAAGCTCGCTTGCACACCGCTTGGCATTGCTAGCGGCCAGCGATTGGGCACCGCATGAGCCTAACCCTCTGTGGCTGGGCAGTGAGATTGATAAGCACGATTGTAAAGGCCTGGCCGTGTATTTCTCTGGCGAAGATTCTGCTGCCATTGTGAATGCACGCGCGAAATTGATGGACCCAGAAGGCCGTGCCAAGCGCTTGCTGCTCAAATGCGGCTCAGACTTTGGTGAAGAAACGGAGCAGGACGCAAAGAATGGCCAGCTGGCCGGCTTTTTGAGCTATCTGCATAAATTGCCGGATGTGTCGATTGTGGTGATTGATCCGGCGCGTAAATATCTGCAGGGCGATGAGGAAGATTCGGAAGCGGTAAGCCAGTTTTTTGAGGCGATTGAAACCTTTGCCAATGAGAAAAAATGCCCGGTGATTGTGGTGCATCATCTGGTGAAAGAGGCCAAGCCGAAAGACACGCGCGATATTGTGGATCTGCTGCGCGGAAGCCAGGTATTTATTGACCGCCCGCGTGTGGTAATTGGCCTGATGCGCGACGGCGCCTATACGGTGGCGGGCCTGGCCAAAAACAATATACCGCCGAAAATGGGCATGGTGGACGGCGAACGCATTTTTGTGCGCGACCCGAAACATCTGGATCTGGTGTGGCTGCCTGGCGATGAAGGCGTACGCCAATTTGATGTGTCTGAAGAAGAGCTGGAACAAATAAAAGCAGAAATCGAAGCGAAAAAAATGCTTGAGGGTAGTGAGGGCTGATTTCTTATAAGAATAGCTGTTCCCTGTGGTTTACCGCGTCCTGCGTAGCTCGAAGAGCGTAGTGGGAGCCGCAGGGTCAAATAGTGATGCAACATAACTGTTAGATTTGATCCTGCGGTCAAGCCGCAGGAAACAGGGTCACTATAGTAAACTACATAATTAATAACACAAACACCCATCTCGCGTCATGCCATGGTTTATCCATGGCATCTCACAATAAAGGCGCAGCAGTTGGCAGGAGATCCCACGGATAAACCGTGGGATGACGCAACTTAAATCATTACTTCTTCTGACATACCCCACAATAGAACGTGCTGCGGCCGGCTTGGGTGATGCGGGTGATGGGTGTTGCGCAAGCGAGGCACGGCTCATTTTCACGGCCATACACCTGGAAATGGTGCTGAAAATAGCCACTATCACCGCTGGAGCGTACATAATCCCGCAAGGTAGACCCGCCCGATGCGAGGGCAGCGTTCAGCACTTCTTTGATATAATGCACCAGCACCGCCAGTTTCTTTTTTGACACGCTGCCGGCCTTCGTTTCGGGGTGAATACCGCTTAAAAACAAGCTTTCTGCCGCATAAATATTGCCTACGCCAACCACAATGCGTTGGTCCATAATCGCCTGTTTGATGGCCTGTTTTTTGCCTGCAAACGCCTGGTGCAAATACTCTGCATCAAACCCCGCTTCCAACGGCTCTGGGCCCAACCCTGCTAGCCGTGTATCTTCGTATAATCTGTCTGTGGGCAACAGATCCAACATGCCAAAACGGCGCGGATCGTGAAACACCATATGGCTGCCATTCTCAAAGGCAAACAGCGCATGGTCATGTTTTACAATTTCTGGTTGATTTTTATGCATGCGAAGCACACCACTCATACCTAAATGGATCAATATCGTCTGCCCTACATCCAGGCCCAGCAATATATATTTCGCGCGGCGTTGCACAGAAATCACACGGCTGCCTTCGCATGTTTCACCAAATTGGGGCGGAATAGGATGACGGATGGCATTACGATAAAGCGCAACAGATGTGATGCGCTTTTGGTCGATAAAGGGCAAAATTCCCTTGCGTGTGGTCTCAACTTCTGGTAGCTCTGGCATGTTAGTTAAAAGATTAATTAAAATATATTTGTAATTCAATATGATAGAAAAGATTGCCACAGATTTTGGTTTTGCGCAAGTCTCTCCGGAGGAGAAAAATGCGCGAGTTCAGGGTGTGTTTTCCAGCGTGGCACGTAAATATGACATTATGAATGACCTGATGAGCGCCGGCGTGCACCGCCTGTGGAAACGGAATTTTGTAGGCCGTATTCCCGTATTTGAAGGTGCTAAAATGCTGGATGTGGCTGGCGGCACGGGCGATATATCAACGCAATATTACCTTCACGCGTTGCGCAAAAATAAGCAGGTGGATATTACTGTAACAGACCGCAACAGTGAGATGCTGGCAGAAGGCAAAAAACGTGCACTCAACCGCGGCATCACGGAGCTTGCCTGGCAAGAAGCTGATGCAGAGGCGCTGCCTTTTGAGGATAACAGCTTTGACGTGGTGACCATTGCCTTTGGCATTCGCAATGTGACGCATAAAGACAAGGCACTGCAAGAATTTCACCGTGTGCTCAAGCCAGGCGGAAAATTCTTATGTCTGGAATTCAGCCAGGTACCGAATGACGCGTTAAAGCGCGTCTATGAATGGTATTCCTTTAAGATCATTCCCAAGGTGGGACGCGTGGTAACGAAAGACGCAGATTCCTACCAATATTTGGTGGAAAGCATCAGCAATTTCCCAAAGGCGGAAGAGTTCCAAACCATGCTGGATGAGGCAGGCTTTTTAGGCACCAGCTTCAGCCATTACAGCCAAGGCATTGTCGCTGCCCATGTAGGATATAAGTAAAGGGCACCTCTAAAAACCCCACTTTTGCGCCCCTGGCGTGCAAATCCGAACTTTCACGGATCGCACGTATGCTAATGTACGCTTACGCTTCCACGATTTCGGCTTCACACGCCAGGAACACAAAACCGCTGTGCTTTGAGGTTTTTAGAGGTGCCCTAAAAAGTGTCATTCCGCCTGTCCGCCGAAGCTTCACGCGTAGGCGGAAGTGAAACGAGAAATCTTATGCCTCGATGGTGAGGCATGTATAGAAGCTGCGTGTGCCACTCTCCAGAGATACGCATCATCGAGGCATACTTTGTTATAAAACAAGACGTAGCTGCAGTGGCACGAGATTTCTCACATGCGTTCGAAATGACAATGATGCGCCACAAGATGACAACAATATATGTCATTAATGATGCAATTTACGATAGTATAGGGCGCCTACAGCAACCCATTAGCTGCGAAGCTATAATGCTGTTGGCCAGCGATGATGAGATGGTCATGCATCTGAATATCCACACCCGCTAATGCTTGGATTACCTTCTGGGTCATTTGAATATCCGCCTGTGATGGCGTGCAATCACCGCTGGGGTGGTTATGCACCAAAATCACCGCGCTGGCGCCTAGCTCAAGCGCGCGTTTTACCACTTCCCTAGGGTAAATGGGCGTGTGATCCACCGTGCCTTCTTGCTGCATTTCATGGCACATCACCTGGTTCTTTTTATCCAGATAGAGCAGCATAAAATGCTCTTTCTTCTCGTGCGCCAAAGTCGCCTGGCAAAAATCCAAAAGCGCCTGCCAGCTGGATACCACTGGTTTTTGCTGCATCTCTTCTTTTAGTAAACGCAAGGCCGATATATGGGCAATTTTCAGGCTGGCAATGGCCGCCTCACCCATGCCTTTTACCTGCAGTAAAGCGGTTTCATCTGCGGCTATCACCTTGGCATAGCTGCCAAACTTAGACAGGAGCGCTTTGGCCAGCGGCTTCACATCACCGCGCGGCTTTGCAGCAAAAAGCAGCATTTCTATTATCTCATAATCCGGCAGGTTTTCAGCACGGTCTTTTTGCAAGCTGGCCAAGAAACGTGCACGCAACCGGCTGCGATGACCTTCTTTATGGTCCTGCTGCTCTGCCATTTAGGCCACATCCTCTTGCAACGCATCAAAGAACCCGTCCACCAGCTGCATTACATCCGCTGGGTCGTGTGATTTCATCACCTGATTACGAAATTCTGCACTACCCTTTAAGCCCGTGCTGTACCAGGCCATGTGCTTGCGGCCCATCCGCACGCCTGTCTCCACACCATAATGGCTGAGGATGGCCTCGTAATGCTCTTTCACAATCGCAT
>JAHDHN010000012.1:9519-11035 GCA_020631295.1 Rickettsiales bacterium
GTCTCCACACCATAATGGCTGAGGATGGCCTCGTAATGCTCTTTCACAATCGCATGTTTCTCCGCCAATGTAGGCTCCGTATCGGTATGACCTTTTTCCAAATAATCCGCCACTTGCTTGATAAACCATGGCTTGCCATAACAAGCACGGCCAATCATCACGCCGTCTGCGGTGCTTTGCTCCAGCGCGGCATCCGCCTTTTCAAAGCTGGTAATATCCCCATTCACAATCACTGGAATATCCACCGCCTCCTTCACATTCTGCACAAAAGCCCAATCGGCCGTGCCTTTATACATCTGGCAGCGCGTACGCCCATGCACGGTAAGCATTTTGATGCCCACCTCCTGGGCAATGCGCGCAATATTCGGTGCATTTAGATGCTGCGCGTCCCAGCCCATTCGCATTTTGAGCGTCACCGGAATATCCACAGCTTTCACGGTGGCTTCCAGCACCTTGGCGGCTTTCACCTCATCCTTCATCATCGCCGAGCCAGCAAAACCATTCACCACTTTTTTCACTGGGCAGCCAAAATTGATGTCAATAATCTGCGCGCCGCGATCGGCATTGAGCTTGGCTGCTTCGGCCATCACCTCCGGCTCACAGCCGGCCAGCTGCACTGCCATAGGGAATTCTTCCATATGATGATCACCGGCTTTTTTGAAACTTTCCTTGGTCTTTTCAATCATCGCACGGCTGGCAATCATCTCTGATACCACCAGTGCTGCGCCATAGCGCTTTACCAGGCGACGAAACGGCAGATCCGTCACACCGGAAAGCGGCGCGAGAATCACGTTATTGTCTAATGTTATGTCACCAATTCTGACTGTCATTTGCTTTTATACCTGTTGCGCGTTACATATACGCCCATGAACCAAAAACGCAAGATAGCCGCGCTGATTGTGGCCGGCGGCAGCGGCAGCCGGGCGGGTGGTGCAGTGCCCAAGCAATATCAAGCCATTGATGGCACGCCCATGCTCACGCGCAGCCTGCAGGCGTTTTTGCAGCATGAAGATGTGGAGTTGGTACAAGCAGTGATCCGTCCAGAAGATGCAGCGCTTTATGCAGACGCCACCGCAATGTTAGACGGGTTAGAGCCGGCGGTACATGGCGGTGAGACGCGCCAGGCTTCTGTGCAGGCAGGCTTGCAGGCACTTGCAAACTCTAAGCCGGATATAGTGCTGATTCATGATGCAGCGCGCCCTTTTGTAAGCACTGAAGTGATAGACCGGGTGATAGAGGCGCTGGAAGGCGGTGCAGAAGCCGTGCTACCGGCCATAGGACTAACAGATACGATAAAAGAGCGCAGCGGCAACAAAGTGGGCCGTACCTTAAACCGC
Source organism: Rickettsiales bacterium (assembly GCA_020631295.1). GTDB lineage: Bacteria > Pseudomonadota > Alphaproteobacteria > Rickettsiales > UBA8987 > JAHDHN01. Next base: position 10,857 of record JAHDHN010000012.1, read on the forward strand.
GACACATTGCTGCGTGCGCAAACGCCGCAAGGCTTTGTGTTTTCTACCATTTTAGCGCAACATCACGCACATGCAGGCAATCACAATTTTACCGATGATGTGGCCTTATGTGAGGCAGCGGGCATTGAGGTGCAGTGGGTTAAGGGCGAAGAGAGGAACAAGAAAGTGACGCATAAAGA
>JAHDHN010000012.1:11135-22743 GCA_020631295.1 Rickettsiales bacterium
TTGAGGTGCAGTGGGTTAAGGGCGAAGAGAGGAACAAGAAAGTGACGCATAAAGATGATTTTTCTGCAAGCAACATGCCTGCCTTTAGAGTGGGCAAAGGGTATGATGTGCATGCCTTTGAGGCGCATGGGCAAGATGGCAATCAGATTCGGGTATGCGGTGTGGATATCGCGCATCCTTATGCGCTGGTGGGCCATAGTGACGCGGATGTGGGCTTGCATGCAGCGACCGATGCGGTGCTGGGTGCGGTGGCAGCGGGCGATATTGGGCAGCATTTTTCCCCAAAAGATCCGCGCTGGAAAGACGCAGATTCCGTACAATTCTGTGCACATGCGGCCATGTTATGTAGAAAAGCGGGCTATAAAATCGCCAATATGGATATTATCCTGATTGGGGAATCCCCAAAATTCGGCCCGCATCGCGATGCCATGCAGCAGGCCGTGGCGAATGCATTTTCCATTACCGCCGAGCAAGTGAGCATCAAGGCCACCACCACAGAAAAGCTCGGCTTTACTGGCCGCCGCGAGGGCCTGGCCGCTGAGGCGGTGGTGCTGGTGGAAAGAATATAAAAAGATGTGCCGCTAAAGCCCTATTTAGGCTCGAGGGATTTTACCAAGGCCAGGATTTTATTGCGCACTTCTTGTTCGCCAATTTTATTGAAGCTGCGCACTAAGGTGAGCGTTTCTTTGTCTGAGAGCGGATCAGCCGCTTTGCCGCCTGCGCCGGCATCATAGGCTGCACGGTCTTCCGCAAAGCCCATTTGATGCGCCGCCTCTTCCACAAAATTTTCAAAGAAAAAGGCCACCGGCACTTTCAACACCTGGCTGAACTCATAAAGACGGCTGGAACCAACGCGATTTACGCCGCGCTCATATTTCTGGATTTGCTGGAACGTAATACCCACGGAACGGCCCAACTCCTCCTGGCTCATGCCAAGAACGTTACGACGCATACGCAGGCGCTTGCCCACATGGATATCAACAGGATGTGCTTTACTCATAATATATAGTATCCCCAAATTAACGCTATTTTACAACCTATACTTTATAACCATTTTGGTGAAATACAACCATAAATTCACCTTTTTGGTGAAAAAATATGTGATCTGCAGATTTTTGGGGACTGTAGGCATTAGGTAATGTTAATTTCTTTCTCACTGCTCTCTTTACTGCCCAATCTTAATAATTCCCTCGTCATCCCACGGCATGTCCGTGGGATCTCCCGCCAATTTCCGTGTCCTTATGAGGAGATTCCATGGACAAGCCATGGAATGACGGATGTGTAGTAGCTACACAAAATTACTAAACGAGATTACATTAATATTTTTTAATTTAGCATCGGCATAGTTCTCAAATCATAGAAACATAGAAACAAAATATAGTGGCTGATCTGAATACAACCACAAGATATGCGTCAATGACCAAAGTGACGAAAATAGTTCGGATTTTCCTTGTTTTCTGCGGGTTTGCGGAGAGTATTGGCTTTGCTATATTTTTTAATGTCAATGGGTTTTTTTTGCATTTTTTGCAAAAAAACTGGTTGTGATGCGGATTCATTTCGTGCATCTAATCTCCCCACGCTACATGACCTCGTGTTGGTGGATCAAGGCAGGGTCAGCGCATAACATACTGTGATATACACTATCACATTAGGTGTTTTTATGTCGCTAGCTGCAACTCGGAGTGGATGAGCTTTTACGCTTCTATACTTTGAATAACACATATTTGGTTTGGGAGAAGAGTGGGTAATGACATTATCGGCTAACCATATTGCTTTGTCTGTTATACAAGCAAGTCATGAAGAAGCGCAAACAGCGCTGGAGGTTGCTGATAGCTCCGCTCAATTAATAGATGTACGTACCGCGCAAGAATGGCAGCATGAGGCGCTTACGCCGGCACTCGCAGAACAAAGCCACCAAATTGCGTGGCGCACCTTGCCGGGCATGGAAAAGAACCCTGATTTTATTGCAGCACTGAAAGCATCCGTGTCGGATGCTGATGCGCCGCTCTATTTCTTATGCAAAGGCGGTGTGCGCTCGCAAGAGGCGGCAGAGGCTGCTATCGCAGCAGGGTTTACCGCCTGCTATAATATTATTGGCGGGGTGGATCACGCGCCCGCATGGAAGGCAGGCGCATGAAGCACCCTAATCCTTCCGCCCATGCGTTGCCAGATTGGAACGCCATTATGCCGCATATTGCCGCGCAAATTGGGGCGCAACCGTGCCATAATTGGTTTGCGCAAGTGCAACCTGTTTCTGAGGAAAGCAATGCGCATGAGTTGGTGCTGGCCTGCCCCAGCCGCTTTATTAAAGACTGGGTCCAAAGCCGCTATAGCAGCCATGTGCTCCAAGCAGCGCGTGCAGCCGGGCACAGTGCCCAATTTGTACGCTTTGTAGTGCATGCAGCAGCCGGTCAAAACACTGCCTCACTCACTTACACCAATGCAGCAGAACGCCAGGATAATCCTGCCTCAGAGGCAAATAGCGCAACGAAGGTGCGTGCCTTTAATCGCAAGCGCCAAAAGCATTATGACATGGCGCAATTTGTGGTGGGTGCCAGCAACCGCTTGGCGCATTCAGCCATCACCAATTTGATTGAGCAAGAAGGCCACCTCATTGGCGCCAATCCGCTCATTTTGCATGGTGGTGTGGGCTTGGGAAAAACGCATCTCTTGCAAGCGGCAGCACAGGAATTATCGCGTGATCCGTCTTTGAATGTGACCTATCTCTCTGCTGAGCAATTTATGTATGAATTTGTCTCTGCACTGCAGAAAAAAGACATGGCCAGCTTCAAGCAGCAATTCCGCAGCGGTGATGTGTTGTTAATGGACGATATCCAATTTCTGTGTGGCAAGCAATCCACGCAGGAAGAATTTCAACATACCATCAATGCGCTGATGGATGCTGGCGCGCAGCTGGTACTTTCATGCAATGCCGCACCGCAGCATCTGGACGGTATTGATGAGCGCGTACGCTCACGCCTGACTGCTGGGTTGGTGATTGAAATTCAGGCGCCAGATGCACAGCTGATTGAGGAAGTAGCTCGCCAAAAAGCAGCGCAGCTGGGTGTGCCACTCTCAGAAGAGGTGCTGCACAGCATTAGCCGCACCATCACCCGCAATGTACGCGAGGTGGAAGGCGCCATCCACCGCCTATATGCACATCACCATATGCTGGGCGAGACCATCACGCCGGATGCTGCAACGGATATTTTGCGTCACTTTGCGGCCAATAGCACCGCGCATGTGACCTTGGCGCGCATTAAAGAAGCCACCTCAGAACATACCGATATCAGCATTGCCGATATGGAATCAGCGCGCCGTCAGCGCCCGGTGGTACAAGCGCGCCAGCTGGCCATGTATCTGTGCAAGCAACGCACCAGTGAGAGCTACCCAAGCATTGCGCGTGCCTTTGGCAATCGCGATCATGCCACGGTGATGCATGCCGTAAAAACCATGGAAGCTGCTTTACAAAAAGACACTGACCTGCACGCCCTTGCACAAAAAATCAAAGCGAGTCTGTAGGGCTGTAGTAAACCGCACAATTAACAACACAAACACCCATCTTGCGTCACCCCGTGGCTTGCCTGCCTGCCATAGCCTTGGCGACGGCAGGACCACGCGGGGCCCAGAGCAACAAAGAAAAATTAGCGTTGCAGCCCCTGGATACCACGATCAAGTCGCGGTATGACGCTGCATAATTATAGTAAGATCACTTAACAATTCATAATTCTGTTTCCTGCGGCTCGACCGCAGGATCAAATCTAACCGTTATACTGTCTCACCATTTGACCCTGTGGCTAAACCACAGGGAACAGTATCGTTTATGCATTGTTAAGTGATCTTACTATAATTATGAAACACTATATAGTCACTCCTATCCAAGCACCAGCTCCACCGGGGTGTGGTCGCTGGCTTTTTCCCAATCGCGCGGAGTGTCGTTTATCTGTACCGATTGAATCTGGTCGGTCGCCAGCGGGTTGGTGAGCAGATAATCAATCCGCAGGCCTTTATTTTGCTGCCACGCACCAGCGCGATAATCCCACCAGCTAAAGGCTTGATCGTTTGGGTGATGCGCACGCCAGCTATCAACCCAACCCATATGCAATAAGCGGCGAAACTGTGCCCGCTCTTGTGGGTGAAAACAAATGCTGCCGGCCAGTTTTTCTGGCGCATATACATCTATCGGCGCAATACCCACATTATAATCCCCGCCAATGACGGTGGCTGTATCATCCAACACATAGTGCTGCAAATGTGCATGCAGTGCCGCAAAGAAATCCATCTTAAAGGCGAATTTATCGCTGTCTGGCGCTTGGCCGTTAGGCACATAGACACTGGCAACGCGCACCACCTGCGCATCATTTTGTACCAAAGCTTCAATATAGCGCGCCTGCTCAGGCAATGGCTGGTCGGGCAGGCCAGTTGTGACATCATCCAGCGGAAATTTGCTCAAAATCGCCACGCCGTTATAGGTTTTTTGCCCATGCACCGCGCAATTATACCCCAACGCCTCAATCTCCTCAAAAGGGAAGGCCGCTGTCTCGCATTTTAGCTCTTGCAGCAGCAGCACATCGGGCGCCTCTTCCTTACAATAGCGCAATACATGTTGCAAACGCGCTTTCACCGAATTCACGTTCCAGGTAATTATTTTCATGCTAGGCCCTGTTGAGGTTTGAGTTGCTGCATTATTTTTGAGTGTTTTTGTGCGTATTTTTTCTTTCTTTCTGCAGGAATAGTGGCCCTATTTCAAGGAAAGAAGGGGAAAATAAAGCCAAAAAGAACAAAAAGAAGGCGGTGAATCACGCCTCAACAGGGTCTACCTCGCCTTTGAATTGCACCTGCACTGCACCCTGCATATGCACATGCCCATCGGCCTCTTGCCACGCAATCTGCAGCGTGCCGCCAGGTAGGGTAATCCTGGCATTGCGCTCTGTAAGACCACGCCGCACCGCGGCTACCAAAGCTGCACAGGCACCTGTGCCGCAGGCCAAGGTTTCACCCACGCCGCGCTCAAATACACGTAAATATATCTGATCACGACTTTGAATTTCTGCAATGCCAATATTAGCACGCTCAGGAAATAGCGGATGGCGCTCCAAGACAGGGCCATGCTGCAACAGATCAATCGCTTTAGCATTTTGTACAAAAAACACTGCATGCGGATTGCCCATGCTCACCGCCACAGGGTAGTCAAGCGGTCCTTCGGTGATGGGCAGAGAGAGCGTATCCATCTCCTCTGCCAGCGGAATTTCGTGCCAATCCAAGCGTGGTGGGCCCATATCCACAATCACCTCATTGCCATGCACGCTAAGCACCAAAAGCCGCCCAGCCTCTGTGGCAATGGTGGGCATGTCTATGCCCTCTTGATGCAGCAAAAAACCTACAGCGCGGGTGGCATTGCCGCAGGCATCCACCTCACTGCCATCGGCATTATAAATCTGCATGAAGATATCCGCTTGATTGCTCTTGCGCAGTACAATCAGCTGATCACAGCCCTTGGTATCTGGGTGGGTGCGTGCCGCCAGCTCCACAATGCGTGACTGTGAAAGGGTTATATCTTGCACGCGCGCGTCAATGATTACAAAATCATTGCCCAGCCCGTCCATTTTGGTGAAATGCAGTGTCATAATAGTAATGTTATACTGATATATAGGAAGAATATAGTTATTATTAATGCGTCACCCTGGACAAAGGAGCGTATGCGACTGGGATCCAGGGTCCATCATGCTTCCCGCGTGATGGTAAATGGATCCACCGATAGTGCCTTCGGCCCTTCCAGGATGACGGATATGATATTCAAAAGTATATTACAAATGCTTCTTGCAGCGCATGCACCAACGCATCCATCATCGCCTCGGTGTGCAGCGGTGTGGGCGTGATGCGGAGCCGCTCTGTACCTTTGGGTACTGTAGGCGCATTGATATGCTGCACAAACAAGCCATGTTGCTCGAGCAGATAATGCGAAATGGCGCGTGCTTTCTCAGCACTTTTAACCATAATGGGAAAAATATGGCTGTTCGCTTCTGGCATGAGTGGCAGATTGGCCGCCAGCAATTTTCTGCGCAGTATTTCACCATTCTGGTGCAACGCATTGCGCTCTTTGTCGCTCTGCATCACATGCTGCACGCTAGCCAGCGCGCCTGCTGCCATGGGTGGCGCCATAGCGGTGGTAAAAATAAAGCCTGGCGCAAAGCTGCGCACATAATCAATCAACGTGGCACTTGCGGCAATATAACCGCCAATCACGCCAAAGGCTTTGCCAAGTGTGCCTTGAATCACATCAATCTGATCCGCAACACCCAGCTCTGCTGCTTTGCCGGCACCATGCGGGCCATACAGCCCCACCGCATGCACCTCATCCAAATAGGTCAGCGCATTATATTGCTTGGCCAGCGCTGCAATTTCACCAATTTTCCCCAGATCTCCATCCATTGAATAGACCGACTCAAATACAATGATTTTCGGCCGCGCATACGGTTCTTTCGCCAGCATCTTCTCCAATATGGTGATATCATTATGGGGAAAAATATGCCGCTCTGCCTTGCTGTGGCGAATGCCTTCAATCATAGAGGCATGATTATCCATATCGGAGAAAATCACCGGATCTTCCAGCCCGCGCACCAGCGTGTTGATGGCAGTGGCGTTGGTCACATAGCCGCTGGTCATCACCAATGCCGCCTCTTTTTGGTGCAATGTGGCCAATTGTGCCTCCAGCTGGATCAGCGGCTGGTGTGTGCCGGCAATATTGCGCGTGCCGCCTGCACCCGCACCATGTGACTTGGCCGTATTAGCAATGGCATCCACCACCACATCCATCTGCCCCATGCCCAAATAGTCATTGCTGCACCATAAAATGATTTCACGGTTGGTGTTGGTATCATACGCATACGGAAAACGGCCCACAGAGCGTGCTAGATGGGTAAATTCTCGGTAATTACCTGCAGTTTTTAGGCCATTGAGTTTGGCCAGCAACGCCTGTTCATATGCCGCATTCTCAGCCATGATCTTTGCGTGGCTCCTGCACAAAACAAAACACAGCAAACAGCAATAAAAACGCTACCATTTGATGCGCACTGGCCAGAATAATCGGCACATGCAGCATCAAGGTAGCAATGCCAAGGCCAAGCTGCACCAGCACCAGAGCTGCCACTGCGTGAATAGCCACAGAAGCAAAACGCCAGCGCCACCATTGCCATAACAACAGCCCCACAATGAGATAGGCCAGCAGGCGGTGGATAAATTGAATAGTGCCGATATTTTCGGTGATATTCTGCCACCAAGGCGCAAGCAGCCACATGCCCTCTGGCAGCAGCTTTCCTTCCATCAAGGGCCAGTCATTATAGCGCAGGCCGGCATGATTGCCGGCCACAAAAGCGCCATAGGCAATTTGCAGAAATAGCAGCAGCGCAAGCCATATGCGTGCATTGCAAAACTGCGACAAGGCCGCACCGCGCGCATGCAGATAGGCCACTGTCAGGCCCGCAAAAATCAGCGTGCCTATGGTCAAATGCACACTCAGCATCACCGGACTCACATGCGGGTCTTGCACCAGGCCAGATTTCACCATCAGCCAGCCCAGCACTGCCTGCAAGCCGCCCAACCCGAATAGGCCTAACAACGCTGCTGCATGTTTTGCAGTGATGCTGCGTGTGAAAGCAAACCACAGCAGCGGCAAGAAAAACACAATGCCAATCATACGACCAAATACCCGGTGGATATATTCCAGCCAAAAAATACCCTTAAAGCCAGCCACATCCATCTGCGGATGCACCAGCTGGAATTCCGGACTTTGCTGATAACGCGCAAACTCAGCCGCCCATTGCTGCGGGTTTAATGGCGGCAACCAACCAGTCAGCGGCTTCCACTCTACCATAGAAAGGCCAGAGCCGGTCAGCCGCGTGATCCCACCAATAAAAATCATCACAAAGGCCGCTGCCACACATAGCAACAACCAGCGTTGTACAGATTTAGGTGACTCTATATGGCTCATATAATTACGTCCTATTTAAGCGTGGCTATGTATTTTTCAGTGCCTGTATGAATGGCTGCAAGGCCTCAATGGAGGCCGCCCGCAATGCATCATCCTTGATGTTACATACCTCTGCATCAAAATTATCATAGAAAGACGGCAAGGAAAAAGAGGCTTTGATATCCATGCCAAAATACGGCGCAGAATCGGTTACAATCTTTAACACATTTTGCCCGCCTCTTCCACCTGGAGACGTTGCCATGGCCAGCATGGGTTTTTTTTGATACACGGCCTGATCAATACGTGAGGCCCAATCAAACAGGTTTTTATAAGCCGCATTATAAAGACCATTATGCTCTGCAAAAGATACAATCACCGCATCTGCCGCACCAATTTTAGTGTAAAATTCTGTGGCTTTTTCTGGAATACCGTCTGCTTCTTCACGGTCTTGCCGGTAAAGCGGCAACTCATATTCGCTTAGGTCAAGCAGCTCAATCGTGGCCTGTGGTGATATCTCTTCCTGCACCATATTCACTGCATATTGCACGAGCATTCTGTTGATGGAGTGTTTGTGATTACTGGCAGCAAAGGCAAGAATATGCATAATTAAATCCTTATTGGTTAGTGTGGTCTCAAAGAGTGTTGTATATTTTATAGTCGTTTGAATGAAGAAATCTACATTTCTTGAGATTAGATAGTGTCGTCACCCCCCTTTCCTTGAATCCCCGGGCAAGCGTAAGCGTAGACCCGGGGTCTAGGGTTAACAAGCACTATCTTTCCGTGTGGCCCTGGACCCTCGCTTTCGCAAGGGTTCCAAAATCAGAAATACTTGTCTGAAGTAATTATATATTTGATCCTGAAGTCACTCTTCTACGCTAAAACTGGAGGACAGACATAACGCAGGAAACAGAGTGATAATTTACAATTGTTCACGCAATTTCTGCCAATATTCCAAGCGTTTTTGGATATCCCGCTCAAAACCACGCGCAACAGGCGTGTAAAATTGTTGCCGTTCCATCGCATCCGGGAAATAATTCTGCCCAGAAAACCCATGTTCGGTATCTGGGTCATATTGATAACCTGCACCAAAACCCTCCTGCTTCATCCATTTGGTTGGTGCGTTTAGAATATGGTTGGGCGGCGGCAAGGCGCTGCTGTCTTTGGCGGCTAACCGTGCTGCTTTATAGGCGTTATACACAGCATTAGATTTGGGAGAAATGGCCAAATGCACCACACATTCCGCCAGCATCAGCTCACCCTCTGGGCTACCCAAACGTTCAAACGCTTCTGCTGCAGCCACTGCACATGGCAAGGCATCTGGGTTGGCCAAGCCAATATCCTCACTGGCCATACGCACCAGGCGGCGGGCAATATAGCGCGGATCTTCTCCGCCTTCTAACATGCGCGCAAACCAATAAAGCGCCGCATCTGGATCACTACCACGCACGGATTTATGCAAAGCCGAAATCAGATTATAATGCTGCTCGCTTTGGGCATCATAATGCGCAGCGCGCTGGGCAAGCAGCTCATTTACTTCATTTGCAGAAAGCGGCGCGGCAGGTGCCAATTGCAGCACCATATCACACAGGCTGATCAGATAGCGTGCATCACCCGCTGCCATGGTGATCAAGCGCTGTTTTGCCTCCTCTTGCAGTGGCAATGCTGCGTTATGATGCGCTTCCACACGTGCCAGCACCTGCTCTAATGCTGTCTCATCTAAGGCCTTTAACGTGAGCACCTGGCACCGCGAAAGCAATGCGTTATTCAAGGAAAAACTAGGATTCTCGGTGGTAGCACCAATCAGAATGATTGTGCCGTCTTCCAGCACCGGCAAAAAACTATCCTGCTGTGCTTTATTAAAACGGTGAATCTCATCCACCATCAATACCGTGCGTGTTTGCTGCGTAAGCCGGCTGCGGGCTTGGTCAAACAACACACGCAAATCCGACACATTATGAGACAAGGCAGAAATATATTCAAAGGCCGCGCCGCTTTGCTCGGACAGCATGCGTGCCAAGGTGGTTTTGCCGCAGCCTGGCGGGCCCCAAAAAATGAGGCATGGCAAGGCGGCCTCTCCCGCCCATATTTTCTGCAACAACCCATCTGCCTGCAATAGATGCGCCTGTCCACATATCTCTTCCAAGGCTTTGGGACGCAGACGTTCTGCCAGCGGTGAGGCATCTGAGGCAAATGTATCAAAAAGGGAGTTCATAGCTATCTTTTATAGAAACCTCTGCAAAAGCAAAGGTTTCTATTGTTTTTTGATTGTTTCGTGCAGCTCAACGCGACGGAAAACCGCCATTTTCGATGGCGTTTTTCATAGAAGGCTCTGCTTTTACAGACCTTTCTATACTTCCATTGCACCTAAGGGCAAAACATAGTTTAATGCATGAATGTCAAAAGAAGTCGATTCCAACCCCTATCACATCAGTGAGGAAGGCATGCAACTTGCACTCGCACAGCCGCATATTGGTGTATGGGACTGGGACGTGACAGAAAACACCATGCAGCTTTCACCCAAGGCGAAGAAGTTATTGGGGCATGATGTATTGCCTAAACGCCTGCGTTTTGATTTTCTAGAACGTATCATCCACCCCAATGACCGAGAGCGATTCGATCGCCGACTGCAAGATTTTATGCATAAAGGTGCAGCATTTGAAATTGAGTATCGGATTATTACCTTTGGGCGTGAAACCCGCTGGCTGTATAACACCGCAGAAGGCGTGTGGGATGATGAAAATAAAATCCAGCGTGTGGTAGGTTCGTTTACCGATATCACCCGTCGCAAAGAGGCAGAAGAAAAGGTGGCGCACTATAATGAATCGCTGGAAGCAGAAGTGTCGGAACGTACGGAGAAATTGAATGTGCTAGTGGAGAAATTGCAGCGCTCTAATGCAGATTTAGAGCGCTTTGCTATGGTGGCCTCGCATGATTTGCGCGAACCGATTCGTACTATTGTGAGCTTTGCCCAATTGCTGGAAAAGAAATATGGCAAGGAGATTGACACTAAAGGCAAGGAGCTGGTGCAGCATATTATCTCTGGTGCGAACCGCATGGAGCATTTGGTGGCCAATTTGTTGGATTTTGCCAAGCTTGGCAGCCCTGCAGCAAATTTTGAGCAGGTAAATCTGAACGACATTGTGGCGCATGTATCCACCTTACTGCAAGGGAGCATAGAGCTATTGAATGTGGAGATTAAGCACAGCACTTTGCCCACTATTTATGGCGACAGGGCACAATTATCACAGCTGTTCCAAAATCTGATTTCCAATGCGATCAAATACCATAAAAAAGGCAAGCAGGTGCAGGTGGATATCACCCATACACTGAAAAATAACGAGCATGTGATTGCCGTGACAGATAATGGCATTGGTATTCCCGCCAAACACCATCAAGAGGTGTTTGAACCCTTCAAGCGGCTGCATAGTGATGAGAAATATTCCGGTGTGGGCATTGGGCTTTCGGCCTGTTTGCGCGTGGTAGAGAACCATCATGGGCGCATCTGGATTGATAATGAATATAAGCAAGGCACGCGTGTCTATGTTGCATTGCCACTTTCCGTTGATTAGGCAACAGTAACCCCGTATAGACATGCTGCTATGACTATTACAATTACCCTAAATGGTGAGCCTTATGCGC
>JAHDHN010000096.1 GCA_020631295.1 Rickettsiales bacterium
GAATATTTAGAAAAGATTGCAAAGGCTGAGCATGAGGAAATAGATATCAGTGAATTTAGAGAAAAGATTGTTAGTCTGCATCAATCTATTATCCGAAGAGAAAAAAATAATGGAGTATTATCATTTGAAAATTCCCCGTTTTTTTCTGCTATTGATACCATAAAAAAGGCACAAACAGACCAAGCATGTTATGAAGCATTTGTACAATATGATATGCTTGGCAATGTGTCCCACTCATGCACGGGATTTATTTTAGCGAACTTTATACAAGACTCAAAGGCAGAAGGCATAAAAAATGCAGCAATATTAAACAATGATCACGTTAATATTCTTAGCCCTATCTTAAGAGCATATATGTCAAAAGCGATTACTCCTGAGAAGTGTAAAGAAAAAATGCAACATGCAAAGCAGCTAGAGCGCAAAGACGGCCAGCGCCCTTATCCAGAGCCGGAATATTACGCAAAGAAAATAGCTTTTGATGCTAACAAAGTATTTAATAATAGTGATATTGATCTCACAATTTCTCCTGCCAGGAGGGTAAATGAAGCGGGTGCATTATCAGCACTCTATAAAAAATTAGGGTATTTCCCTTTTAAAGATAAAGATTTGCGTGTCTGGCGTATGCAGGCACCTTCTGGTCCATTAGCGCAAGAGACAGATCCTAAAACACACCATGCTATGGGTCAGGCGTTCCTATCACATGTACAAACACATGCACAATCATTAGCTGCATTTATTGGATTAACAGCCATGGTCAAAATAGATAAAGCGCAGTCTTTAGGTGTGGATATTTACCCAAAATTTATACAGGAAAAAGGCATTAAAGATGTTGATCTAGAGCGTTATTTAGCAAAAAATACACAGTTTAATACAGAAGAATATTATGCCTTAAAGAAAGCAGCTTATGCTGCCACGCTTCCTGATGATGTAAATACAGAAAATATATCCTATCACGAATATGTTACTCATACAATACCAGCCCATGATGGAAAGCCACCAAGAGTCGCACAATCAGAATTATTTGATATATGGGAAAAAATGCTAACATGCATGAGCCCCAAATTAGCGAAGGCTTTTAACACTTACTTTAAGGCTAAAGATTTTCCTACTGCAAATCTTGCCTATAATGGCAATCAAATTGCTTCTGCTGCTGCGTTAAAAAATAGTGTTGGTAGTTTAGGCTCCTATATGTTTGCAAAATTAGGCTCCCATGAAGATAATAAAGTGGCTGCATCCAATTTCAGTGCTGCCTCTCATGAGTTAGGCCATGCTGCGCAAACCACTTATTCTGATAAATTATATAGAGGGGCGTATCTAAAAGACTTTGCAATAGAAGCCTATGAGGCATTTGCCATTGTTGCGGAATATCAGGTTAACAACATAGTAATGCAGCATTATCATAATGATAACACATTATCCGTACCGCAACGTGCCCAAAATATCTTATCCATCATGGCATTACAAATTGATGGGATGTCTACCTTTGCCTATCACAATGCTGCCTATACACGATTTGAGAAAGCACTCTATGATACGATGCAAAGGCGAATGAAGGATATGACTGATGAGCAACAAGAGTCCTTTGAAGAGATTGCAACTACAATTAACGGCATAACCATTGAAGGTGGTAAAAAGGAAGAAAATCTGAAAGAAAGGGCGGAGGTGCTAGAAAAATGGCTGAAAAAAGACACGCAAAAATGGCTGCCGACAGCAAAAGAGATATCACAATTATGGTGTGAGGCCTATGGCAGAGAATATGACAAAACACAGCCGGATATGGGCTGGACAGTACCCGGCATATTTTTTAACCCAGGCCAACAACCGTTCTATTATGCAGATTATGCGTTAGCATTCAATTCTGCCTTTAACATACTTAACAACCCTGAACATCTGGAATATATGGCAGAAAATCTTGGATATGAATCCTTTGCGGATATATCTGCGCATATTGGTCAAGATATTACGAGTGAGACCTATGGAGATGCTGCAATTTTGCAGTATAACACGCTTATATCCGATTATGAGAAGCTCAAATCTGCCATAGACACCTATGAGAGTGAAATAAAAGAACATAGTGAAAAGGAAGTTAGTTTAGAAAATAGTGGTATAAAATTTTCATCACTATTTCAGCTACAAAGAACCATGGATAATATCATGAAGGAAAAATTTCCCGAGATATCACGCACTCCATACTATACTATATAAGAATCTTACCTTTCCTGCCCCCCAAGGAAAAATTCTGGGACTCAGCTCGTCGCCTTTATTCTTCCTATCCACCCATGTTTTGGGCTCTTTTCGATGGTTATTTGGCAGCTGCCATTATGTATTATTAAAATCATGATAGAGCGTAGCTAATGCCCCTCACTACAACGCCGCAATAATCGCATCGCCCATAGCGGTGGTGCCGACGATGGTGCTATTGTCTTCTGCAATGTCCTTGGTACGTATATTTTCTGCCAGCACTGTTTTGATTGCGTTATCAATGCGGTCGGCGCGCACGCCGTCGTTAAAGCTATAGCGTAGCATCATGCTGGCACTCAGAATGGTGGCAATCGGGTTGGCCTTGTCTTGCCCAGCAATGTCTGGCGCAGAGCCATGCACGGGCTCATAAAGCGCATGTTGCGTTCCATCTGCCTGCTTGGCGCCCAAGCTGGCTGAAGGCAGCATACCAAGCGAGCCGGTGAGCATCGCCGCGGCGTCCGAAAGGATATCGCCGAACATATTGGTGGTCACCATCACATCAAATTGCTTTGGGTTGCGCACCAGCTGCATGGCGGCATTATCCACATACATATGGCTCAGCTCCAGCTCTGCTGCCACTTCTGCATGGCGCTTGGTCACTTCCTCACGCCACATTTCCGTGGCGATCAGCACATTGGCCTTATCCACAGAGCACACACGGCCATCGCGCTTTTTGGCCAGATCAAAGGCCACATCGGCAATGCGGCGTACCTCATCACGCGTATATACCAGCGTGTTATAAGCCTTCCAATTGCCGTTCTCACCTTCTTCCACGCCTTTTGGCTCACCAAAATAAATGCCGCCGGTAAGCTCGCGCACAATCATAATATCCAGTCCGGATACAATCTCTTCCTTCAAGGAAGAGGCGCTTGCCAGCGCGTCAAACACCATGGCAGGGCGCAAATTGGCAAACAGGCCAAGGTCTTTACGGATGGCCAGCAGGCCGCGCTCGGGCCGCAGCTCGCGCTCAATCTGCTCCCATTTCGGACCGCCCACGGCGCCCAGCAAAATCGCATCGGCCGCTTTGGCTGCCTTGCTGGTGCTTTCTGGGTAAGGGTTGCCTTCGGCATCGGTAGCGCAGCCGCCCAAATGCGCCTCAGAGAAGGTAAAATCTGCACCGTCATGCGCATTAAACCATTCCAGCACGCGCTTGGCTTGCTGTGTTACTTCCGGGCCGATGCCATCACCAGGCAATAGTAAAATATGAGGCATGATTTATGTCCTTCTTTGGGCTAATTAGCGAATCCCTATGCCATAGGCAGCCGCGCGGTGCAATATGAAACGACAGCAACGGTTATACAGGTCTGGGAATATAATGACGTGGCTATGATTTAACGGACAGTTTTTTATAGGAGGTTTTTCTGT
>JAHDHN010000097.1 GCA_020631295.1 Rickettsiales bacterium
GATGTATCTGACCTTGCCATTGGTGAAGCCAAGAAAATCAGCGCTGTGGAATTGCCTGAGGGCGTATCTCCGGTGATTGATGACCGTGACTTCACCATCGCCGCCATTGTGGGCCGCGCGAAGAAGGAAGAAGCAACAGAAGAAACAGCTACTGCTGAAGGCGCTGGAGCTGCAGAAGAAGGCGGCGAAGAAGCAACCTCTGAAGAGTAGGGTTAAGTCTGCAGCATGCACGAGGCGGACTTTTATCGTCTATTTCAGTAAAGAAATCATAAAAGCCATTGTTCCCTGTGATTTATCCACAGGGTCAAATAGTGAGACAGCATAACTGCTCTATTTGATCCTGCGGTCGAGCCGCAGGAAACATAGAAAAAAATATTATGGTTAGCATCTGTGAGCGTTGTAAAAACAAAATTATTACGTGATGTAATAGTATGTGGCATCTTCCTTTCTAACACAGCTAAGCATTTATTTAGAAAGACAGGGTCTTCCTCCATATTATGAGCAATGATATCTACATTGGTAAAAAGGCTGCGCTTCTTGAATTTTAAAGACTTTTCAATGATAGGCAGCAATTTTTCAGCCAAGAACGCACGCACCTCCGGCACTTGCATTGGGTTTGCTGCGCCCTCAAACCATTCCAGACTGTGTGAAAACTCTGTGATAAATTTACGACCTGTCAGTTTCTAAATGCAGGGAGCTATAAAGTCCGTTTGGGGACTGTATAACCCCACGCAAATGCGTGCCAAATAATTGGTGAAGGGCAATCAATCTATGAATATCTAAGTAAGATTGATTCAGCAGCAAGCACGTCGTTTTCTAAGGTTGGAACCAAATTCTCATATTTGGTTCTTTTTCTTAGGGCTTCTCGGTATCTGAAGCCGCGAGCTGTTTCTGGGTTGTCACCGAGGGTATCGGAAACATCTCTCCACTTCTCTCGCCGTTCTTCTGCCGTTTTTATAGCATTTTCGAAATTTACCAACGGGAATGCTATGAAAATCAAGCAGCGAGTGTAACGAGCGAACGCCTTGATTTTACGCCGCGATGAGCTACGCGGACAATTTTATTGATAACAATCAATAAAATTAGAAAATACTATAGTTGACGTTTAAGTTTTTCTACCAATTTCTTGGCAGCATCATAGTCCTTTGGCGTTCTGTTGCCAAAGATCCCTTTTCCATATCGCATGGTCAGAATTTTTAAGGGAAATCCCGTAACACTTATTTCCTCTTTCGGAATCTAAAACGCTGGTATAATAACTTTATTCGCCGTATCTCAAGAGCCTTATGCAACGCAACACACCATTATTAGACCAGGCATATACGCCAGAGCAATTGCGCGCCCTTGCGACGGCGGATCTGCCTGCCTTGGCAGAGGAGTTGCGCCAAGAATGTATTCGTGTGGTGGCGCAAACGGGCGGGCATTTGGGTGCTGGCCTGGGTGTGGTGGAGCTGAGTGTGGCGCTGCATTATGTGTTTAATACACCGGATGATAAGCTGATTTGGGATGTGGGGCACCAGGCCTATCCGCATAAAATTCTGACCGGCCGCCGTGACAAGATGCATACGCTGCGTCAAGGGGGGGGGCTTTCTGGGTTTACCAAGCGTGGCGAGAGTGACTATGATCCGTTTGGCGCAGGGCACAGTAGCACCTCCATTTCCGCAGCGTTGGGCATGGCTATTGCGCGTGACCGTGCGGGTAAAGACAATGATGTTATTGCCGTGATTGGTGACGGTGCGATGAGTGCCGGCATGGCCTATGAAGCACTGAATAATGCTGGTGCGCTGAATAGTAAGCTGATTGTGGTACTGAACGATAATGACATGTCGATCGCGCCGCCTGTGGGCGCAATGAGTGGTTATCTCTCGCGGTTAATTTCGTCGCGTTCTTACCGCACGTTGCGCCGCGCTACCAAAAAGATGGCGCGTGGTTTGCCTTCCTTCATTGGTAGTGCAATGAAAAAGACCGAGCAATATGCTAAGCATATGGCCGTGGGTGGCGGTAATTTCTTTGAAGAAATGGGCTTTTATTATGTGGGTCCTGTGGACGGCCATAATTTGGAGCAGCTGATTCCTGTGTTGCAAAATATCAAGCAGCAGCGTGAGCAAAAGCCAATTTTGCTGCATGTGGTAACCGAGAAGGGTAAGGGCTTTGATTCGCCCGAGAGCAGCACCGAAAAATTCCATGCGGTGAAGCAGTTTGATCCGGATACGAAAATTCAGAAGAAATCCAGCGGGCCAAGTGCGCCCAGCTATACCAATGTGTTTGCCGATAGCCTTATTAAAGCAGCGGAGCAAGATGACAAGATTATGGGTATTACGGCTGCTATGCCATCTGGCACCGGCATGGACGCCTTTGCTGCGCGTTTTCCAGATCGTATGATGGATGTTGGCATTGCCGAACAACATGCCGTGACCTTTGCTGCAGGGCTGGCAGCAGAGGGCCTCAAGCCCTTTTGCGCGATTTATTCCACCTTCCTTCAGCGTGCCTATGACCAGCTGGTGCATGATGTGTGTATTCAAAATTTGCCGGTGCGTTTTGCCATTGACCGTGCCGGGTTGGTAGGCGCAGATGGCCCCACCCATGCCGGCAGTTTTGATGTGAGCTATTTATGTTGCTTGCCAAATATGGTGGTGATGGCACCCAGTGATGAGGCCGAGCTTGCGCATATGGTGCATACGGCAGCTTTATATGATGATGGGCCGATTGCCTTTCGTTATCCGCGCGGCAGTGCCGTGGGTGTGGCCTTGCCAGAAACGCCAGAGCAGCTGGAGATCGGCAAGGGGCGCGTCATACGTAAAGGTAAAGAGATTGCGGTTATATCGCTGGGCACACGCCTAGCGGAGGTAATGAAAGCGGCTGGTCAGTTGGAAACAGAGCATAACATCAGCATCACTGTGGTAGATGCACGCTTTGCCAAGCCGGTGGATGCTGCACTGCTACGAAAGCTGGCGGACACGCACACGCATATGATCACCATTGAAGAAAATGCCATTGGCGGCTTTGCTGCCCAAGTGGCAGAGACGGTCGCGGGCAAAAAAGTGACCCTCACACATATGCACCTGCCGGATATCTATCAGCAGCACGACACGGCAGAGGCAATGTATAAAGAAGCGGGCCTGGATGCGGATGGGATTGTGGAGCGGGTGTTGGGGATTATAGACTAATTCCATTTAACATTTTTTTCTCCTCATATACTCGTCATCGTCCGACTTGATCGGACGACCTAGGGCCAAGGGAGTGATATCTATTCCTGTGGCCATAGATCCTTAGGACTCTGCGCTGGCGCTTGTCCGAGGATGACGCTAAAATAGGAGTCAGAAAAGATTAACTGAAATGGCGCATTCGTGTAACAATCCTTTCTATCGTTGCGAATTAGTTGATATAAACACAATATGTCGTCATCCCGTGGTTTATCCACGGGATCCAGGGGCGATACGGTAAATATTAGCGTTGTGGCTCTGGATACCGCGAACAAGTCGCGGTATGACACAGAATATAAGGAATGAATATGTGGTTATGGCGTGTATGTGCAGTGATGTTACTCAGC
>JAHDHN010000013.1:0-11342 GCA_020631295.1 Rickettsiales bacterium
TTACTGCTATTTGGGGTAATATCAGCATAGTCATCTGTGCCTGTTCTAACTGCTTGGTTTACGTTGGTTTGCGGCCCTTTGGGGGCGTCTACCATATGCACTTTACCATTAATCATCTCATATTTCTTGCCTGCAGGAGGAATCATGCGGTTGTCGTCTTTATTGACATATGCGCCATTTTCACCTCTGGATGAATCAAATCGGGCGCCTTCAACAGGGCGTGCCGTTCGTCCATCACTTAATTTTAACACATCATCATCTGTTTTATTGGGCCTTGCTAATTCCTCCCCTTTTATCTCAGCTTTAAGTGCTGGGTTGTTATCCATTTTCACCACCCTGGCTTCTCTTGGCGCAAGGTTTGGAGCAGAAGGTTCTGTAGGCCTAATACGACGACGCGTGCCAGCTGCTCTTGGGCCTGCATCCACACCTGTGATACGAAATTCATCAAAAGCCTTGCCAAAATCTGCTATTGCATCCGCATTGCGGCCTGAAAAACTAAGATCGGCGCGGGCATTAAGAAAATCATGTACACGCACACTGTAATCACGACCAGTAAACTCCTTAAAAGCATGTTTCATCTCATCCGTTACATTGGTACGGCTGACTCCTCGCATTGCATCAACTAGCTGACTAAAGTTTTTAAACATGGTCTTTTCCTCTTTTATGCCATTTTAGGGCTGATATTTTATTTATCTTCTATGACAAAGATGACAAATCGATATGACAGCACTGTGACAAAACTATCAGAAAATGGTTAACAAAGCGCTAATAATTGATGAATTTTTTATGACATATTGAGCATTAACGCGTAAAATTGGGTCCGCCATGTGATATATGCTCAATATTACATATATCTTCACATGTTTCCAGCACTTCCATATCCTCTGCTATATTTGCGCGTATCTCATCCATTTTTGTTTTTAATTTTTGGGTGATCTTTCCAAAAAAACCAAGTTGTTTAGCTGGTGGCTTAGTATCTGTAATGGCCTCATATGCTGTTTTGGCCTCTTCTAAAACACAAGGGTCAAGTTCCCCACATGCAGCAGAATTTTCCATTGCTTTAATGAACGGAACAAGTTCTTGTGCTTGGCTTATTACTGCTGCCTTTGTGCTAAGGGGGGTTAAACGTGTTTCAATAATTTTTACTCTATGTTCGGGTGAAACGGATGCATAATCCATAATGGCCGTCATGTAGACATAATTTTCTGGCTCTTGTTCCTTAAATTGACGTTCTAAAAACTGTGCATAAAGTCTTTCTGATTCTTTAGCATTTTGTTCTGTAACAATGTCTTTTAAATCTTTTTGTGTTTGTCGACTTAGCGGAGCATGCACATCAAACCCTGTGCTAATCGTTAAAATTTTTGCTATTTTTTCCTGTTTCTGTACATCTTTTGTATTAAACACGGCTAATGTTGAGGCAGGCAGCTGTTTATCTTCTAGAGCCTTATGATAATAATTTGCATAGGTTTCAAACGTCACAGCTCTACGATCGCGCTCCGCTAGGAACTTGTCCATCTCCATTTTAGTGTTTGGTACTTTAAATAACCATTCTGCCTCTTTTTGGGTGGGCATCATAGCACTTGTATGCGCCGTTAAAATATCCACAAATGGTTTATGTTGAGACATAGATTGTTTAATTATGGCATATTTGGTACATTCATTATCTGAAAAATTATGCAAACTCTCCAATACATCTAATTTGCTTGGATGATCAATATAATCTCCAAGATTTTGTACAAATGCGGGGGCTAAATAGCTTTTATCCAAGCTGTTAATACCATGGCTAGAAAAATACGCTAAATTATCGGCCATCAAACGTGCTTTAGCTGGTAAGATATAGGCGTTCATCACCTCTAAGGCCTTTTTTTCAGAACCGTTATATTGGCTGGCCCGTGGGTCTCGGTCATCAGCCATTTCATGAATCAAGGCATACAGCTCTTGCTCACTTAGGGGAGTACCATCCAAGGCTTGCAAGCCAATAGAGGGGTCAAGTTCAAGCTCTTTTTGTAATGCAAAATGGTCAAGTAAATGGTAAGCTATTTGCGCTTGGGCTTTTTCTTTTGCGTTGGAGTGTTCTATACGCTTTCCTTGGCAGGTTTTTTCTTTTCCATTATTGCGTATCAGCGCATGGAGTAAGCTTTCATCTCCTGTAAAATCAGGGCTATTGATAAAATACAACGCTCTGCCCACAGCTTTTTGTGTGTCAAAGCTGCGATGCTTAAATAAAAACTCAAAACTTTTATCATCAATCAGTTCATCTTTTAGCATAATTTTTGCTATACTCGACTGACGACGGTAAATATCTGGCTTATCCACCGCAAAATGGATAGCTGCTTCCACATATTTTTTGGCTTCATCCTCATTAAAAAATCTGCCTTCACCATCATCAGCTTTATATGCACATGCCTTAACATATTCATGAAGATAAAGCTGTTTTTCTGCTGGAGACAAATCTCTACGTGCAATTGAAAGCATAAACTTTTCATCTTTTACGCTAAGTTTAGCTCCTTCTCTGCCTTGCATAGGCGCTAATATTTGCTCAAATGAAACCCTGTGAGCAAATACTTCACGTTCAGAATCGGTGGCCTGTCCAAACATATAATGCAGCAATTCTTGAGAATAAAAATCTAGCCAGTCTTCTGGCATTCTTTTTTCTTCAGCAATGCAATACACCATATGAGCAGCTCGACTGCCAACAGCTACTTCTCCAACAACAGGAAAGGCAAGCATTCCTGTAGCAGTGGCATCAATAACAACCCCTCCACCTAAATTAAGCAATTTTCCAGTTGTACTAATGCGTTGTATTGTCCCTAAATTAGGGCGCTCTCCATAGGCTTCCTCCCATGCATCACCATATTGATTAACCCACTCTGATTCTGATAATCCCTCATAATATAAAGCTCGGGCTAATAGAGGGGCAGAAAAAGCAGCGCTTCCTTTAATGGTGCTTTTTCTTAAAGCTTTGCTGGCTACCACACCTTCTTCTACTGCTGCGGCAATTGCTCTAGGTGAGCGGGATTGTAGAAGATTACGGCGCGCACCAATAACAGAGGCAATATCTTCATGTAAACCGTAAAGGACTGCTCCCCCCAAACTTGCCTTCATCATTTTAGTGTCAGCGCTGTGTACTGGGTTAATTGCCGTATGCATATCGCCCAAAAAGCGGACATATTCTGATTCTTTATATTGGTTAAAGCGGTTTTCATCTTCAAAAAATAGTGCGCTTGCTTGATGAAATCGTCCATCAGCCACCGCCAAACCGTTTGGATCATCCATATATTGTGTGTAATAATCTCTAACCACTAAATCTGATGGAGAAAAAGGTGCTAACTGGCTAATGGGCAAGGTAACAGAACCTTCTGCATAGCGTGAATCCGGTATACCTGCTTGATTCACATTAAAACCAAGCCAATATGAAGCATTATCTGCATTACTAGACAGTTCATAAAATGGTTTATCATCAGCATATAATTTAGGATACGAAAAGGGAAGATCACTCTCTTCTGTCTGCTGAAGGCGTGCTTGATTATCTTCACTTAGGCCATGAGCTGTCATTTTTCCAGATGTACGGAAAAATACAGGCGCAATGTTTCTTTCTTCATCCATATGACAATAATAGCCTTATTGTGTGACAGTTTGGTGACGCGTATGCTGTGTCATAAAACTATCATAATCTGCCTTCTACGCTCTCTTTTGGGCGCAGAAGCACTGTTTCTCTGGCTCCATTTTACCCCTAATCATGTTAAGAAATCGTTAATGCTTGTACCTTACTCAAGCATATTATCCAAAAGGGTCATTTCAGTGATTTTTTGGAATTCGGTGAGTATTTCAGGCTGATGCTGTGCAAGATAGCGCACAATATGGGCATTTTCTAGTAAGGAGCCGAGATAGCCTTTGGCTAAAGTAAGATTGAGCACATCACGGCCATAATGCTGTTCCACCTGCTTATATTCGCGCTGCAGACTTTCCATTTCTTGTTCCATGCGCTCCATTTGCTCACTGTTGAGCCCTTTTACCTTTTTGGCGTGTTTGGATTGTACCAGCTGCTCTTGAGGCGTGGCAGCCAATAAGGCTTTGGCATACGATATAGAATAGGTGCCTGTATCATTCATAAGCGTAACAGCCTCCACTTGGCGAAGGGGTTTCATGCGTTTGAGTAAAGGAAATACACCATTGGCAACCATCTTGTCCTTTAGCATCAGTACCGCCTCTTCACAAATGCCGTTCAGTAATTTTTGCTTTTGCATAATATTCCTCACATCTACATTTAAGGCGCGTGCAATCTTTTCCTGTGGAACGCCCTTTGCAATGGCTTGCTGTATCATCCGGTGTTCCTGAATGGGTGACAGGCGATTAATATGCTTGTTATAGGTAAATGCCTCATCGTCTTGTGAGAGCAGGCACTGCACTTTTGGTTGTTTTAGCTGCTTGAGTGCTTGGAGGCGTAAATGCCCATCTAGTAAGATATAACTTTCCCCCTGTTTGGTCACTGCGGGCGGTTCAATCACGCCCACCTCTTTGATGGAAGAGAGGATTTTCTTATATTTGGCACTAAATTGCAGTGCTTCGCCAAGCATTTTGGTAGGCACAATATCATCAACAGCAAGCTCTATCAGTCCTGTTTCAAACCCGTAATGAATCTCTCGTGCATCTTGATTCTGTATCATGGGCTGTCCTGTATGTAGCTTTGAAGTGGTTTAGGCAGAGAGGTGAGGTTCTGCGCTTCTAAAATAGCAGCAAATGCATCATCATGGTAAAGCTGTCTCAGTGCCTCAGCAATAAATGCCATGCGCTGTGTGACTAGCTCTGCCTTTTTGGTGATATGGCGCTTCCGATCCACTTCTTTTTGGTACACCTCCAGCACATCATCTGCAGACATTTGCTTGGGTGAGGCTGGTGGCCTAGTGCCTTGCCGCAATTCTTTGCCATGCTTGTTACGTGATTCCAGAAGCTGTTTTGCCATCCGCAATTTATAGCCCTTGAGCAGATTATTCTCATAAGCATCTTGTAGGGCGTTCTGTTCTTCACCAGGTGCAGCTTCAGAAATCACCTTCGCGGCCGAGATCGGGATATGACCCAACTCTACTGCTGCAAGCAAACGCTCCTCCCCATTGGCTAATAAATGAAGAAGGGGCTGTCCCAGTTAACTGATTGGAGTTATAGGAATGGGACATGCGCAAGAGCAGATTAAGCAAGCAGATACAATATCGATTATTAGAGCATTTTGTGAGTGGCTCAACGGCCCGCTGTGCAGCCGAATTGGTAGGGATTAACCGCAAGAGCGCGGCCTATTATTTTCATCGTTTACGCGAGCTGATAGCCTATCATCAAGAGCAAGAGGCATTTGAAGTATTTTCAGGAGAAGTGGAGCTGGATGAGAGCTATTTCGGCGGTGTTCGTAAAGGAAAGCGCGGCAGAGGTGCTGCTGGTAAAATGGCAGTATTTGGCTTGCTCAAGCGTGGTGGCAAGGTATATGCAAAGGTTGTTTCTGACACAAAAGCAGACACGTTAATCCCCATTGCCACGCAGAAGATTGCCCCGGATTCCATTGTCTATACGGACCATTATCGCAGCTATAATACGCTGGATGTACAGGGTTTTTACCATGAGCGAATTAACCACTCGAAGCGGTTCGCTCATGGTAAAAACCATATTAATGGGATAGAGAATTTCTGGAATCAAGCCAAGCGTCACATGCGGAAATTTAATGGTGTTCCTAAGGCGCATTTTGGAGTATTTCTAAAGGAGTGCGAGTGGCGATTTAACAACCCTGAGCCAAAAGCACAATTACAGCAACTAAAACAATGGGTTAATCAATATCTAATCTAGTTATCTGGGACAGCCCCTTTAATTATGATACTTCGCTTGAAGATACTATCTCCAGGCATTTACATGATCATATATTGCAGACATCAGATGACAGCACCAAGGAAAGAGTTCTAACAACGCTTCAAAGCAATATTCGTCACGTTTATGGTCAAGTAAATGTAGCGGATTTTGTGAATAAAAATAATAATGGCATAGGTTTCTTGATAGATGAAGATGATAACCAGCCCTTTTGTATAGAGAATATTTTTAATGTTTTATATGCACTAAAGAATGCCAAGCACATCAGTACTATGCGTGGACGAGAAAATGGAGAAACTATTTCTGGTCAGTGTTGTAAACAAATAGATAAAGAGAATAATAAGTTTCTTTGCAATGGGTTCCTTGGTCCAAAAAACGAGAATGGTAAAACAACTCCAAGAGATGTATATATCTTAGGGTTCGGATTCGACGCAAATAATATTGATCAAGAGTTACTTAATTTAAGGGATCACTTGAATCCAGATGAAGGTAATTTTTATATAACTAATATGAAGGATTCTTATAAGATTAGAAAGCTCCTAGAGACTATTTCTACTGAATCAAAAAAACAAAAAGCGATAAAAAATGATGAGAACAAAACCAGTCTAATCTTATTACCTAAAGGTGGAGGCATATATGAGGGGGTTAAGCAGAATACACGCGGTGATTACACCCTCTATAAGTATGGCATTACGGTTTCAAGCAAGTCTATTTATAAAGCGCTGAAGTTTGATTTTCCTTTTGGACAAGGTGACTATTATCAAGAATAAGCATGGAAATCTTAACGTACAATTTTTTCCGTTTTTTGTGATAACATCAAGCTGTATATCATCTATCCACCCTCAAAACTCATAATCAGTTATCTAGAAATATCATAGTTCGTAGCGTTCCAGCCGCACAGCGCCTGAATTGCGAACCAATGGCTTAAAAATAGCTGAAAACGAACACTATCCAGATTCTCTGATGGTAGTGTGTTTGGAGACTGGAGACAGATTTCTTGGAAAAAACACAGATTTTAGCCAAAAATGAAGACTGAGTATAAGGGCTATTTTGCACATCCAAAACCTGCCAGACCCCGCAGGATAAGGGCTTTAGAGGGAGATCACACTTTACAGAAAACCACACTGACATTTGGTTTGAAGCATATTAAATGGCAGAGGGGAAGGGATTCGAACCCTCGAGGGCGGATGCCCAACACGCTTTCCAGGCGTGCGCCTTAAACCGCTCGGCCACCCCTCTGCACTTGAGGCGAGGCGTGGTGTATAAGCAGGATTTTGCGATGAGGCAAGTATAGAAGAGTCTATATAGTTATACTCCATTCTTTGAGTCTGATGTTCTCCCTACAGGCATCAGCACAGATGAAAACCTTAATATCACCGACATTCGGTCAGGTCTTAAGTGATTTTATCCCCCTTTACCCTCTATGGGCACGCATCTGCGTGGGGTTATACAGTTTAACCAGACTTTATAGCTCCCTGCATATACTGTTTTTATTTACGCACGTACATTCCAGCACTCTAGGGTCCAGCTGGTGCCGTCATGCTGCAGCACGCCGTAAGACGCGGTGCGTAATTTGGTGTTGCCCGCGGCAATCTCTGCATTATCACATAAGCCAGGTGCAAAGCGCGCCGTGCCGTTGCTGGTAATAATCAGCACTGTGTTGCCTGCATGTTTCTGCATAATCTCCGCTACCAGCGCCTGCCAGTCGGCTTGAATGTGCGCTACATCCACCGGCCAGTCTTGCGGCGGAATATGGTTCTGTTCCCATTGTTGCAGTGCCGTTTCCCCAATCCGGGCAATCACCTCGGCTTCTGGCTTGCCTTCATCGGGTCCGTAATGCACCTCATTCAGGCGCGGATCAATCTGTTGTGCCAGACCAGGAAAGCCAAGTGTGCAGGTCTGTTGTGTGCGCTGCAGCGGGCTCACATATGCTTGAGTGATCTCCGGAAATTGCGCACGCAGGTGCGCGCCCAGCGTTGTTGCCTGTGCTTGCCCGCTTTGCGACAATGGTAAATCCGTGCCTGCGCCCACACGCAGCACCACATCTCCCTTGTCAAAAGTGTTGCCATGCCGTGCGATGATGAGGGTGGTGTGGGTCATCACTCACGCCACCTCTTCCACAATATGAGAAAGCGCCTCTATGATGCGCGGATGTTTGCCGGCATAGTCTTGAATGGTGAGGGTAAGATGCGGGTGTTTCTCTTGTGCTTGTGTCACCGCATTTGGTACATCACGCACCACATGTTTGCCAGCTGCCAAGAAATAGGGCAGCACATCAATATGTGTGGTGCCTTGCTCAGCAAGCAGATCAATCGCTTCGCCAATCAGAGGATGGCACAGCTCCAAATAGGCAATTTGCACTTGCTTGCCTGTGCGCTTTGCTAAAGATTTTGCGAGCATACGCATTTCTTCGTTCGACGCTTCACGGCGTGACCCATGCACGATGAACAAAATGGCGTGCGACATAGGTGATTATATCCGTTCTGCCACAGCTGCGATGAAGCCTTCTGTGGTCAGGCCAGAAGCACCCACCATATCACGCGTGGCTTTGCCTTCTTTCATGCAATCATACATGGCAGCGCGCACGCGTGCGGTGAAAGCGGAAATAGCCTCCGCATTACCCTCAAAACTGGCTGCATGGTTGATGGCGCCCAGCAATGCATCTACCATGCCAAGCGGGTTAAGCGAGGTTTCCTTGCCGGCCAAATGATCCTTATATTGGTTTGCTACCGTGCCATGGCTGGCCTCAAATTCTTTAATCGGATTGCCATTGTCATCCTTACCCAGCAACACGGAGGAAATAAACCCAGGCGAGCGATGTACCTGGCTCATCAGATCGGTTAGCATGTCGCCATCATAATTATGGCTTACCATGGCAAAATTGCCGTCTGTCCAGGCCACCATTTTCATGGTTGCAGCATCGGAAATAAGATGCGCTAGTTCGCCATGCGTATCTTTCAGCAGGCCCGCCTTGGCGAAATCGTCCTTATAATGCGCATTGAACACCTCTTTGCAGATCTGCCAGAAGGATTCCTGCCATTTAAACACCGTCTTTTTGGTTACAATATAGGGTGTTTTTTTGGCCGCGAGCGCCCGGCGGAAGAAATGATGCGCCAGACCATCCACATTATCCAGCGGGTTGATGTAACTCACCGCTGCATTTTGTGCGTTGGTCAGTTCACGCGCATCAATCACCACTGCCTCACTGCCATCTGCCGGCTCAAACACGCTTTTTAATGTGCCTTTGCCTACCAGCGCGTGTGCTGCGCCATATTCACCGCCCACCGCATGACGGTCAAACAGCACAGACTCTTTATAGCCCAGTGCAATGCCAGGAATTTGGATGGTATCACGGCTGATGCTAATGCCGTTCCAGCCGCGGCGCATGGCGCCGTTGGGGCTGCCCCAGGCTTTCTTCAAACCCATGGATTTGCGTTGGGCTTCGGTGGGCGTTACAGTTGGCTCTTTAAAAATGGCCTTTAAGCGTTTGCCCGCCGCTACCACATCATGCAGCACTTGGTCTTCCGTATCATCGCGGTGCTTGGCAGACAGATCAAACACCTCCCAGGCTGACATATCTGTATGCGGCGCAAACCAGCTGTCCAAAATCATGTCCATGGCCACGCGAGTCATTTCCTCGCCCTGTACATAGACCATAGGAGGCAGTTGCAATGTCATAACTATTTCCTTTTCACTATTTTAGCGTCATCCCACGGCTGGTCCGTGGGATCTCCTTCCAATTGCTGTTTTCTTGTTAGGAGATTCCATGGATAAACCATGGAATGACGTGGTAATTATTGATGTATAGAAGGCCAGCTTCTTACCCTTCGTAATGGTTGCGCACCAGCTGATCCAGTAGGCGTACGCCAAATCCACTGGCACCGGCTGGCACCACATCACTGGCTTTTTTCGCCCAGGCCATGCCAGCAATGTCCAAATGCGCCCATGGCACATCATTCACAAAGCGCTGCAAGAATTGTGCGGCGGTGATGCTGCCAGCGCCCTTGGCATTGCCAATATTTTGCATGTCTGCCACTTTGGAATCAATCTGCTTGTCATATTCCGGGCCAAGCGGGAAGCGCCATAATTTCTCACCGCTTTGCTTGCCGGCCTCTTCCAGCCGTGCAGAAAGCTCATCATCATTCGAGAACAAGCCACCATGCTGGCTGCCAAGTGCCACCACAATCGCGCCGGTCAGCGTGGCAAGATTCACCATAAAACGTGGCTTAAAGCGGTCTTGCGTGTACCACAGCGCATCGGCCAGTACCAGGCGGCCTTCTGCATCTGTGTTTAACACTTCGATGGTTTGGCCAGACATGGAGGTGACAATATCACCCGGGCGTTGCGCTTGGCCGTCTGGCATATTTTCTACCAGGCCCACCACGCCAATGGCATTTACCTCTGCTTTACGTGCGGCAAGTGCATGCATTACGCCCACTACGGCGGCCGATCCGCCCATATCATATTTCATCTCATCCATATTAGCACTTGGTTTAAGCGAGATACCGCCCGTATCGAACGTGACACCCTTACCCACAAACGCGATCGGTTGTTTGCTGGCGGTTTTCGGTGCATTGTTCCACTGCATAATCACCAGCTTCGATTCACGGCGGCTGCCCAAGCCCACACCTAAGAGCGAGTGCATGCCCAGCTTGGCCATTTCTTTTTCACCTAAGATTTCTACCTTCACACCCAGCTTGGTCATTTCTTTGATGGTATCAGCGTAAGATTCCGGATGGAGCACGTTTGGTGGCTCGCTCACCACATTTCTGGCCAGCTCCACACCGCCCGCCACGCCTGCTAACGGGTCAAACCCCTTTTTGGCTTGGTTTGGGTTAGGGCAGGCAAATTCCAGCGTGTGTAAACTTGGTGTGTCTTTTTCCTTACGCTTGGTAAAATATTTACCGAAGTCATAGGCACGCAAGCGCGCGCCATAGCCCAAATGGGCTGCTTCAAAATCAGCCGAAAAACCACCGGCGCCGTCCATACAATAGACCGTAGCAGCATCAATACGCTCTGCATTTAACTTGGCTGTGATCTTGCCGCCCAGGCGCTGAATATCCAGTTCGGTATAATCTTCATCACCGTCTTTTTCTGTGCCAATCAGAATAATATGGCACACTTCTTTACTGTGGCAAATTACACTTTCTGTTTCCCCAAATTTCCCGGAAAAGCTGGATTTCTCCATGGCCACATCCACATGCTCCACCACGTCTTTGGGCAAACAAGCGCTGCTTTCTTTCAGTACACCTTTTGTGTTGCACAGCACCACAATATCCTTATGTGCGCCCTTGTCCTTTGCGGTAAATTGAATTTCTAACATAGTGCATGCCTCCTTTTGCCCAAATGCATTTCTTGTGCATGATACTATGCCTCTTTTACACCCGCTATGCAACCTTGTATGAAACAGAAAACCCGATTATGGCATTTGGTATGTTCAATACCTATCAGCGTTACATTTTTTGGCGGCTGGCCGCACCCTTTTTGCTGGTGGC
>JAHDHN010000013.1:11442-13084 GCA_020631295.1 Rickettsiales bacterium
TGAAATGTGGCTGGATTGTGGTGGCAGTTTCTATGTTGATCGGCTGGTATCTTTTTCCACTGTCGTACAAGGCGTTTAAGGAACTGCAATATTATATTAAGGATAATTATGCCTCCATTTTGCTGCAGGAAGGCGTGTTTGTGCGGCCGAATAATGAGATGACGGTGTATATTAATGAGCGCGCAGCGGGCGGCAAGCTGTATGGCATTATGGTACATGATGAGCGTGATCCGCAAAAACCGGTGACGGTCTATGCCAAAGAAGGCACCATTATTAATGGCAGCTCTGGCCCTATTTTTGCACTGAAAGAAGGTACCAGGGAGCAATATAACCATCGCACCGGCGTGAAGGATAATTTGCAATTTGCATCCTACAGCATTGAGATGGCGGATTATTATAAAGAGCTTAAGCGGCAACGCTTTTTGAGTGTGAAGGAGCGTTTTCTGCCACAGCTCTTTTGGCCGGAAGAGGGCGTACCAGAGAAGCTAGAACGCAAAAGCTGGGCCGAAGGGCATTTTCGTCTGGCCTGGCCCTTCGCCAATATAGTGCTATTACTCATTGCGGCGGTGCCATTCTTAAGCGGGCAATATAGCCGCCGCGGTGAAGGCAAAAAGCTGCTATTGGCATCTATATGTGGTGTGGGTTATATTGTGCTGCAATTCATGCTCGTGAAGGTCACAGAAAAGCACAGCATGTTGTTCATTTTGCAGCATCTAAGCGTGTTGGTTGTGCTTTCCATCACCTTATTTTTGTTGCTGCGCTCACCGGCCAAGCGCGTGCAAAAGGAAGCCTAACCATGTTTGGCCAGAACCCAAAACGTGCACCGGAAAAAGGGGATGGCAGCACCCTCTTGGTGCAAGAAATTTTCCCCACTGTGCAGGGCGAAGGGCCGCATACGGGTGTGCCGTCTATATTCATTCGGCTGGGCGGGTGCAATTTGGCCTGCAGCTTTTGCGATACAGAATTTGAAGATTTTGCTCCTATGCAGCTGGCAGATATTCTGGCGCAGGTGCATGTTTATGCGGCTGACATTGAACGAAAGCTGGTGGTGATTACCGGCGGTGAGCCGATGCGCCAACCCATTGCGCCTTTATGTGAAGCGCTGTTAGAGGTAGGGTTTGCAGTGCAGATAGAAACCAATGGCACGTTGTGGCAAGAGGTGCCAAAGAAGGTGGATATTATTTGTTCGCCTAAAGCGACCAGCGGCAGCTACCACCCTATCCGGCCAGATGTGGCTGCACGTGTATTGGCCTATAAATATCTTATTTCTGCAGCTTTATCGCCGTATAATACCGTACCAGACCTAGATACAGGAAATACGACTGTTTTCCTGCAGCCGATGGATGAATATGATGAAGCAAAGAACCAAGCGAACTTGGAGCATTGTTTGCACTTGGCAGAAACGCATGGCTATAAACTTTCCTTCCAAACCCATAAAGTTGTGGCTATTGATTAGTTATTTAATGCATAAACACTGTTTCCTGCGACTTGATCGCAGGATCAAATCTAGCAATTATGCTGTTGTAGTATTTGACCCTGTGGTCGAGCCACAGGGAACATGTTGAAGTAGAAGAGGAAGAAAATATCCATGCCAACATTGTTAGAGACTGCCATTGACGAGGTGAAGCTGATCCAGCTGGAT
>JAHDHN010000013.1:13184-20455 GCA_020631295.1 Rickettsiales bacterium
CATGCCAACATTGTTAGAGACTGCCATTGACGAGGTGAAGCTGATCCAGCTGGATGTGTATGGTGACAGCCGTGGTTTTTTTACCGAGCGCTATTCCAAGGCTGCCTTTGCAGAGCTGGGGATTGTACAGGATTTTGTGCAGGATAATCATTCACGTTCTGCACCGGGTGTGGTGCGTGGTTTGCATTATCAGCGCAACCCAGATCAAGGCAAATTGGTGGGTGTGGCGCGTGGCGCTATTTACGATGTGGCGGTGGATATTCGGGCTGGGTCACCGACATTTGGGCAATATGTGGGCGCAGAGCTGAGCGATGAAAATGGCCGGCTGCTCTGGGTGCCGGCAGGCTTTGCGCATGGTTTTTGTGTGATGGGCAATGGGCCGGCCGATGTGCTGTATAAAACAGATGGTTTGTATAATGCGGCAGGTGAAGGCGGCATTGCCTTTAACGACCCAGAGATTGGCATTGAGTGGCCAGTGGCGGTGGAGCCAATTTTTTCGGAGCGTGACGCCGCCCAACCCAGCCTAAAGGCCTATGCAGAGAACCCAGCCTTTACCTATGGTGAGGTGTAATATCAGCACATGGCAGCACGGACATTACATTATTATATAGGCAAGCAGTTTTTACTGCGCGTGGGGCTGGTGCTTTCAGTCATTGCGCTGCTGGTTTATTTGGTGGATGTGATGGATTTGTTGCGCCGTGCGGGCAATAAAGACGTGCCCTTTTGGGTGGTGTTGCAAATGGGTGGGTTGCGCCTGCTTTCCTTGCTATTGGTGGTGTTTCCCTTTGCGGTCTATATTGGCACATTGTTATGTTACAGCAAGCTCACCCATTCGCGGGAGCTGATTGTGGTGCGCGCAGCGGGCATTTCCGTGTGGCAATTTTTATTTCCGGCTGTGATGCTGGCTGCCTTGTTGGGCGCGCTGGTGTTTAGTGCGTTGCAGCCGCTCAGTGCGGTGTCACTCAAGCTGTTTGCGCATCAAGAAAGCCGCTATTTTTCTTCCACGCCTGTGAGCGCCTATCGCTTTGGCGATACTATGTGGTTTAAGGAAAAATTACCCAGCGGTACGGCATTGTTGCATGCTAAGTCTGTGACATTGAATAGCGATAATATGGTGGAGCTGCGCGAACCTATTTGGATGTTGCTGGACGGTGAGCATAATTTGCAAGAACGGATTTATAGCCAGAAGGCTACCTTAATGCCGGGTAGTTGGCTGTTTGACACCGCTGCGGGCAGTGAAGCACGCAAAACCGCGTTTAACAAAAGTGAGGTGGAAAATGCGGTGAGAGAGGTGGAAACCATTGGGTTTTGGCAATTGCCTGCGCATATCAAGCATATTACGGCTTCTGGGTTTCCAGCCATGCAGCATGCGCTCAGCTGGCACAGCCTGCTGGCCACACCGTTGCTGTTTGTGGGCATGGTGCTGCTGGCCTCGCTCTTTGCTTTTGGCAACACACGACGTGGCAAAGCTGGGCTGATGATTGCGCTGGGCATTTTCATTGGCTTTGCTATGTATTTTGGCATGAACTTGATTAGCACGATGACATTATCCGGCGCAATATCACCCGCTTTGGGTGCGTGGGTGCCACCTGCAGTAATCACGCTGATTGGCGCAGCCCTGTTGTTGCATAAAGAGGATGGGTAGCCGTGTCGTTTCGTTTTATCCAAACTATAATTCTTTGTGTGCTCTGTGTGCCTTTTATGGCGGTAGCAGAAGAGCCTGTGCAGGTGGAGTTTCAGGCAGATCAGGTGCGTTATGAGTCTCCCTATGTAATGGCAGAGGGTAATGTGCTGGTGGAATATGAAGGGCGCTCTCTGCGCACGCCTTTTTTGCGTTATAACCAGCAAACAGATGAGATTGATGCGCAAAAAAGCATCTTTTTTGAAGATGAATTTGGCAATCGCTATTTTGCCAAGCGTGCCCTCTTAAACCGCAAGATGGAAACGGGCGAAATCCATAATATCAGCGGGACGACGGTGGATAACGCTTTTTTCTCTGCAGAAAAGGCGCAGCGCCAGAGTGATGCGCGCTATGTGCTGGAAGAGGCGCGCTATAGCCCGTGCCATGCTTGTGTGGGCAAAGAGAAGAAAATTCCGTTTTGGCAGCTGGCGGCGCGCAAGGTGATGATGGATCAGGCCAATGAGACAATCCGTTATAAAGATGCTGCCTTAGAGCTGCTGGGTGTGCCAGTATTTTATTTGCCTTATTTCTTTCACCCTACGCCAGGTGCTTCACGCCGCAGCGGGTTTTTAATTCCAGAATATCGTCAATCTAACATTTTGGGCGGGATGCTGCGCATTCCTTATTACGTGAATATCAAACCAGAAATGGACATGACCATTGCCCCCATTTTAACCTCTAATGAAGGGCCCATCCTCACTGGGGAATTTCGTCATTTAACCAAATGGGGGAAATATGAGTTTAGCGGCAGCGCCACTTATCCAGAACGGAGAAATGTGGTGGGCTTGGCAGATGGCGGCCGTGAATGGCGTGGTCATATTAAGGGAAGCGGGCGCTTTAGTTTGCCGCATCGTTGGTTTGTTGGCTTTGATGGCAAGCGCGCCAGTGATGATACTTATTTGGGGCGCTATGGCTTTGGTGCAGAAGATTTGCTCACCACAGTGGGCTATGCAGATCGCATTTGGGATAAGAATTATATTGGCGGTAAACTCATTAGTTTTCAGGGGCTGAATGTGAATGATGACCCAGATACTACGCCATTCATTGCACCGCTGATAGAGGCGCATATGGAGCGCACGATTGAGGTGCAGGAGACACCCATTACTGTTTATAATGATTTGCATCTGATGCAGCTTTATCGCCGCATTGGTACCGATAGTTACCGCGCGGCTAACCAAACGGGTGTAACAATGCAGCATATTACCCAATCTGGTGTGGTGCTGGAAGGTGATGCGCATCTTTATGCAGATGCATATCATGTGAATGATTTTATCAATAGCAGTACTGGCCAGGTGGAAGATGGCAGCCGCACGAGGCTAGCACCTGCCTTGGCTGTGGAAGCCAGTTGGCCACTGATGCGTCATGATGCCAATATGACCACCATGCTTACACCACGGGTGATGGGCTATGTGAGTGAATCCGATGCGGAATTTAACCAAGATGTACCCAATGAAGACAGTTTAACGCCTGAATTGAGTGATCTGAATTTATTTAATTATAGCCGTTTTGCGGGTGTGGACAGGCGTGAGCTTGGCACGCGTGTGACATATGGCTTGGAGGCGGCCTTGCTGCATAATGAGTGGCGTTTGGACGGTTTTTTGGGCCAAACATATTATAAGGACGGTGATGTGCTTGGTTTGGCGGCTGATGATAGGTCTGACATTGTTGGGCGTGTGGGCGCAGAATATATGGATTTGGCGAAGGTGAGCTACCGCTTCTTGGCAGAGGAAGAAACTGGCCATATCCGCAAGCATGAGTTGGATGCACGTATTACCCATGAGCGCGTGCAGGCCAATGCAGCCTATGTGTTTTTTGATACCAATAATCCGGTGGAAGAGATCCATGGCGGTGTAAATGTGAAACTGTACAAAGATTGGCGTGTATATGCTGGTGCACGGCGTGATATTGAAGGCAATCAGTGGATCAATAATCGTGCAGGCATTGTGTATGATAATGATTGTTTTGAACTGGATTTAGGCTGGCAACGTACTTTTGTACGCGACCGGGATATTGAGCCCAGCTCGGACATAAAAGTGAAATTCACCCTAAAATCGCTTGGAAAAGAATAGTGAAGCGTATAAACGGGTGAAACCTGAAAAGGAAGAGAGGCTCTCATGAAAAAAATAGCGTTATATATTGCTTTGTTCACTGCCAGTATTGTGCAAGCTGCTACCTATGGTGTGGTGGCGGTGGTGAATAATGAGCGCATCACTAATTTTGAGCTGGTGGAGCGTATTGATATGATGATCAGTGCGGCTAAAGCACCGAATACGGCAGAGCTGCGCTCGCAGCTGCGCGGTCGTGCGTTGGAGCAGTTGATTAATGAGGCATTGCAAATTCAACATGCGAAAGAAAAAGGCTATGAAGTAACCGAGGCAGACTCTCGCAAAGCTATTGCCGCATTGGAAAAGCGCAATAATTTAGGGGCTGGTGGGTTTGATGCTTTTTTGAAACGTGAAGGTGTGAGCCGTCGTACTGTGCTGAAGCAAATTCAAGCACAAATATTGTGGAATAAATTAGTAGGGCAGCGTTTTGCACGTCGTGGCTATGTATCAGAAGCAGAGCTGAACGAAGCAATGGAAGCGCAGAAAAACAACCCATTTACCTATCAAGAAACCGTAGTGAGTACTATTTCTACGCCAATTTATTATTTGAAAGAGCTGGTATTCCCTCGCACAGGTGATGACCGTTCTGTGGCAACGCTTGCAAAGCTGGTTGCTGGAGATTTGCGCTCTGGCAAAATGAAGTTTGATGAAGCTATTGCTACCTATGCAAAATCGTCTGGTGAAGGCGGTGATATTGGCTGGGTCGTAGAAGAAAAATTACCGGCCGAACTTAAGGAATTTGTGAAGAAAAATAAAGCTGGAAGTATTTTTGGACCGGTGCAAACACCAAAGGACTTCCGCTTATTCCAAGTCGCACAAAAGAAAACAGACACACGCAAAGAGCCAAGAGTGGTGAATAAAAAAAGAACCTATACGCGTGATGAAATGGAAACAAAGCTGCGTAACGAAAAAATTGGACAGGCAGTGGAAGCCTATATGGATAAGATACGCAATCAGGCTTATATTGAAAACCGTTTATAGAACGTAGCTTTTCCGTTAAGAAAGTGCCATATTGCTTGCATTTTTACGCATAAGCGCGCATTGATAATGTATGATTGGTTTTACGAAACAAAAACAACAGAAAGAGGCCAAGAAGCGCGCCAAGGAAAACGCCAAAGCACTTTCTGAAACCAAAAACTGGTATAGAGATCGGTTTGAGCGCACGGTGGTGCAGCGCAATGTGCTGTTTTTACTTACAGTGCTTTCTTTAATAGGTCTTGGATTGGCGGTAAATTCTGTAGCACGTCTAAATGCCAGCAAGGTGTTTGAGCCCTTTGTAATTGAGGTGGAAGAACGCACAGGCCGTGTAACCAAAGTGGATAGCGGAAAGATTGAGCGTTACTCACAAAGTACTTCCATCATCCAATATTTTGTGAAGCAGTATGTGCGTGCCCGTGAAGGCTATGAACCTAATTTGTTTAGAAGCGATAAGTATCTTGTAGAACTTATGTCAGATAAAGAAATTAAGAACCAATATAAGAATTTTGTGAATTCACCCACCGGCCCGCGTAGCCTTGGTTTTCGTATTACGCGCCGTGTGAACTTTAAATCTGTACAGAAAGTAGGCAAAAATAAATTGCAGATTGGTTTGGTGACTACAGACCTTACCTTACCTGCTGTAGAAGAAGTGTCACGAAAAAATCATATTTTGATAGTAGAGTATAAATTCGAGGACTATGCAATGTCTCCGAAAGACAGGGAATTAAACCCGCTTGGGTTCCAAATTACCTACTATAATATTGAAGAAGAAGAGGTGTTTGAATAATGCGCAGCCTGATAATATTATGTTCTATGCTGATGAGTGTGGCAGTAGCGGCCCAATCGGGACCGGTGGCAGATAACCGCATTCAAACCTTTGTGTATAGTGCAGAGGAAGTATATAAGCTGAATGTGGTGCCAGGATATCAAACCACCATCGAATTTCAGGAAAAAGAGAAGATCCGCACCATTTCCTTAGGCGATGGTACTGGGTTTAAGGTAACGCCGGCCACGAATCGTTTGTTTTTAAAGGCCTCACGCCCGGATCAATTCACCAATATGTATGTTCTGACCAATGAGCGGGCCTATTATTTTGACCTTTCTTCCTATAAAGTGCCGCTGGAAGATGTGATGTATGTGGTGCGTTTTTACTATCCCGGACAAGGAAGCCGCCGGATGGCGGTGCATCCAACGCGGATGGCACAACAGCATACAGCACAAGCGCCCACTGCACCGCCGCAATTTACACAAGCCGTGGCACCCGGTGTGCCATCAAAAGTGCAAAACTACCTTACAGGGCCTGTGCAAAAGCCCGCCATGCGCATGACATTAAATGCCAACTACCGCACGACAGGTAACCCTCTTTTTACACCAACGAAGATTTTTGACGATGGCACAGCCACCTACATGCAGCTGAACCAAGCTGCAGTTGGCAGCATGTTTTTTGCGTTAACGCCAGATGGGCGTGAATTACCGCTTCAGGTGCAGCGCCAGGGTCAAAATATAAAAATCCCGCAAATATTGGGTAAGATTGTGATGCGCTCTGGGCCAGAAGTGACCTGCATCTATAATGACAATAACCGCGTTTAATGGTACGATTAACCTATGTTGTTTGAAGACGAAAAAGAATATCAAGGCATTAGCGACGCACCGTCTGAAAATTATGACAGCGCCGAAGCAGAGCCCTATGACTTGCAGCAAGATAAGCCTACGGTAGGTGGCTCTGCCCGTCGCACTTTCCTTATTTTTGCCGTTGTGCTTATTTTATTAGTGATTGTACTGTTCTCCATCTTGGGTGGTGGAAATAAAAAGCCTGCACCTGCGCCGGCTATTCCTACAGCCAGCACTACCCGCCCTGTGTTGGAAGATAAGAACAAAAATGCAACCTCTCCGCGTACGCCCACACGTCCGAGCTTTGGCCAATCTAATAACGCAAAAGATAATAATAACTCTGCGTCCAATAGTGATAACACAGAGACAGCCAGCAACGATAAAATAGCACCGCCGCCTATTCCGCAGCCTCCTGGTTTGGGGGACGGACAGTTGGTAACGCCCACGGCTCCTGTGTTAGGGCGCAGTAGCAGCGGTGGAAATAGC
Source organism: Rickettsiales bacterium (assembly GCA_020631295.1). Classification (GTDB taxonomy): domain Bacteria; phylum Pseudomonadota; class Alphaproteobacteria; order Rickettsiales; family UBA8987; genus JAHDHN01. The sequence continues at coordinate 20,046 of JAHDHN010000013.1, forward strand.
ACTTCAGATCGTCCACGTTTTGGTGGCAGTAGCGTTTCTAGCAGTGCATCTTCGTCTAACCGCCCGCGCTTTGGCAGTAGTAGCAGTAGTAGCAATAGCCGTAACCGTATGTCTTTCTTTGGACGGGATCGTAATGAAGATCCGCGTAGTTCTGCCTTTGCACAAGAAGACCAAGATTACGAAGCGCGTATTCGCTCTAACCCTATTATTTTTGGCAGCGGTACGGGTGGGTATGAAACATCAAATGACATAGCTGCTACCAGTAATGATGTAGAATTTGTGGATGCCATGATTGATCCGTTAGAAGGCGTGGGAAAATCTTCTGCGGCTACGCAAGATGCAACCAAATACGGCAATCCGTATAATATTATTTTACAAGGCAAGATGATTGATGCCGTGCTAGAAACAGG
>JAHDHN010000013.1:20555-21824 GCA_020631295.1 Rickettsiales bacterium
TATCTGCACTGAAAGATTTTAGTAGCACCATTGGTAGAATTGCAGATGATTTCATCAATACCAACCCTACCATCACCATAGATCAGGGCACGCCCATTAAGATTTACGTGAATAAAGATCTCCATTTCCCTGGTGATCTGGACAAGAAAATCACGATTATTCGATAGGAGACGCATGAGCCAATCCAACGCTGCATTAGAGACCTATCTTGCCCCAATTGCGGAGCTGCTCAACCGTGAGGGCGTGAATGAGATTTCTATCAACACACCAGGCGAGGTGTGGGTGGAAACCAAGGGTGAGCGGCATGCGGAGTCTATTGAAAGCTTTACCTTTACCCATTTGAAATCACTGGCGCGCTTAATTGCACAATCTACCTCACAGATGGTGAGTGAAGAACACCCGTTGCTTTCCGCTACCTTGCCTGGCGGGTATCGTGTCCAGGTGGTCTATCCGCCTGCTGTGGCAGGAGATAATGTGGGCATGTCCATTCGTCGTCAAACGGCGCTGGATTTGGATCTGGATCAATATGAAGCGTTGGGAGCGTTCCAAAGCACCGTGGTAAGAGATTTAGAAGATCCGGTAGATGCGGAGCTTAAAACATTGCTGGATGCTGGGCAGATCAAGCAGTTCTTAGACAAAGCGGTGAAGGCAAAGAAGAATATTGTGGTAAGCGGCGGTACATCCTCCGGTAAAACCACTTTTGCCAATGCCGTATTTAAATCCATCCCTACTGACGAGCGCTTAATTACAGTGGAAGATGCACGCGAAATTAACCTAGAAAGCCATCCAAACCGTTTGCACCTTATGGTATCTAAAGGCGGGCAGGGCATGGCAAAGGTTACCACGCAGGAGCTGATTGAGGCCTGCCTGCGCTTGGCACCAGACCGCATCATTGTGGGTGAGTTGCGCGGTGCGGAAGCCTTTAGTTTTCTGCGCGCAATCAATACCGGTCACCCAGGTTCTATTGCCACCTTGCATGCAGACACACCACGCTTGGCCATTGAGCAGTTGGTGTTAATGGTATTGCAAGCGGGCATTGGTATCACGCGCGAAGAAATCCGCAGCTATATTCTGGGTGTGGTGGACATCGTAGTGCAGCTTAAGAAGGGTGATAAGGGCCGCCGTTATGTGTCTGAAATATATTTTGATCCCACCGGCGCTGAAATGGCAGAGTAGCTATCTAGCACTATTTCCCAATACAAAAGCGGCTGAAAATCCGGTCTAACACATCTTCCACATCCATATGCGCAGTGATGCGCCCAATGCTGG
>JAHDHN010000098.1 GCA_020631295.1 Rickettsiales bacterium
TTCTTCCAAGGTCATTTCGGGTGTTTCATTGACCATGCAGAGATAGAGTTTTTCCAGCGTGTTGAGCTTCATATAAGGGCAATTATTGCAGCTAGCGCAAGAATCAGTGGTGCCAGGCACAGTGTAGAAAATGCTGTCCGGTGCATTTTTCTGCATTTGGTGCAGAATGCCAGGCTCGGTCAGTACGATGCAATCCTCACCATTATGATCTGTAGCAAATTGCAACAGGCGGCTGGTAGAGCCTACAAAATCCGCATGATTTAGCAGTACCTCTGGGCATTCTGGGTGGGCGATCACATGCGCATTTGGGTGGTCATTCTTTAGCTTCACCAGTGCACGTTCAGAAAATTGCTCATGCACAATGCAGGTGCCAGGCCACAACACCATCTCACGCCCGGTAGTGCGCTGAATATAGCCGCCCAAATATTTATCCGGTGCGAATACAATCGGTTGGTCTTCTGGAATTTGATCGACAATGTTCTGTGCATTGGAAGAAGTAACGATAATATCGGTCAGCGCCTTTACTTTGGCCGAGCAATTAATATAGCTCAGCACCAAATGGTCTGGATATTGCTGCAAGAAGGCCTCAAATGTATCAGGCGGGCAGGAATCTTCCAGTGAACAGCCTGCATCCCAATCGGGCAGCACTACCTTTTTTTGTGGAGACAGAATCTTGGCTACCTCAGCCATGAAGCGCACGCCACAAAACACAATCATCTCTGCATCCGTATCAGCGGCCTTGCGTGAGAGGTCTAGTGAGTCGCCAATAAAGTCTGCAATATCTTGAATCTCTGGCTCTTGGTAATAATGCGCCAAAATAATCGCGTTCTTCTCCTTCTTCAGGCGGTTGATTTCCGCCTCAAGATCCATATGCGGGTCTATGTCTTTTTCTGTGATCATGAATTATATATAAGTACTATAAATCATATTTCAAATGAAAGCCGCGCACATGGAAGCCATGTTGGCGAAATAGATTATGCGCAGGCGTGTTGCTGATATACGAATCGGCCAGAATCACATCACAGCCTTCTTTTTCAGCAATCTCTTTTAAATGTGCAATCAGCGTGCCGGCCAGGCCCTTGCCACGCTGGCTCACATCCACCACCAAATTATCCACATGCAAATAACGCCCGCAATATAATCTGCGGCCTATACGGTATCCCACCGCAGCCAGGCTGGTGCCGTCCTCATCAGTGGCGTGCAGCAGCTGATACTGCTCTTCCAGCATGGTGCGAATATGCGCTTTTAGCTCTGCCTCGGGGTGGTTATAGAGCTGTTGTAATAGCGGGATAATGGCAGCAATGTCTGCCTCAGAAGTAACGGTATGCATCTGGATCATCAGCTGGCTACTTGCTTGATTTTGCGATGCAACGCTGCACGCTCCATGCCGATAAATTGTGCGGTTTGCGTGATATTGCCATTGAAGCGGCGCATCTGTGCATCCAGATAGTGCGATTCAAAGGCGCGGCGTGCTTCTTTTAGTGGTAGTGAAAGCATGGTGCTGTTTTCTGTGTTAAATTGTGGTGCAGTGTCATCAGCATTTTCTTCTGCCTCTGAAGTGTTTCGCTGTTCTGGCTGACTGATTTCAATGGGCAGTTCTGCTGCCGTGATCTCTGTTGCCAGCGGATGATGCAACACCACCCATTCCATGGAGTGGCGCAGCTGGCGGATATTGCCCGGCCAGGCTATGTGCTGCAGGTGCATAATCGCATCGTCGCTTAGTGTTTTTGCTGGGCAGTGATACGAGGTGCAAAAGCGCTCCAAGAAATGTTCGGCCAACAATGGAATATCTTCCAAGCGCTCAGACAAGGCGGGCAGGGTGATGGTTTCCACCAATAAGCGGTCAATCAGCGTTTGGCCCAGCATGTCTTTTAACGCCTCAGGGCTGTGGCGAGAAGCGCTGATAATCCGCACATCCGCCTCAATCTCTTGCGTGCCATGTTCGCGGGTGAAGGTGCCGCTGGCTAAAAAGCGTGCCAGTGCTGCATGTGCTGTCTCTGGCAATGCGCTGATCTCATCTATAAATAACGTGCCGCCTGCCGCTTGCTCCAGCGCGCCTACCATGCGGGCAGGGCCGCTCATATGCTGTTCATCTTCCTGGCCAAATAAAATACGGCTGGCATCTTTTTCACTCAAGCTGCGTGCATCCAGTGCAATAAACGGATGGTGATTGCGCAAAGAATCATAGTGAATCATTTCCGCCAACTGGCTTTTACCCACGCCAGAGCCGCCATGTAAAAACAACCGTGTATTGCTTTTGGAAAATTGTTGCACTTGCTGTTTCACGCGCTGCATGGGTGCAGATTTTCCCAGCCACGCACCGGCGCTGTGCTTGGCACGTAGCGCGCTCACCTCTTCATTTAAGCGGCGATGTTCCAGCGCATGCTTCAGCAGATGTAGCAACTTTTCTTCTGAAAACGGTTTTTCCAGATAATCAAACGCACCCAGCTTCAGGCTCTTAATTGCGGTTTCAATGGTGCCATGGCCGCTGGCCATAATCACAGGAATAGTGGGGTATTTTCGGGAGAGAAATTCCAAAATGCCCAGCCCGTCTAGTGCGCTGTCTTTTAGCCAAATATCTAAAATCACCGCGCTGGGCAATGTATGTTGCAACACCTCTTGTACCTGCTCACTATTGGCAGCGGCTACGGTGTTATATTGGTTGTCCTCCAAAATATCCGCCACCAGCATGCGGATATCGGCCTCATCATCTACAATTAGAATAGGTGCAATCATGTTGCTTTTTTGCAACAGCTGTGGGGTTCGTGCAAGCAGGAAAAAGAGAAGTCTATGCATAAATGCATAACTCTCTTTTTTTAATAATGACGTTCAAGCGCCACTAAGGCTTAAGCTCCCAGTCGGTCGCTAGTCCTCACGCTTATGCGTTCGTCCGGTGAGTGCTCTGTTATGCGCAGATTTTACATGTAAACTGTCTTGCCATTTTTGCTGCTGCTTGATAGATGCATCTGCATTATGGATCTTATGGTACTTAACACAGCCTTGCTGGCCGGATTGGTGGTATGCGCCCTTGCGGTGGTAATCACGCGCCAGCTTTTGGTGTCTGTTATATTAATGGGTGTATTCAGCCTGCTGATGAGTGCGAGTTACTTGGTGTTGGGTGCGCCGGATGTGGCGATTACCGAGGCAGCCATTGGTGCGGGTATATCTACCGTGTTGTTTTTAGCGGTAATGCTTATTACCCAGGATGATGTAAAACCGCCCAAGCATCGGCTGATTGCGCTGTTAGTGGTAGTGCTTACGGGTATTTGTTTGGTATATGCGGTGCAAAGCCTGCCTGTATTTGGTGATCCATCTGCGGTAACCAATCAGCATGTAGCACCGTATTATCTGCATGAATCTTACGGTGATATGCATATCCCGAATGTGGTAACCTCTATTCTGGCTGGCTATCGTGGCTATGATACTATGGGTGAAACCTTCGTGGTCTTCACGGCCTTGGTGGCGGTGCTGCTTCTGCTGCGCACACGCAAGAAGG
>JAHDHN010000014.1:0-4225 GCA_020631295.1 Rickettsiales bacterium
GCGAAGGCGGAAGAACTGTGGGCGCCGGTGTAGTAGGTAAAATTATCGAGTAGGTAACGCGCTCGTAAGTGAAAGAGAAAGTAATAAGGTAGTATCACCATGGATGCACAAAAAATTCGTATTCGTTTAAAGGCCTACGACCACCGTCTGATTGACCAATCAGCGCGTGATATCGTAGAGACTGTGCGTCGCACAGGTGCCACATCTTGTGGGCCAATCCCGCTGCCACGTAAAATGGAATATTTTACCGTGTTGCGTGGGCCGCATGTGAATAAAGAATCGCGCGAGCAGTTCGAAATTCGCACGCATAATCGCTTGGTAGATATTACAGATACTAATGCGCAAACATTGGATGCATTGGGTAAGCTGGATCTTCCTGCGGGCGTTGAGGTGGATATTCAACTGACGGAGGCGGCATAATGCGTACGGGTGTAGTTGCAAAAAAACTGGGGATTTCGCGTCACTTTGCTGAAGATGGCAGAGCGGTGCCTGTGACCTTGTTGCAGTTGGAAAACTGCCAGGTAGTGGGTGTGCGTACCGAAGAGAAGGACGGCTATAATGCTGTGGCTATCGGTGCTGGTGTGCGAAAAGAAAAGAATGTGAACAAGGCGCAGCGCGCACAGGCTAATAAGGCTGGTGTGGCGGTGAATGCAAAAATTGCTGAGTTCCGTACCACTGCAGATAACCTGCTGAATGTGGGTGATAAAATTTCTGCTAGCCATTTTGTGGCGGGTCAGAAAGTGGATGTAACGGGTACATCAAAGGGTAAAGGCTTTGCCGGTGGTATGAAGCGCTGGAACTTTGGTGGCTTGGAAGCAACGCACGGTATTTCTATTTCGCACCGTTCACATGGTTCTACCGGTCAATGTCAGGATCCTGGTCGTGTATTTAAGGGTAAGAAAATGGCCGGTCAGCTTGGTAATGTAAAAAAGACCATGCAAAATCTGGAAGTGATCGGCTCTGATGAAGAAAATAACATTGTATATGTGAAAGGCTCTGTGCCTGGTGCTAACGGTGGTTATGTATTGTTGAAAGATGCTGTGAAGCGTCAATTGCCTGAAAATGTACCGTTCCCAGCGGGTTTGGTTCAGGATGAGAAAGCGGCCGCTAAGGCAGAAGAGGCGCCTGCAGTAGAAGCTGCAACGGAGGCGCCTGCTGAGGCTGCAGAGGGAGAGAGTAATGAAAGTTAAGGTACAAACCCTGGCTGGCAAGGCGTCTTCTAAAGAAGTAACCTTGGATAAGGCGGTATTCGGTCTGCCATTGCGTACAGATGTGTTGCAGCGTGTGGTGGTATGGCAGCGTTCTAACGCCCAAGCCGGTACGCATAACACCCTGTCTCGTGGTGAAGTGCATGGCACAACCAAGAAGCCATTTAAGCAAAAAGGTACAGGTAACGCACGTCAAGGTAGCCGTAAGGGTCCTCATATGCGTGGCGGTGCTGTGGCGCATGGGCCAAAAACCCGTTCTCATGGTACAGAGTTGCCGAAGAAAATCCGTAAGCTTGGTTTAAAAACTGCGTTGTCTGCTAAGGCTGCAGAAGGCAAGATTGTGGTGCTGGAAGATTTTAAAGCAAGCAAAGCAAACACCAAGGAATTGGCAAAGCAGCTTGCAAAGCTAAAAGTGGAAAACGCGTTGTTTATTGATGGCGAAGCGGTAAATGAGAATTTTGGCAAGGCAATCAGCAACATCAAGCATATGGATGTGCTGCCGCAAATTGGTGCAAATGTGTATGATATCTTAAATCATGACACATTGGTGCTAACTGTGGATGCTGTTAACGCATTAGAGGAGCGTCTGTAAGATGGCTTGGAAAAAAGTAACAAATGAGGTGCTGTTTGAGGTGTTGCGTAAGCCTGTGGTGACGGAGAAGTCTACTACATTATCGCAATATAACCAAATTGTGTTCAAGGTGGCGGATTATTCTACTAAAACACAAATCAAGCAAGCGGTAGAGCAGCTATTTGATGTGAAAGTGCAGGCGGTAAATACGCTGAACACAAAAGCAAAGCAGAAGCGTTTTCGTGGTAAGCTTGGTGTGCGCTCTGGATATAAAAAAGCAATCGTACGTCTGAAAGACGGTCAGTCGATTGATGTGATGGCGGGGGTAAAGTAAAATGGCATTAAAAACATTCAACCCAACCACCCCTTCACAGCGTACCCTTGTATTGGTGGATCGTTCTGAGCTCTATAAAGGGCGTCCAGAGAAAACACTGACTGAGGGTAAGAAGCGCTCTGGTGGCCGTGACAATTATGGTCATATGACAGCGCGTCACCGTGGTGGTGGTCACAAGCAAAAATACCGTATCATTGATTTCAAGCGTAACAAGTTTGATGTGAAGGGTACTGTGGAGCGTATCGAGTATGATCCGAATCGTACGGCACATATTGCTCTGATCAAATATGAAGATAACACATTGTCTTACATCATTGCACCGCAGCGTTTGCAGGCGGGTGATGTGGTGATCTCTAGTGAGAATGCAGATATCAAGCCGGGTAATGCGCTTCCATTGCGTGCTATTCCTGTGGGTACTATTGTGCATAACGTGGAAATGAAGCCTGGTAAGGGCGGTCAGATTGCGCGCTCTGCAGGTGGTTATGTGCAGCTAACAGGTAAAGATTCTGGTTATGCGCTCATTCGTTTGAAGTCTGGTGAAGTACGCCGTGTGCCGGCCGAATGCTTGGCTACGATTGGTGCGGTATCTAACCCAGATCATCAGAACCAAAAATTGGGTAAAGCAGGTCGCTCACGTTGGAAGGGCAAGCGCCCGCATGTGCGTGGTGTGGCGATGAACCCGGTGGATCACCCGCATGGTGGTGGTGAGGGTAAGACATCCGGTGGTCGTCATCCGGTGTCACCTTGGGGTCAATCTGCGAAGGGCTTGCGTACGCGCTCTAAGAAGAAGCCAAGTAACAAATATATCGTGCAGTCGCGCCATAAGAAATAGGAAAGTAGTTATTATGTCACGTTCAGTTTGGAAAGGTCCGTTTATCGATGCATATCTGCTTAAAAAAGTGGATGAGGTAGTTGCATCTGGTAAGCATACGGTGATCAAAACCTATTCGCGTCGTTCTACAATTCTGCCGCAAATGGTGGGTCTGACGATTGCGGTATATAACGGTAAGCAATTTGTGCCGGTGGCGGTGAATGAATTGATGGTAGGTAAGAAGTTGGGTGAGTTTTCTCCTACTCGTACATACTATGGCCACGGTGTAGATAAGAAAGCAAGGAAGTAATAACCATGGGGCAAGCAAAACAAGCACGCCGTTTGGCGGATAATCAGGCAGAAGCGAAGTTGCGTAATCTTCGTATTAGCCCGCGCAAATTGAACCTGATTGCAGGTACGATTCGTAATTTGCCAGTGGCAGATGCGTTGGTGCAGTTAGCGTTTTCTCGTAAAGCAGCTGCGCGTGATGTGAAGAAGCTTCTGGAGTCTGCGATTGCCAATGCAGAGAACAACCATAATTTGGATATTGATAATCTGGTGGTGAAAGAAGCAGTGGTGGGTAAGTCACTGGTGATGAAGCGTATTCAGGCGCGTGCGCGTGGTCGTGCGTTCCGCATCCACAAGCCATTCAGCAACATGAAGATTGTGGTAGAAGAAAGAGCAGGGGAATAAGATGGGCCAAAAAGTAAACCCGATTAGTTTGCGCGTTAATATCAACAAGACATGGGATTCTCGTTGGTATGCGGATGATAAGAAATATGCCAGCAAGCTGCATGAAGATTTGAAGATCCGTGCGTATATTGAGAAGCATTTGAAAAATGCAGGTATCTCAAAAGTATTGATTGAGCGCTCTGCAAAAAGCCTGCGCGTAACACTTTACACGTCTAAGCCTGGTATTTTGATTGGTAAAAAAGGCGCGGATATTGAGAAGATCAAAAAAGAAGTGCGTAAGATTACCTCTGACGAGCTACATTTGAACATTGTGGAAGTGCGCAAGCCAGAGATCGATGCAACTTTGGTGGCGGACAGTATTGCGCAGCAGATTGAGCGTCGTATTGCGTTCCGTCGCGCCATGAAGCGTGCGGTGCAATCGGCTATGCGTATGGGGGCGCAAGGCATTCGTGTGAATTGCTCTGGCCGTCTAAACGGTGCTGAGATTGCGCGTATGGAATGGTACCGCGAAGGCCGCGTGCCGCTACACACGCTCCGTGCGGATATTGATTATGGCACGGCTGAAGCCAATACGACCTATGGTGTGATTGGTATTAAAGTATGGGTGT
>JAHDHN010000014.1:4325-21425 GCA_020631295.1 Rickettsiales bacterium
GGCACGGCTGAAGCCAATACGACCTATGGTGTGATTGGTATTAAAGTATGGGTGTTTAAGGGTGATATCATGAAGCGTGATCCTTACATCCAAGATAAACGTATTACAGGCATGTTTAAGTCTGAAGATAAAAAAGCAGCCTAAGGAAAGAATAGGAAATAGACCATGTTATTACCTAAGAAGACAAAATTCCGCAAAGCGCATAAAGGCCGTATTCACGGTAATGCTAAGGCGGGGTATAAGCTAAATTTCGGCACCTATGGCTTGAAAGCTATGTCACCTGAGCGTATTACGTCGCGCCAGATTGAGGCGTCTCGTCGTACAATCACGCGTCACATGCGTCGTGTGGGTAAGTTATGGATCCGTATTTTTCCTGATCTACCTGTAACGGCTAAGCCGCTTGAGGTGCGTCAGGGTAAAGGTAAAGGTTCGGTGGAATATTGGGCAGCACGCGTGCAGCCTGGTCGTATTTTGTTCGAGCTGGACGGCGTGAGTGAAGAAGTGGCGCGTGGTGCATTTGAGTTGGCAGCGCAAAAATTGCCGATTAAAACAAAATTTGTGAAGCGCGAAGACTAGAGTTGCGGGTCACGGGAAGTTAAGAAAAGGAATTGTAGCAATGAAGTTTGAAGAGCTACTAAATAAAAGCGAAGACGAGCTGAAAACCATGTTGATGGAGCAGCGTAAAGAGTCTCTGAATTTGCGTTTCCAACAGACTACAGGTGAGTTGGAAAACACGGCGCGTGTGCGTGAAGTGCGTAGCAATATTGCACAGATTCAAACGCGTATTACGCAGCTGCAAAAGAATATTACAGTGGCGGCGAACAGCAATGCAAAGCCGGCCAAAAAGCCAGCGGCGAAAAAGAAACCTGCTGCTAAAAAAGACGCAGCGTAAAGGATTAGAGAGATGCCAAAGCGAATTTTACAAGGTGTAGTAGTAAGCAATAAAGCGGATAAAACCGTGATTGTGAAAGTGGAGCAGCGCTATGCGCACCCGCTTTACAAGAAGACCGTGAAGCGCAGTAAGAAATATGCGGCGCATGATGAAAAGAACAGCTGCAATGTGGGTGATTTGGTGCGCATTCAAGAATGTCGCCCTATCTCACGTCGCAAGAGTTGGGAAGTGTTGCAAGAAGCAGCATAGAGTAAAGAAACTAAGTTAACGTAAGAAGCAAAGAGAAAAGCCATGATAGGTGTAGAAGCAAGATTACAAGTAGCAGATAATTCCGGTGCAAAGGAAGTGCAGTGCATTAAAGTACTGGGCGGTTCCAAGCGTCGTTCTGCTGGTGTGGGTGATGTTATTGTAGTGTCTGTGAAAGACGCTGCACCGCGCGGTAAGGTGAAAAAAGGTAGCGTACAGCGTGCTGTAGTGGTGCGTACGAAAAAAGAAACGCGTCGTAAAGACGGTAGCGCTATCCGCTTTGACACCAATGCAGCGGTAATTATTAACAATAATAACGAGCCTGTAGGTACGCGTATTTTTGGCCCTGTGCCACGTGAATTGCGTGCGAAGCGTTTCATGAAAATTATCTCACTGGCTCCGGAGGTACTATAAGATGGCAGCAGTAAATAAAAAATTCCGCCTGAAAAAAGGTGATTTGGTGCAAGTGATTGCTGGCAAGGACAAAGGCAAGCAAGGCGAAATCGTACGCGTCGTAAAAGAAAATGACCGCGTGGTAGTGGCCGGAGCTAATGTGGCTAAGCGTCATGAAAAGCCTGGTCCTGCATCTCAGGGTGGTATTGTGGATAAAGAATTATCTCTGCATATCTCAAATGTGGCATTGGTAGACCCTAAAGAAAACAAGCCAACCCGTGTGGGATATAAAGTAGATAAAGACGGAAATAAAACGCGCATTGCCAAGCGTTCTGGTGAAGCGGCGTAAGAGAGGTATAAGATCATGGCGGCACGTCTAAAAGAGATATACGAAACAAAGGTGAAAAAGTCACTGCAAGAGCAGTTTGATTTTAAAAACCCTATGCAATTGCCACGTTTGGAAAAAGTGGTAATCAATATGGGTGTGGGTGAAGCGGCAACCGACAAGAAGGTGATTGAAGGTGCAGTGGATAACCTTACAGCTATTTCAGGTCAGAAGCCTGTAGTGACCAAAGCGAAAAAGTCAATTGCCGGCTTTAAGATTCGTGAACAAATGCCATTGGGCTGTAAAGTGACATTGCGTCGTGACCAAATGTTTGAATTTTTGGACCGTTTGGGCAGCATTGCATTGCCACGTGTACGTGATTTCCGTGGCTTTAGCCTCAAGAGTTTTGATGGCAATGGTAACCTGACCATTGGCTTAAAAGAGCAAACTATCTTCCCAGAAGTGGATTATGATAAGGTTGACAAAGTGCGCGGAATGGACATAACCATCGTCACCTCGGCGAAGACGGCAGAAGAAGGCAAGGCCTTGTTAGAAGGTCTGAACTTGCCGTTTAAGAAAGAAGGAAACTAGCATGGCCAAAGTAAGTGCAGTAGAGCGTAATAATAAGCGTATCCGCAATGCAGAGAAATATGCGGCAAAGCGTGCAGCGCTAAAAGAAATTATCTATGATAAAACGCTTCCATTGGACCAGCGTTTTGAGGCGCAGTTGAAGCTTGCGCAGTTGCCACGTAGCAGCTCTAAAACACGTATTCGCAACCGTTGTGGCCTAACAGGCCGTCCGCGCGGTGTGTATCGTAAATTTGAATTATCACGCATCGCGGTGCGTCAGCTGGGCTCTGAAGGGCTTATTCCCGGCTTAACGAAATCAAGCTGGTAGGCGAGAAGAAAGAAAAAGGAAATCTGAACCATGGCATTAACTGATCCCATAGCAGATATGCTAACAACCATACGCAACGGCCAAAATGTAATGCTGGCTAGCGTGTCTTGTCCTGCCTCTAATGCGCGTGCACGTTTGCTCGACGTATTGAGGGACGAAGGCTTCGTGCAAGATTATGCTGAGGAAGAAGTACGTAAAGGCGTGAAGCGTTTTAACATTAATTTGCGTTACCATGAAGGTCGTCCTGTGATTCGTAATTTAAAGCGTATCTCTAAGCCAGGCCGTCGTGTGTATAAAAACGCGAATGAATTGCCAAAGGTGAATAATGGCCTAGGCGTTGCAATCATCTCCACCTCCAGCGGTGTGCTGCCAGATTATAAGGCGCGTGAGCTTGGTGTGGGTGGTGAAGTTATTTGTGAGGTATTTTAGTCATGTCACGTATTGGTGGAAAAGTTATTGCGTTGCCAGACGGTGTGTCTTTCTCTGAAGAGAATGGTAATGTAACGGTAAAAGGCGGTAAAGGTGAGCTGAAGCTTACCTTGCCGGCAACAATCAAAGCGGTGCTGGAAGATGGTGCAATTGCAGTATCTCCTGCAAATGATGATGATGAGTCTAGCAGCGCAGATTGGGGTTTGGCTCGCAGCTTGCTTAATAACATGGTGCAGGGCGTGAGCGCTGGCTTTGAAATTGAGCTGGAACTGATTGGTGTGGGTTACCGTGCGCAAGTGCAGGGTAAAACGCTGAAAATGAATCTTGGTTTTAGCCATGATGTTGATTTCCCCATTCCTGAGGGCGTGGAAATCAAATGTGCGAAGCCAACGCATTTGATTATTAGCGGTATTGATAAGCAGCTGGTGGGTGAAACTGCCGCGCGTATCCGTAAATACCGCAAGCCAGAACCGTATAAGGGTAAAGGTATTCGCTATATTAATAAATATGGCAATGGTGGCGAGTATGTACGCCGCAAAGAAGGTAAGAAGAAGTAATATAAGGTAGTAACCATGGCACGTGAAACAAATACACAGCGCAGAACACGTCGTAATCGCTTTAACCTAAAGAAGCGTGCAAACGGCAAGCCACGCCTGTCGGTATTCCGCAGCGCAAAGCATATCTATGCGCAAGTGATTGATGATGTAACTGGCAACACACTTGCTAGTGCTAGCTCACTGGATAAAGGCTTTAAAGGCAAAGCCTCTGGTAATGCAGATGCAGCCGCAGAGGTGGGCACCTTGGTGGCCAAAAGTGCGCTGAAAGCAAAAGTAGAGCAGGTGGTGTTTGACCGCGGTGCCTATTTGTATCATGGCCGTGTAAAGGCGTTGGCAGAAGCAGCGCGCGAAGCTGGTTTGAAATTCTAAGGAAGTATTATGAATACACAAGCAAACAGAAACCCAAAAGCAGACCAGCCTGAAGATGATTATATCGATAAGCTGGTTGCCATTAACCGTACAGCAAAAGTGGTAAAAGGCGGTCGCCGCTTTGGTTTCACTGCGCTGGTAGTTGTGGGTGATGGTAAAGGCTCTGTGGGCTTTGGTAAGGGTAAAGCCAAGGAAGTGGCTGATGCGCGCCGCAAAGCCATTGATGCTGCAAAGAAATCTATGGTGCGTGTGAGTTTGCGTGAAAACCGCACCTTCCACCATGATATTCGTGGCCGTGCCGGTGCCGGTAAAGTATTAATTCGTACAGCGCCTCCAGGCACAGGTATTATTGCCGGTGGTCCGATGCGTGCTATTTTTGAAGCACTTGGTGTGCAGGACGTAGCTGCGAAATCGATTGGCTCATCTAACCCGTTTAACATGGTGCAAGCTACGTTTGAGGCATTTGACAATATTCAATCACCTAAGCATGTGGCAGCGCGCCGTAACAAAAAAGTGGGTGATATCGTATCTCAGCGTCAGTCTGGTATTAAGGGTGAGCTGAAGAAAGAAGTATCTACCGACACAGTAGAAACGAAAACAAAGAAAGAAGCGCTGAAAGAAGCAGCTGCGGAAGCAACTGCATAACATCAGGGCAATTAGGACAGTAAGAAGGTACATATCATGGCTGCCAAAAAAACAGTAAAAGTGACGCAAATCAAAAGCGCTATTGGTCGTTTTAAGAAGCAACGCCAAACGCTTGAAGGTTTGGGCCTAAACAAGCTGCACAAAACACGTGAGCTGGAAGACACGCCAGCGGTGCGCGGCATGATTAATAAAGTACATCACTTGGTACGAGTAGAAGACTAAGTTAGGTAACAATAAAGGAAGCACGCCATGACAACGTCATTGCATACATTACAAAACAACCCAGGTTCTACGCAGAATAAAACGCGTAAAGGCCGTGGTATTGGTTCTGGAAAAGGCAAAACCTGTGGCCGTGGCCATAAGGGGCAAAAGTCTCGTTCTGGTGTGGCGATTAAGGGCTTTGAAGGTGGGCAGATGCCAATTCACCGCCGCCTGCCTAAGCGTGGTTTTAATAACTATAACCGCAAGACTATTGTGAATATCAATGTGAGTGACATTGAAGGCTTTGTGGCCAGCAAGAAGCTGGATGCAAAAAAGGCGATTACAGTGGATGTGCTGCGTGATGCTGGCATTATCAAGGGCCAGTTTGATGGCGTGAAGTTGCTTGCCAAAGGCGAAATCAAAACAGCAGTAACAGTGCAGCTTCAGGCGGCAAGTGAAGCGGCTGTGAAGGCAGTGGAAAAAGCTGGCGGTAAAGTAGAGATTGTTGCGCTTCCAGTGCAGGCGGCTAATGCAGAAGCAGAGAAAAAGCCTGCTGCTAAAAAAGCTGCAGCAAAGAAGCCAGCCGCAAAGAAGGCAACTAAAGCTACAGCAAAGAAGGCTGAATAATATTCTGAGAGGGTATCGACCAATTTTCTTCTGAAGTAATTTTTGGGGATTTTTCTACGAAAATGGATTGAGTTTTTGAAAGAATAGTGGGCTATTTTGAAAAAAACGCAAACCATTTGCAGTGAAAAAGGACAAAAAGAGCTTCGAGGAAAATTGGTGGACACCCTCTAATGCCCCTTCCTCTCCACGCCATATAGCAGGAAAAGGCAGGGCGTTAGGAATAAAGAGGGATAAAGGGTACGCATCATGGCAACAACTGCAGAACGTTTAGCGCGTAACATGGATTTTTCTGCCTTTGGCAAAGCGACAGAGCTGAAGCAGCGTCTTTTATTCGTTATTGGTGCGCTGATTATTTACCGTATCGGTAGTTATATTCCTTTGCCTGGTGTGGATGCTTCGGCACTTAAATCTGTATTTGATTCTCAACAGGGTGGCCTGCTTGGCATGTTTAATATGTTCTCTGGTGGTAACTTGGGCCGTATGACTATTTTTGCCCTTGGGATTATGCCTTATATTACCATGTCGATCATTATGCAGCTGCTTTCCGTGATGTATCCGGCCTTAGCAGAGCTTAAAAAAGAAGGGCCAGCAGGCCGTGCGAAGATCACGCAATATACGCGTTATGGCACGGTGATTATGGCTTCTTTCCAGGCGCTAGCGATTTCCAGCGCAGTGCAAAGCGGCATGGGTACAGGTGTATCTGCTGTGGTGATTGAGTCTGAATTCTTATTTCGCTTCACCACGATTGTATCACTTGTGGGCGGTACCATGTTCTTGATGTGGCTGGGTGAGCAAGTAACCGCGCGTGGTATTGGTAACGGTATTTCTTTGATCATCTTCGCAGGTATCGTAGCAGAATTGCCGCGTGCCTTTGCCGCCACGTTTGAGTTGGGCCGTGAAGGGCAGATCTCTACATTCATTCTGCTAGCTATTTTGGCAATGGTGGTGGCAACTTTTGCCTTTATTGTGTTTATGGAGCGTGCGCAGCGCCGCATTGCAGTGCAATATCCAAAGCGCCAAGTGGGCAACCGCCTAACGCAGGGTGAGCAATCGCATCTGCCACTGAAGCTGAATAGTGCGAATGTAATCCCGCCTATTTTTGCAAGTTCTTTGCTGTCTTTCCCGATGACACTGGCGCAATTTAAGCCAGAGCTTGCCAATGCAGACGGCATTATGGGGCAAACCATTGCTATGCTTGGGCCAAACAAGCCGCTTTATATTGCCTTATTTGTGGCGTTGATTGTGTTCTTCTGCTTTTTCTACACTAAGCATGTGTTCAACCCTGCGGATACCGCTGAGAATTTGAAGAAGAATGGCGGTTTTGTACCTGGTTATCGCCCGGGTAAAAATACGGCCGAGTATCTGCTGAAAATCTCCACGCGCCTCACGGTGCTGGGTGCTATTTACCTGTCGCTTGTATGTACGGTGCCGACTTATTTCTTCACGCATTACGGTATTCCTTTGCTATTGGGTGGTACTAGCTTTGTAATTATTGTGAATGTGGTGTTGGATACGGTAACGCAAATTCAGTCGCATTTATTTGCGCATCAATATGAAGGGCTGATGCAACGCATGAGTTTGGGTGGCAAGAAAGAGAAAAAAGGCAAAGGGAAAAAGCGCTAATGGCACTAAATCTTATTCTTTTTGGCCCTCCTGGTGCAGGCAAGGGTACGCAAGCCAAGCAGATTGAGGCAACTTATGGTGCGGTGCAGCTTTCCACCGGTGATATGCTGCGTGCAGAGGTGAAGGCAGGCACGGAGCTGGGAAAGCAGGCTGAGGCGATTATGCAGTCGGGCGGTTTGGTGTCTGACGATATTATTATTGGCATGATTCAGTCTCGTATTGATAGCGGTGCATGCGATAATGGCTTTTTGCTGGATGGCTTCCCGCGCACCTTGCCGCAAGCAGAAGCTTTGGATGTAATGTTGCAGGAAACCAAGCAAACATTGGATGGGGTAATCGAAATTCGTGTGGGTGCAGATGCGTTGGTGGACCGTATTTGTAACCGCTTTTCCTGTGCACATTGCGGTGCGGGTTATAACAGCAAATTCCAGCCAACCAAAACGCCTGGTCTGTGCGATGTATGTGGCAGTGAAGAATTTATTACCCGTAAAGACGATAATGAGGAAACGGTGCGCGCACGTATTGAGACCTATGAAGCGCAAACCAAGCCGATTTTACCGCATTATGATGCAAAAGGCATATTGCATGTGATTGATGGCACATTGCCGATTGCAGAGGTGGAGAAAACGTTAAAAGAACTGTTGACTGGACTGAAGAAGTGATTATGTTGCACGTCCATTTTTGGATAGCGATTAAGCAAAGAATTAAAGAATAGGATAAGAAATGGCCCGTATTGCTGGTGTAAATATTCCGACGAAGAAGCGCATTGATATTGCCTTAACCTATATTTTTGGGATTGGTAAAACGCGCTCTGTGAAGATTTGTAACGACACGAAGATCCCGCTGGAAAAGCGTGTGTATGATCTGAGTGATGATGAAGTGATCAAATTGCGCGAATATATTGATGCACATTACATGGTAGAGGGTGATTTGCGCCGTGAAGTATCTACCAATATCAAACAGAAAATGGATCTAGGTTCATATCAGGGCTTGCGCCACCGTCGTAAGCTGCCTGTGCATGGTCAGCGTACGCACACAAATGCGCGTACACGCAAGGGTAAGGCCGTGCCAATTGCTGGTAAGAAGAAATAAGGGATAGTTATGGCAACTGCAGCGAAAAAGAAGCAAAAGAAAAATGTAGCACGTGCAATCTGCACCGTGAACGCTACATTTAACAATACCATCGTAACCTTTGCTGATACGCAAGGCAATGTGTTGAGCTGGTCTACTTCAGGTAAGTGTGGCTTTAAAGGCTCACGTAAATCTACGCCTTATGCCGCGCAGATTGCAGCCGAAGAAGCAGCAAATAAAGCCAAAGACCACGGTGTAGTATCTGTGGAAGTGAATGTGAAGGGGCCAGGTTCTGGCCGTGAATCTTCACTGCGTGCCATTCAAGCGGCCGGTATTAATGTGACATCTATTCGTGATATCACGCCTATTCCGCATAACGGATGCCGCCCTCGCAAGCGTCGTCGCGTATAATAACAAGTATAGTTTGAGTCATAAGGAATAAAAGCATGTCTGCATTGATTGCCAATAACTGGAAAGAACTTATCAAGCCTGCTCGTATTGATGTAGATACGGACACCAAGCTGTTTAAGGGCGAAATTGAAGTAGAGCCGCTAGAGCGTGGTTTTGGTTTAACATTGGGTAATGCGCTGCGTCGTGTGTTGCTTTCTTCACTGCAAGGTGCGGCGGTAACGTCTATTAAAGTAAACACGGCACTGCATGAGTTTTCTTCTATTGAAGGTGTGCGCGAAGATTTGACGGATGTGATTTTGAGCATCAAATCATTGGCACTGAAAGCCAATAAAGAAGGCCGTTCTAAAGCCAGCATTAAAGTAAAAGGCCCTGCTACGGTAACTGCTGCGGATATCGCTGTAAGCGCTGATGTAGAAGTGGTGAGCAAAGATGCGGTGATCTGCACCGTAGAGAAGGGTGCTACGTTGGATATGGAGCTTACCATTGAAACAGGCAAAGGCTATGTACCTGCTACGCAGAATAAGCGTGAAGAAGATGCGATTGGTGTGATTGCGATCGATGCGATTTACAGCCCTGTGCGTAAAGTAAGCTACAAGGTGGAAGATGCGCGTGTAGGCCAAGTAACGGACTATGATAAGCTTATCTTGCAAGTGGAAACAGACGGTTCTGTAATGCCAGAAGATGCGGTGGCCTTCGCTGCGCGCATTTTGCAAGAGCAGTTGCAATTCTTCATCAACTTCGAAGAAGTGGAAGAGAAAAAAGAAGAGCCAGAAGAAACATTGCCATTCTCCAAGCATCTGCTGAAAAAGGTAGACGAGTTGGAATTGTCTGTACGTTCTGCCAACTGCCTGAAAAACGACAATATCGTATATATCGGTGATTTGGTGCGTAAGACAGAAGGCGAAATGCTAAAAACACCAAACTTTGGCCGTAAGTCTCTAAATGAGATTAAAGAAGTATTGGGTGAGATGGAGCTGCGCTTCGGTATGGAGATCGACAGCTGGCCACCAGAGAATATTGAAGAGCTGTCTAAGCGCTTTGAAGACCCGTATAATTAATTGACTATGATTGCGCCGATAAAGCGCCAGGAGATACGCTATGCGTCATAATATTAAAGGTAGAAAATTAAACCGCGATTCTGCACACCGCAAGGCGTTGCTGGCTAATCTAGCAAAGTCATTGGTAACGCATGAGCAGTTGCGTACCACCTTGCCAAAAGCAAAAGAGCTGAAGCCTTATGCGGATAAGCTGATTACACTTGCGAAGCGTGACAGCTTGCACACGCGTCGTCAGGCGTTTGCCATTTTGCAAGATAAAGGCTTGGTAGCAAAATTGTTCGACACATTGGGCGCGCGCTACAAAGAGCGCAATGGTGGTTACACGCGTGTGTTGAAAAACGGGTTCCGCTTTGGTGATTCTGCGCCGATGGCGATTATTGAATTCGTGGACCGCGATATTAACGCCAAAGGTAAAGAAGACCGTGCACGCATAGCTGCAGAAATCGACGCCTTCGAAGCAGCTGAGGCTTAATCTTAGCGTCTAACTTGGGCGTTTCTTTCATTACTCTGCACAATTAACAGTTGCAAACCACTCGCAATGTCCTATTTTCTGCATAGAGCCTTTATGCAGAGGTTCTCGTAATATAGCATTTTCGAAACTTACCAACGAAAATGCTATGAAAATCAAGCAGCGAGTGTAACGAGCGAATGCCTTGATTTTGCGCCGCGATGAGCGGGCGGACAATTTTATTGATAACAATCAATAAAATTAAAAAACACTGTAAATTGGAGTATATTATGCGTTATTTGCTTTCCGTATGTTTGGTATTATCAGTCGCTGCCTGTACCTCATCTGAGGACCGTCGTTTGGGTGAGATAGAGCCGCCTGTTTTTATTGAAAAGCCAATCAAAGAAGCAACGCCTGTGGTGGATGCACAGCCTGTGCCTGATGTACCACCGGCCACACAAGCCGCCTTGCAGGAGCAAATTGGTGACCGTGTGTTCTTTGATCTGGATAGCACCACGCTGGACGAGCAGGATATTGGTATTTTACGCCGCCAGGCACAATGGTTATCTGCGCATCCGCAGCTTTCTGTGGTGATTGAAGGCCATGCTGATGAGCGTGGCACGCGTGAATATAACTTAGCGCTGGGTGAGCGCCGCGCGCAAGCGGTGAAGAACTTCCTGGCAAGTGTAGGCATTAATCCGCGCCGTATCAGCACCATTTCATACGGTAAAGAGCGCCCTGAGTTTTTGGGCTCTAACCAGCGTGCATGGGGCCTAAACCGCCGAGGTGTAACGGTTGTTCGCTAATGTTTCCCTATTGTTGCGCAGCTGTTTGATTGCTCTTCTTTGCGCAGCGGCTGTTGTGCAGGCCAAGCCTAGTACTAAGGAGCGTGTGCGTACGTTAGAGGCGGTGGTGGCGCAATTGCAGGGTGAGCTTGCAACTCTGCAGCGCGGCCAAGCACAAACACAGCAAACCATTCAACACACAGCAGACCAACAGCTGCGTATGGTGAGCGCGCAGGAGGAGCAGCGTGCCTTAGCTGGGCGTATTGAAGAGCTGGAGCATCGCGTGAGCACGCTGGACGCTAATATCAACACGGTGCTGTCAGAGTTGCTCAAGCGTGTGGAGATGCTGGAATCGGGGCAATCATCCTTGCAGCAAAGTCAGTCTAATCTCAAGCAATCGCAATCATCGCTGAGCAATAAGGTGAAAGAGGCAACAACGCCAAAGCCAGAGCCAAAAGAGGCGTTGGTGTATAATTCTGCCGAAGAGCTTTATGATCTGGGTTATTCTGCCGTGCGCAGTAAGCAATTTGATCAAGCCAAAGAGGCTTTTTCTACCTTTATTTCTACCTACGCTTCGCATCAGCTGATTGGCAATGCCTATTATTGGTTGGCTGAAAGTCACTATGCGAAAGGGGATTATACCAGCGCAGCAGGCTATTTTTTGGAAGGCTATAGCAAGCAGCCCACCGGCCTAAAGGCATCGGATAATTTGTTGAAATTAGCGCTGAGTTTAGGCGCGCAAGGCAAGAAAGATGAGGCCTGCGTGACACTGCAGAAGCTTGACGCTGATTTTTCCAGCCTGACGATTGCGATTAAGAACCGTATGGAGCAGGCCGAAGCAGAATATGGCTGCGGTGCCAACGCCGGTTAGAAAAACTCTTTATTGCAATCCCTGACAAGCGAAGCGCAGATCGGGGATCCAGGGTTAACAAGCACTATCTCTCGTTTCGCCCTAGGCCCTCGCTTTCGCAAGGGCTTCATGTTAGTAACAGCATAATGCTACAAAGAAGTTTACATAACGCATTCGAATATTCCCTAGAAAAAGTAGGCCTGTGGGAGCAGTGCCCGCATGTGGCAGTTGCGGTGTCTGGCGGGGCAGATTCTTTGGCGCTGCTGTTGTTGATGCAAGAATGGGCAGAAACACAACAGGGTAGCATCACGGCACTCACGGTGAATCATGGGCTGCGGGCAGAAGCAGCAAAAGAAGCAGCCTATGTGGCAGAGATTTGTGCAGCACGTGATATTGAACATCACACGCTTACACCAAATGCCACGCCACCAGAGGGCAATATTCAGGCCTGGGCACGTGTGTTGCGTTATGATGCAATGACGGAATATTGTGCTGCACATGGCATTGTGCATTTGGTGGTCGGGCACCATGCAGATGACCAGGCGGAGACCTATGTGATGCGCAAGCAACGCGGCAGTGTGGGTGGCTTGGCATCCATGGCGTTGGAAAGCAGCTGGAACGGCGTGCGGCTATTGCGGCCGCTGCTGCAGGTGCAAAAGGCCACATTGCAGGCATTTGTGCTGCAGGCGGGAATTGAGCCAGTGCAGGATCCCAGCAATGAAGATGCGCGTTATGACCGTGTGAAATTGCGCCAGCAGTCAGAGCAGGAGATTGTGACTGATGCGATGTTAGCTGAAGCAGCAGCGTTACGCATAGAGCAAGAGAAAAACATTGTGCAGCTTTTGCAGAATTATGTGTTACTTTCACCTGCAGGCGGTGCGGAGATACATAGCGCATTGTTGCGTCAAGAAGATGCATTATTGGCAACCGCATGTTTGTTGCGTGTGCTGCGTACTATAGGGAATCCACAGAAAGAGCCACGTTTTGCAAATGTACAGCAGCTATTTTTGCAACTGCAGCAAGGGCAAAAAAAGGCCACATTGCATGGCTGTGTGATAGAGCAAGATGCAGAAAAAGACATAGTGTATATTGCGCCTGAGAAGCTGCAATATCCCCCGGCAAAACCGCTTGCGGGCATCCCGTGGGGTTGTTATGTTGTGTAAACACAAACAGATGGAAGACACCCGTGAATAAAACCCTGAGAACCATTATTTCTTTTTTGTGCCTGTTCATTGTGCTCAGCATGGTGGGGCAATTTTTTTCCAGCAGTTTGAGCGGGCAGGATGTGCCCTTTAGCACCTTTTTGGAGCAAGTGGATGCGGGCGAGGTGCAGAGTGTATCTGTAGAGGGCTATAATATCAGCGGTACCTATCAAGACGGTGCACGTTTTACGAGCTATATGCCGCCGCATTACAATAATCTGGTGGATCGCCTGGAAGCCAAGCAGGTGGAAATTACTGCGCGTGAACCGCAGGCCAGCGGATGGGATACGTTGTTTGGTGTGCTGATCAGCTGGTTCCCAATGCTGCTTCTGATTGGTGTATGGATTTTCTTTATGCGCCAAATGCAAGGTGGCAAAGGCGGCGGTGCCGGCGGTGGCGGGCCGTTTGGTTTTGGTAAGTCTAAGGCGCGCATGCTCACCGAAGAAAATAACAAGATTCGTTTTAATGATGTGGCCGGTGTGGAAGAAGCCAAGGAAGAGTTGGAAGAGGTAGTGGATTTCTTAAAAGACCCGTCCAAATTCCAGAAGCTTGGCGGCAAAATCCCCAAAGGCTGCTTGTTGGTAGGCCCTCCGGGTACGGGTAAAACCTTGTTGGCAAAAGCTATTGCGGGTGAAGCCGGCGTGCCGTTTTTTACCATCTCCGGTTCTGATTTTGTGGAGATGTTTGTGGGTGTGGGTGCCAGCCGTGTGCGTGACATGTTTGAGCAAGCACGCAAACACGCGCCATGCATTATTTTTGTAGATGAAATTGATGCGGTAGGGCGGCATCGCGGTGCAGGCTATGGCGGCGGTAACGATGAGCGCGAGCAAACGCTGAACCAAATTTTGGTAGAGATGGACGGGTTTGAGTCTAGCGAAGGTGTGATTGTGCTGGCCGCCACTAACCGCGCAGATGTGCTGGACCAGGCCTTGCTGCGCCCGGGTCGTTTTGATCGCCAAATTACCGTGCCAAACCCAGATATTGATGGGCGTGAAAAAATCTTGGGCATTCATACGCGCAAAGTGCCACTTTCGCCGGATGTAGATATTCGTGTGATTGCACGTGGTACGCCAGGTTTTTCAGGTGCAGATCTGGCCAATTTGGTGAATGAGGCGGCACTTTTAGCTGCGCGTCGCAGTAAAAAAATTGTGACCATGCAAGAGTTGGAAGACGCCAAAGACAAGGTGATGATGGGCGTGGAGCGCCGTTCTATGGTAATGAGTGATGAGGAAAAAGAGCTGACAGCCTATCATGAGGCAGGCCACGCGATTGTGGGCCTAAATTGTCCGGCCTCGGACCCCATTCACAAGGCGACCATTATTCCGCGCGGGCAAGCGTTGGGCATGGTGATGCGCCTGCCGGAGCGTGACCGTATTTCTGTAACGCGTGAGAAATTGCATGCGGATCTGGCGGTGGCCATGGGTGGTCGTGTGGCAGAAGAAATGATTTTTGGCTATGACAAGGTGACCAGCGGTGCGTCTTCAGACATTCATATGGCCACCAATTTGGCAACCAAGATGGTAACCGAATGGGGCATGAGCGATAAAATCGGCCCGCTCTATCACGGTGAAAATGAGCAAGGCATGTATCAAGGCATGGCCTATGGCGGCGGTGCCAGCCGTGCAGAGGTGACCTCTGAGGTGATTGATGCTGAGGTAAAACGCATGGTAGAAGAGGCGTATCAGCGTGCAGAGAAAATCCTGACGGATCAGAATAAAGATCTGCACAAGCTGGCCAAGGCGCTGCTGCGCTATGAAACGCTTACCGGTGACGAAATTACTGATGTGCTGAAAGGCAAGAAAGTGCGTGTGCATGAGGATGCTGAGGACGGTGATGCGGTGGCTGAGTCTATGTTGCCAAAGGTGAGTGCAAAGAAGAAAACGGCACGTAAAACCAGCAGCACAAGCAAAGCAAAGAAGCCGCGCAGTACGCCTGCAAGCAAGGCCAAAAAGGACGAGTAAATGGCAAATCTCTTTGGCACAGATGGCGTACGTGGGCTGGCTAATCATTTTCCGATGGATGCAGAAACAGCGCTGAAATTGGGCATGGCAGCGGGTTATCATTTTCGTCGTGGCAGCCATCGCCATAAGGTAGTGATCGGCAAAGATACGCGCCTGAGTGGTTATTTGATTGAGCCGGCATTGACAGCAGGCTTTATTTCCATGGGCATGGATGTGGTGCTGCTTGGGCCGTTGCCCACTCCGGCCGTGTCTACCATCACACGTTCCATGCGTGCTGATTTGGGCGTGATGATTTCTGCAAGCCACAACCCGTATCATGATAACGGCATTAAGTTCTTTTTGCCTAATGGTCTGAAGCTATCTGATACGGTGGAAGAGGAGCTATGCCGCTTGGTGGAATCGGATTTGAGTGATAAAAAACCAGCCGATGAGGCGCTGGGCCGTGCGGTGCGCTTGGATGATGCTGTAGGGCGTTATATTGAATATGTGAAGCAGAGCTTTCCTAAGCGCTTAACGTTGGATGGCTTGAAGGTGGTGATTGATTGTGCGCATGGCGCTGCATACAAAATCGCGCCGACTATCTTATGGGAGCTGGGCGCAGAGATTATTCCGATTGGGACGCAGCCAAACGGTTTTAACATTAATCAGCAATGCGGCTCTACCTATGCCAAGACCTTGCAGCAGCGTGTGGTGGAGGAAGGTGCGGATATTGGCATTGCGCTGGACGGTGATGCCGACCGTATGATTGCGGTGGATGAAAAAGGCGAAGTGATTGACGGTGACCAAATTATTGGCGCGATTGCCAGCTATTGGCATGCGCGCGGCATGCTGCGCGGGCAGGGTGTGGTGAATACGGTGATGGCCAATTTGGGCTTGGAGCAGTATTTAGCTGCACAAGAATTGCAGCTGGTGCGCACCCAGGTGGGTGATCGCTATGTGGCAGAAGCCATGCGCGAAGGCGGGTTTAATTTGGGCGGTGAACCTTCGGGTCATATTATTTTCAATGATTATACCACTACGGGCGATGGCTTGATTGCGGGCTTGCAGGCTTTGGCAGTGATGGTGGAGCAGCAGCGCCCAGCAAGTGAGGCATTGCGTGTGTTTACACCGTTTCCGCAGTTGCTGCAAAATGTGCGTGTGAAACAGCGTCCTGATGCGGTGCTGGAGAAGGTGGCAGAAGATATTCGTGCTGCTGAAGCTGCATTGGGTGATAAAGGCCGTGTATTGATTCGGAAATCCGGCACAGAACCGTTGATTCGTGTGATGACCGAAGGTGAAGACGAAGCGGCGATCACAGAAGCCAATAATGCATTGGTAGCAGCAATAGAGCAGGCGGCTGCTTGAAGCATGTGCTGCTCATAGGCGGTTCAGACTCCTCTGCTGGCGCAGGCATTGCCGCTGATATCCGTGCGATACAGCATCATAGCAATATTCATGCCAGCATTGCAATTACGGCCATTACTGCGCAACACACATATGCGGTGACACATATTCAGCCCACTACAGACACAGCGCTGCAGGCACAGCTGGAAGCCGCCGAAACACTGGCGCCGATAGATGCGATAAAAATAGGCATGCTATGCAATACTGCGCAATGCGCAGTGTTGGGCAGATTCTTGAAAACACAAACATGCCCTATTGTGATAGACACAGTGTTGGTTGCCAGCAGCGGTGATGCGTTGTTGGATGAAGCTGCTTATGAGAGCTACCAGGCACATGTGCTGCCGCATGCGGATCTGATTACACCCAATACAACAGAGGCCGACTTGCTGCGCAAGAAGGGAGCGTATAATCCATCTGCATTGCCGTTGCCTTTTGCAGTATTGGAAAAGGGCGGGCATGTTTCGGAAGTATCAGATACAGTAACTGACAAGCTCACATTGCCCGATGGTGAGGTGCTGGAATATAGCCACAAAAGGCAAGAGATGGCACCACGTGGCACGGGCTGCGCACTGGCTACCCATATTGCTGCTGGTATGGCAGAGGGAGAAGCACTCACAAAGGCAACAGAGCAGGGCATTGCATTGCTGCAACAACGTATGCGCCGGTCACAGCAAGTGGGTGATATGTGCGTGATGAAGTAAAAACGTTTAGTAACTCATACTATAG
>JAHDHN010000099.1 GCA_020631295.1 Rickettsiales bacterium
GTGCCTGAGTCGTTAATTTGGTCCATATCCTTCCAGCGTGAAAGCCCCAGCGAAGAGGTAATTACCGAAAAGTTGTGCTCCTTGGCATAAGAGGCAGTGGCTACAAAGCGCATGTCAAAACACATGGTGCAGCGCTTGCCTTTTTCTGGCTCATGCTCCATGCCTTTGGCGTTGGCAAACCAGTTTTGCACGTCGTAATCTGCATCCACAAAATCAATGCCCAGCGCCTCTGCGTAGCGGATATTTTCCTGCTTGCGCAGCTCATATTCTCGCTTGGGGTGAATATTGGGGTTATAGAAAAAAATGGTGAGCTCCAGACCGTCTTTGATCATGGCCTCAATCACCTCACCGCTGCACGGTGCGCAACAGCTATGCAGCAGCACTTTTTTAGTGTCTTTTGGCGGTGTGAGCGTAATCTCAGGGCGCTTTTCAAGAATGTTCTGTTCAATGGTAGCCATGGCTGCCTACATAATAGAAGCATTGGATTATACAAGGGGTTTTGAGGGTGTCCTGAATAAACATAAACTCGTCATGCCACGGTTTATCCGTGGCATCTCCTTGTAAGGATACGGCAATTAGCGGGAGATCCCACGGACAGGCCGTGGGATGACGGATAGATTTAAAAGAGGTGGTGCATAAACAAATCGCCATGCCTTCTTGAAACAGGGAGACAGAAGGAGTATATAGTAAAGCATGACAGAACAAAAAACGATGACATTGCCTGTGTTGCCCTTGCGGGATATTGTAGTGTTTCCTGGTATGGTGGTGCCTTTATTTGTAGGGCGTGAGAAATCTGTGCGTGCCTTGGAAGAGGCGGTGCAGCATTCTAGCCGCTTGTTTTTAGTAACACAGCGCGACCCAGACGAAGACAATCCGGATGCAGATGCACTCTACAGCGTGGGTGTGGTGGCCAATGTGTTGCAGCTGCTGCGCTTGCCTGATGGCACGGTGAAAGTGCTGGTGGAGGGTGAGCATCGCGCGCAAATGACCCGCACGCTGGATGATGAAAGCTTTATGTCTGGCCATTTGGATGTGTTTGCGGATGACCATACGGAGATGAATCAGGAGCTGGAGGTATTGTCTCGCTCCATGATCAACAGCTTTGAAAACTATATTAAGCTGAACAAGAAAATTCCGTCCGAGATTCTGGAATCTTTGCGTGGGCTGAGCAATCCGTCACGCTTGGCGGATGCGGTGGCTACACATGTGGTGCTGAAAATTTCTGAAAAGCAATCGATCTTAGACATTGTGCCGGTGGTGGCGCGCATGGAAAAAGTGTTTGAGTTTTTGGAGCGCGAAGTGGGCATGCTGGGTACGGAGAAGAAGATCCGCAACCGGGTGCGCTCGCAGATGGAGCAATCACAGCGGGATTATTTCCTCAATGAGCAAATGAAGGCGATTCAGAAAGAGTTGGGTGGCGAAGGCGAAGACGGTGAAGAAGAGGGCAAGAGTGAGATTGCGCAGCTAAAAGAGCGTATTGAGAATACCAAGCTTTCCAAAGAAGCGCGTGAGAAAGCTGTGGCTGAGGTGAAGAAATTGCAACAGATGAGCCCGATGTCTTCTGAGGCAACGGTGGTGCGTAATTATCTGGATTGGCTGTTGGATATTCCGTGGAAGAAGCGCAGCAAAATCAGCTATAATTTAGATAAGGCGCAACAGGTGTTGGACCGTGACCATGCGGGCCTGGAGAAGGTAAAAGAGCGCATTGTGGAATATCTGGCGGTGCAAAAGCGTACCAAGGCGCTGAAAGGTCCGATTCTATGTTTGGTCGGACCTCCAGGTGTGGGTAAAACCAGCCTTGCCAAATCGGTGGCAGAAGCAGTAGGGCGCAATTTTGCGCGTATCTCACTGGGTGGTGTGCGGGATGAATCGGAGATTCGCGGCCATCGCCGTACCTATATTGGCGCCATGCCGGGCAAGATTGTGCAATCTATGAAAAAGGCGAAGACCAGCAACCCGCTCTTCTTGCTGGATGAGATTGATAAGATGGGGCAGGACTACCGCGGTGACCCTGCCAGCGCATTGTTAGAAGTGCTGGATCCAGAGCAAAATAATAGTTTTAACGACCATTATCTGGAAGTGGATTACGACCTCTCGGACGTGATGTTTATTACCACCGCCAACAGTATGAATATGCCGCGCCCATTGATGGACCGCATGGAGGTGATTCGCCTGTCTGGTTACACGGAAGACGAGAAGGTGGATATTGCGCAGCAGCATTTACTGCCGAAGCAGCTAAAGTCACATGGGTTGAAAGACGGAGAATTTGCGCTGTCTGAGGCTGGTTTGCGCCATTTGATTCAGCATTATACGCGTGAGTCTGGTGTGCGAAATTTGGAGCGTGAAATTGCCACGCTGGCGCGTAAGGCCGTGACTGAGATTGTGAAGGGCAAGAAGGAGAAGGTGAGCATCACACCGAAGAACCTGAAGACATATGCCGGCGTACAACGGTTTGACCATAATGTGATGGATAAAGACGACCATGTGGGTGTGACCACTGGCTTGGCCTATACGGAAGTGGGTGGTGATTTGCTGCCAATTGAAGCGGTGATTATTCCGGGTGGTAGCGGCAAAATTACCCTCACAGGCAAGCTGGGTGAGGTAATGCAGGAATCCGCGCAGGCTGCCTGGAGCTATGTGCGTTCTCGTGCTGATAGTTTTGGTATTAAGATTGAGCAATATAAGAAATATGACATTCATATTCACGTGCCAGAGGGCGCCACGCCGAAGGATGGGCCTTCTGCCGGTGCGGCCATGTGCACGTCCATTGTCTCCGCTTTCACCGGCATTGCCGTGAATAAAGATGTGGCGATGACGGGCGAAATTTCCCTGCGCGGCATGGTGATGCCGATTGGTGGCCTGAAGGAAAAATTGCTGGCGGCACTGCGTGGTGGTATGACCAAAGTGCTGATTCCGGAAAAGAATGTGAAAGATCTGGAAGATATTCCGGATAATGTAAAAAAAGGCCTGGAAATTGTGCCGGTGACCACGTTGGATGATGTGCTAAGCCACGCGCTTACCCAAACACTCAGCCCGCTAAATGAAAGCGAAATCCAAGCACAGCTAGCCAAGTTGGAAGCAGCCACCATGCCCGCCCCGTCACATGCCACGCATTAGGGTGTAATATGATACCTGGTGAGTCAGATTCTAACAAAAAGAGCAAAAGCTCTGTTGATGAAGAGATAACAAAAGCTCGAAGTCTTCAAGAAAAATATGGCTCTGCAATCTTTATAAAGCAATTGGTAGAGTTGATGGGTCGAAGGTTAAAAGAGCGGACTGGTCTTGGTGTTGATAAACCAAGTGGTCAAAATAAGCCTGGCAGCGGCAAGGGTCGTTAGTTTTTAGCAATAATTTCTCTAACTCATATCCAGCATTTTGCGCAAAGAAGTTTCTGCCTTAGCGCGAATCTCTTCTTCCAAGGTCATTTCGGGTGTTTCATTGACCATGCAGAGATAGAGTTTTTCC
>JAHDHN010000100.1:0-1416 GCA_020631295.1 Rickettsiales bacterium
ATGCATGTGCTTGGCAAGGAAGAAACACTGAATCGCTTGCAAAATCTGTAACCTTATAGATACTATATCCAAATATAGCGCGTCATTCCACGGCTCGTCCGTGGAATCTCCTTACACAAACTGTGCACTTAAGAAGGAGATTCCATGGATAAACCATGGAATGACGAGGTTTTTTTTAGGATAAAAACTACATGACCATTCTACCTATACGCATTGCGCCTGACCCGGTGCTTTATGAGATTGCCAAGCCTGTTGCTGAAGTAACAGACGCGCACCGCACGCTGATGGATGATATGCTGGAGACCATGTATCATAATAACGGTGTGGGGCTGGCTGCACCGCAAGTGGGCGTGAGTGAGCGTATTTTGGTGATGGATATCGCCGCCGGTTCAGAGCGCTATGAAGATATTCCGAACGGTGAGCCTAACCCGCTTTTCTTTGTGAATCCAGAAATTATACAATCCTCTGATACGGTGAAGAAATTTGAAGAAGGCTGCCTGTCTTTCCCTGGGCAATTTGCTGAAATTGAGCGGCCGGATACCGTAACGTTACGCTTTTTAGATTATGATGGCAATCCGCAAGAAATGGAGATGGATAAGATCATGTCCGTGTGCATTCAGCATGAGATTGACCATCTAAATGGCATTGTATTTGTGGATTATGTCTCCAAACTCAAGCGCAACCGCATCATGACCCGCCTGGAGAAATATAAAAAGCGGTTATTGGGGTAATTAACCTCCTAGCGCCCCTTCTCTGCAACTGCACAAGGCGCCTTCACAGGCGGGCATGTATATTCTGACGCACCTTCATATATTCCATATTCTGTTACAAAGGATATATCAGGCTTACAAGAATTGGGAGCAAACTCTCCAGTACAATGAATCTCCGCACCCAATGTTACCATAGCTCTATCTAAGTGAGCTTTTTCTTCTTTGGTAATTTTACCATCTGCAAATACTGCCCCTAGGCCCTGATATATTTTTGCAGTTTCTTTATCCATATCGGAGAATAGCTGCTTAGGTGCTTTTTTAGCGTTATTTACTTCCAGTGAGAACACATCTAGCAACTTCAACGCTTTGCTGTCTATATATTCTGAGAACTCTTTTTCACTATTACTTTCATTAGGAAGGAGAGCTACTGCTTCAGAAGCAAGATAGTAAAATATTACCTCATCAAATTTTATATTCTTACGCTTATCATTCTGACTCACATATTCTGATAATGTATTTATCTTATTCACTATTTCATCATATCTAATAGACAGCTTAGAATCCTGATATTGCTCCGAGAGCAAGGGAAGCAGTTTTCTACCCGCAGCAGAATTGAATATGATAGCAAATGACTCTGAAACTGTTTCAGAAGCATCATGAAGTTCACCATCAGCAAACTTTAACTTGGTTCCTTCTAGCATACTAA
>JAHDHN010000100.1:1516-3446 GCA_020631295.1 Rickettsiales bacterium
AGAAAATAACATAAGACATTACCTAATATGTTTGCTATAGGCGCGCCTATGAGAGTTTTTATGCATTATATCTTGGCTGCATTGCTGTGCATTTCTGCACATGTGGCGGCCTATTCCCCTTCTGCACGGGATGTGCGCCTTGTGTCTAATCATGTGGCCAATGATCATCTGTGGATAAAAGAAAATGGCACCGCCACCAAGCAGCTGCGCATTTTAACCAATACGGTGAAAGATGCATTTGCGCATGGGCTAAACCCGGCGGATTATGATGCTGCGTTTCTACAATCCATATTGGAGAAAAACAATACCGACATTTCTATTCCAGAGACAAACAAGCGGATCACCAAAGCAGCGCTGAAATATGCGCATGATTTGCATCTGGGCCGCATCAAACCTTCTACATTGCCCAGCATGCATATGAAAGCACGCCGTGAGAACATTCCGCTGCTGCTGGCCAAAGCGCTGGAGCCGGGTGAAGATTTTGCCTCGCATTTGCGTCTGATGGCGCCCACGCAAAAGGCCTATCACATGCTGCGCCAGGAATTGCAAGACCGTGTAAAATATCTGCCTAAGTCTAACCCATGGCCGGTGATCCCTGCAGGCAAAAAGCTGGAGCAAGGCAGCAGCGGCAACCGTGTGTTGTGGCTGAAGCAACGCCTGGCTGCAGAAGGGTTTTACCGCGACCGTAGCCGTATGGAAGATCCGACCTATGATGAAGGCGTGGCCCATGCCGTATCTTTGTTCCAAAAGCGTTATAATTTAAGCCCGGATGGTGTGGCAGGCAATCGCACGCTGGACGTGCTAAATCTAAGCAAGGAAGCTTACATCAAGGCTATTATCGCCAATATGGAGCGCTGGCGCTGGGTACCGCGCGATTGGGGTGATAAATATATTCATGTGAATATCCCTGCCTATATTATCCATGCGGTAGAAAACGGCAAAACGCATTTTAACATGCGCGCTATTGTGGGGCATACGGACAAAGAAACACGCACCGCCATTGCAAGCACCACCACCAGCAATGTAACCTTTAATCCGCGCTGGAATGTGCCGCAGCGCATTGCGAAAGATTCCATTCTGCCGGTAATCAAGAAAAACCCAAATTACCTCAATGCCAGCGGCTATACGCTGCGCGACCGCGCCACGGGCAAGCGTGTGAACCCAACTGAGATTGATTGGACAGCCATTGACAAAGAGAATTTCAACTATTCACTCAGCCAGGCGCCCGGCAAGAAAAACGCGCTCGGCCAAATTCGTTTCTATGTGGATAATAACTCTGCCATGCATATTCACGACACCTCCTTGCCGCATCTGTTCGACAATCATTTCCGCGCCATGAGCAATGGCTGCGTGCGTGCCGAGCGGCCTTATGAGCTGGCAGAATTTGTGCTGGAAGATAAAGGCACGCCGGATAATATTGCCAGCGCACGCAAGCGTAAAAACAATCGCATCGTGCTTCCCAAGCCGGTGAAGACCTATATGCAATATTGGACCGTGCACCCAGATGCCACAGGCAACATGCAATTTTACTATGATGTATATGGCTATGATAAAATAGTTGCAAAAGCATTGAAGCTTGATACATACTTACCCAGAGTGTTGGGAAAAGATGGGGTGAAGGAGTAATCAGCGATGACACGCTTTTTATGCATAGCACTGGCCTTTTTTGCGCCTTACAGCACCATTTTTGCCAGCAACGCTGCAGTACCCACGCCTGAAGAACGCGCATTTTACATTGAAAAAGCTGAGAATTATGGCCGCTTTATGAATAGCCGCACCTTCAAAGACATGCCGCGCTCCCTCTATATCGTAAATCTCCATAATGGCGAACGCCTCAACACATTATATTATGACGGCGCCGCATATGATAAAAATGCAATGAGCGATATTAGCTACACGCTG
Source organism: Rickettsiales bacterium (assembly GCA_020631295.1). Taxonomy (GTDB): domain Bacteria; phylum Pseudomonadota; class Alphaproteobacteria; order Rickettsiales; family UBA8987; genus JAHDHN01. Next base: position 3,419 of record JAHDHN010000100.1, read on the forward strand.
CGCGACCGCCGCAATGATGAGATGGTTG
>JAHDHN010000015.1 GCA_020631295.1 Rickettsiales bacterium
TTCACTGCTTCGTTTAGATCTGGATGGCTGTGGCAGGTGCGCGCAATATCTTCTGCACTGGCACCATATACCATGGCCGTTACCGCCTCAGCAATCATCGTGCCTGCTTGTGGCCCAATAATATGCACACCAAGCACGCGGTCTGTGGTTTTATCCGCCAGAATCTTTACAAACCCATCTGTGTTGCCCACAGCGCGCGCACGGCTATTGGCCATGAACGGGAATTTACCCACATTATAGGCAACGCCCGCCTCTTTCAGCTGCGCTTCGTTTTTACCCACGCTGGCCACCTCTGGCATGGTGTATACCACACCTGGCACCAAGTTATAATCCACATGGCCATGCTGACCGGCCATGAATTCTACTGCAGCCACGCCGTCTTCTTCGGCCTTGTGTGCCAGCATTGGGCCGGCAATCACATCACCAATCGCGTAAATACCCGGTACATTGGTTTCAAAACGCTCATTCACCTGAATGCGGCCACGTTCATCTAGCGCTACGCCAGATTCTTTTAGGCCAAGGTTAGCGGTATGTGGCTTACGCCCAATCGCCACCAGCACAATGTCCGCCTTCAACTCTTCTGCATCACCGCCTTTGGCTGGCTCCACAGAGAGCGTAACGCCCTTGGCAGAAGATGTTGCACCAGTCACCTTAGAGCTCAGCTTAAACTGCATGCCCTGCTTGGTAAGAATACGGCGGAATTGCTTGCGCACCTCATCATCCTGCCCAGGCAGAATATCATCCATAAATTCTACCACGGTTACTTCAGCACCCAAGCGGCGCCACACAGAGCCCATCTCCAGGCCAATTACACCGCCACCAATCACTACCAATTTGTTTGGCACCTTGCTGAGCTCTAACGCGCCTGTAGAAGACACAATACGCTTCTCATCAATCTCAACGCCTGGCAGCTCGGCCACTTCAGAGCCGGTAGCGATCAAAATATTCTTTGTTTTAAGTGACTCCGGCGCACTCACACTGGCCTTGCCGGCTTCTTTAGATGGCTTCACTACTACCTCACCTTTGCCCATCACAATCCCGTGACCCACAAAATAACTCACCTTGTTCTTCTTGAACAAATGCTCAATGCCCTTGGTAAGGTCAGAGACCACATTCTCTTTGCGCGCCATCATGTTCTTTAAATTCAGCTTCACACCGCTTGCATCAATGCCGTGCTGCTCAAAATGCTTGCTGCTTTCTTCAAACAGCTCACTGGAATGCAACAAGGCTTTGGAAGGAATACAACCCACATTCAAGCAGGTGCCGCCCAGCGTACCGCGCTTTTCCACGCATGCTACCTTCATGCCCAGCTGGCTTGCACGAATAGCCGCTACATAGCCCGCAGGCCCGCCGCCAATTACCACCAAATCAAACTGATTCTCTGCCATGATATGTATCCTTCCCTCTCAGATATAAATATAGTGCGCACGCTATACAATATTGAGCCGGTGGGTCAATGTGGTTCTGAGGGGTTTTTGCTTTTGAACTGCACCTAATTCCGCAGAGGCTTGCCTGTGGCTAGCATATGTTCAATGCGGTCTAGGCTGTCTGTATGCTGCAGCAGCTCCATAAACATTGCACGTTCGAGTTCCAAAATATCCTGCTCCGATAGCATGCGGCTGGATTTGGTCTCTCCGCCAGACAAGATCCAGGCCAGTTTTTCGGCAATCACCACATCATGCGGTGTGGCCTTGCCCTGCTTGGCAAAATTATTCACCGCCATTTTGAAGGCCGCGCGCGCTGTGGCACCTGGTAGCGACACTTCTGCTTTTTCTGGCGCAGTGTAGTTTTCTGCCAACTCCAAGCACAGCGCCTTGGCATCAGGCAATACACGCTCCCGGTTCATGGTAATGCGTGAGGCATCATTCAAAATCAGCATGTCACGTGCTTCCGCGGCAGATTTGGCCACTTGCGCGGTCATGATATATTGGAAGGCCGGCGTAATCGCTGCCATGATATTGAAGGATTTGATAAACGGAATGAAGCTAAACATACCGCCCAGCTTGGCCACGGCATTGCCATCTGTGCGACGCTTGGCAATCTGGCGCAGAATCATCTCCTTGCACCCGCCCCAACCTGGCACAATGCCTACACCTACTTCTACCAAGCCGGTATAAAGCTCTGCATGCGCATTAACTGCATCGGCATGCAACAACAACTCACAACCACCACCCAACGCCAAGCCGCTCGGCGCTGCCACCACCGGGAATGGCGCATATTTGAGGCCCATATACAGATCCTGGCCGCGCTTCACAAATTCTTCTAACATTTTATAGGCCGCCACATTGGCGCCAAAAAGCCCAAGACCAATATTTGCACCGGCACAGAAATTATCGGCGTCATTACCTACCACCAAGCCTTTATAGCCTTGCGGCACCAGCTCAATCGCAGCCTCAATCATGTCAAAGGTCAGCGGATCCACCGTGTTCATTTTAGAGTGATATTCCAGGCACAAAATACCATCACCAATGTCCCACAGGCTGGCAGACGCATTTCTTTTCACTGGCTTGGCACCACGCTTTTTATCCGCCAGCATCCAGGCATCTGAGGAAGTTGAAATGATGTTGCGCACACCACCGGCTCCCAGCATGGTCACATCCGCCTCTTGTACCTCATAAAGTGGGTCATCACCGGCTGCGGTTAAAATAGCAGGCACCTCCTCACCGGCTTTTTCGAGTTCTGCTGCCAAGAAGGCTGCACCGCTTTGACTGTCATTACCTAATTTATCAATCAACTCAAACGGGCCAAATTTCCAATTATAGCCCAGCTTCATCGCACGATCGATACTGTGAATATCATCGGCAATTTCGCCCACCAGACTGGCAGCATAAGTCAGCACCTTGCGCATCACTTCCCAGGCATAGTGGCTGCTCTTATGGCTATGCTCAAAAAAGCCGCGCAGATCCTTCTTTGCCAGCTTCACATTGCTGAGCTTTACTTTGCCTGCATCGGCATACTCACCCGTGGCAAGATTGCGCACCTGCTTTACTTTTTCATCCACATCGGGCTTAAGGCGATAGAATCCGCCTTTGCCCTTGCGGCCCGTATAGCCGCTCTCAATCATCTCTTTGATAAATGCATGTTCGGTATAGGCCTGGCAAAATGCATCATCTTTTGGCAGATTCTCTGCGTAAGACGTTGCGATCAGCGGCAGCAGATCAATACCAATCAGATCCATTAATCCAAACACACCGGTTTTAGGCACACCAATCGGGCGGCTCAGCACCGCATCGGCCACATTTGGTGCAATGTCTTGCGCAACTGCCTGGTTAATTGCCTCTGTCAGCCAATACGTCCCAATGCGGTTGGCAATGAAACCCGGACGGTCATGGCAACGCACCACACCCTTACCCAAGCGCCGATCACCAAATTGGGTAATACGGTCAATCACCGCTTGATCTGTGTTATCAGACGCCACCAGCTCCAACAGGCGCATGTAGCGCGGCGGGTTGAAGAAATGCGTGATCACAAAGCGTGATTGCAACTCTGGTGATAGTTTCTCTGTTAAGCGCGCCAGCGGCAAGGTGCTGGTGTTGGAAGACAACACAGCATCCGCCTTCAAATGCGGCGCAATGGAGGCGTAGAGCGATTGCTTGATTTCCAACTTCTCAATAATCACCTCAATGACCCAATCACACTCCTGCAATTTGGGCAAGTCGTCTTCCAAATTACCAGCTGTAATGCGTTTTAACGCACTTTTATGCATCAGTGGCTTTGGGTCTGCTTTTTTGTATTTTTTAATGGCTGCATTGGCCAGCTGGTTTTTATCTTCTGCACCTTCAGGCACAATATCCAGCAACAACACTTCTACACCTGCATTGGCCATGTGTGCAGCAATATTGGCGCCCATCACGCCAGAGCCAATCACCGCAACTTTTTGTATCTCACTCATCTTTCGTCCTTACTACTATTATCTCGTCATGCCACGGCGTGTCCGTGGCATCTCCCGCCACATACCGTGCCCCTCATCAGGAGATCCCACGGACAAGCCGTGGGATGACGGCATTATGTTATTGTTTGAGTTCACACCGCCTCCAGCACCGTGGCAACGCCCTGCCCGCCACCAATGCACATAGTAGCCAGCGCGTATTGCTTGCCTTCACGCGCAAGCAGGCTGGCCGCCTTGCCGGTAATTCGTGCACCGCTGGCACCTAGCGGATGGCCAAGCGCAATAGCACCGCCATCCAGATTCAGCTTGCTCTCCTCTATGCCCAACTCCTGTATCACTGCCATGGATTGTGCTGAGAATGCTTCATTCAGCTCGATAATATCAATATCCGCCAAGCTAAGGCCCGCACGGTCCAGCGCCTTTTTCGTGGCACCCACAGGGCCAATGCCCATAATGTCTGGCTTGCAACCCGAAACCGCAATGCTCTTTATCCGTGCCAATTTTGGCAACCCTTCTTTATCCGCATAGGCCTCACTGGCAATGATGGTAGCCGCACACCCATCAGTCAACGGGCTGGAAGTTGCCGCCGTTACCGTACCGTCTTTATCAAACGCCGGAGACAGGCCCGCCAAATCTTTTGCCGTGCTACCTGGGCGAATGCAGCCATCTTCTGCAATGCCATCAATCGGGATAATCTCTTCTGTCAATTTGCCTGCTGCTTGCGCTGCGGCTGCCTTTTCATGGCTAGCGATCGCAAAGGCTTCCTGGTCTTTGCGTTTGATCTTATAGTCACGTGCTAAATTTTCTGCGGTAATGCCCATCGACTCATAGGCCTCCGGATAGGCATCAAACAACTCAGGATTCGGCAGCGGGTTAAAGCCTGTCATCGGCACCTGGCTCATCATCTCCACACCGGCAGCAATAAATGCCTCACCCGCACCGGCAGCAATAGCGCCCACCGCATCATGAATGGCCTGCATGGAGGAGCCACAAAAACGGTTCATCGTCACCCCACCCACAGAAATGGGCAGCTTGGCCAAAAACACCACCAAACGGGCCAAATTCAGACCCTGCTCACCCTCAGGAAAGGCACAGCCAAGCTTTAAGTCTTCAATATGCTCTGGATTAATACCGGTTTTGGTCACCAGCGATTTGATCACCTCCGCAGCCACATCATCGGCACGATGGTCCTTCAACGCGCCCTTATAGGCCGGTGTAAACGCCGAACGCCCATATCCCACAATCACTGCCTGCTGCATATCTTACACTCCTCTAGCATTAGAAGCCTCCGTATTATACATAATGGCCTCTTTAGCACTCCTAAAAGCACTCGCTTTTCAGATTAACATGCGACGCAATCCCATACAAATGAAAAGATACAAACATAACGCATGATTATACACGCTTAAATAGAGAATATTAATCTTTATTAAGATTCGAAATAAATATGTTGATATATTTTATATTGCATTTTATATTTAGTGCAGATGCATATTTTAATTACCATAGTTGATGTTCGACATGTGGAGAAGTTCACATGACTGCAACACCTAAAAAACAGCAAAATACTGTATCATTTGCTGCCACTGATTATGTAGACACAGAGCGCTCATCTGTGAATATACGTGATTATACGGATCGTATTTTTGCGGACACCAGTGCTTGGCTTACTACGCTATATTATACCCATAATGTTGGCAGCTTCAAAAAACAGGAGTTGTTCAAAAATAATGGCACCACGAATATCATAGACAACCTTATGCGCGCACGTGTCGTAAAGAATGTGATGACAGGAGCTGTGTTCAAAGAGCTTTTTAGACTGGGATTGCCGCCTACAAAAGCACAATTTGATCGCTTTATGAAAGAAGGCACAACATATTTGCGATTTGATAAAAATCCCAAGCATAAATATCTATATGACCTGATCAAAATGCATCATGAAAATGGCACGCTTGAATTTATTGAGACTCCAACAGACCATCAAGATGTGCTTCGCACTCAGTATCAAAGCACATTTGCTGATAGCTTTGCGGAAAGAAAACATATGACCACCGAAGCGTTCAGCAATGCTGTGCTCTTTGAGTCCGACCCTGATCTATTTCCTAAAGACCCAAAGAAAAAAGAACGCGCAAAAGATATCCAAGCATTCAGTGAAAAAATAAACAGCAAAGAATATGGCATGTTTAAAGACTCTGGTGAACTTTCCATTATGGATGCCATACGCATGGTAAAGGAAGTGATGGGCTTACGTCTGAAGGCACATATGGTTATCAGCGGCAACCAAGCAAATAAGGATGCCATGCATCGTGGTTTTTTTCCAAAAGATGACTTAAAAGACCCTGCAAAACGGAAATATATTGGTACAAAACGATACACACCGCATGGTTTCGTAAAACGCCCTGTGGATAATATTGAAGGTACAACCGAGTGGCGGAAACAGCCTTTTAAAGCACTTGCGAATAAGGCAGCCAAAAAAATCAAAGGCTTTTTCAATACAAATATTATTACCACATTATTTGGCTTAAATCAACAACCTACCACATTATTTCAATATGACATACGCCGCTTTATGAGCAAAATGATCTATGCAGAAACAACCACAGATCTTCTAAAATCCATGCAAACACACAATGTCACTGACATGATTATGGGCGGCACTACGTATCTTTTTAAAAATGATGCACCTAATAAAAGTATATTTGAAACATTCCTCAATACAGCACGTGATGCTATGCGCTATGCTGTTATACCACAAGGAGGCATTACAGGTAGAGTAAGCATTAAAACACATGCAGGCAATCCAACACAAAAAATACATGAGATTATTTCTGGTGAGAAAAATAACAAATATTACAACAGTAATTTACTCACTCATGCCTTTAAAACACAATATAGGGCACTATCCGATACTGATATTCAGCATCTTTCCGGCAGTTTCTTAACAACATTAGAGAAGCTTGCAGAAAATAAGCCTGAACTTGCCACTGAAATCGTAGCAATGGAATTATTGCGATCTGCATTTTATACCAATGCACGCACCAAACAAAATAATTTTACCTCCCTTAAAGAAATGTTTGGGAATATACCTGATACTTTTTACATTCAACGTGCAAAAAATTATAGCATACAACAAAACACCACATATTATAGAGATATTCTCTTGGGAGAACACGCAAACCCATCTAAGCAATTTAGCGCTGGGCAAAAAAACATAATCTATAATCATATTCACACCATTCTACTTTGTGAGGAGCGCGAAACACAGCTTTCCGCATTGCTAGAAAAAGGTGATTTTATGGGCATTACTTCCCTTACTATTGATTTTCAGCCTGAACCTACACCACCATTAGAAGTATCATATAGAAATCCAAACCCACCTAAAGAAGGGGCAAAAGAGGTTTCAATTAACACTCCCTTTAAAATCCTTCCCAAGGAGCATGCAAACCTTATAAAAGGTGGAAGAAACAATATTAAATCAGGCGCACTAAACCCAGATGAATTAAAAAATACTGGATATGACCCTATTCGCTAGATAGCGTTTTCTATACTTACTTACACCATCGCCTCTAGGCGTCTGATGCGCTCATTCACATCCGGATGCGTAGAGAATAAGTTTTTTAAACCTGCTGCTTTTAAGGGATTAAAGATAAAGAGATGCGCGCTGGCAGGGTGATGTTCTGCCTCACGGTTGCGCACACGCGTGGCAATGCCCGAAATTTTGCGCAGCGCATCTGCCAATGCTACCGGATCGCCGCAAATCTCTGCACCACGTTTATCGGCGGCATATTCGCGCGTACGGCTGATCGTCATCTGCACAATCATGGCTGCAAATGGTGCCAGAAACATAATAAGCATACCGCCCAAAGCACCACCAGCACCGCGCTGATCGGCTGATCGTCCACGCCCACCACCAAACATGCGGCCAAAATTGGCCATGGAGCCAATCGCACCTGAGACTGTAGCAGCCACTGTCATAATCAATGTATCGCGGTTTTGAATATGCGCAAGCTCATGTGCAATCACACCGCGCAGCTCCGCATCGCTCAAAATCTCCATCAAGCCGGTGGTCACTGCCACCGCAGCATGTTGCGGATTGCGCCCTGTGGCAAAAGCATTCGGCTGCGGGTTATTCAGCACATAAACCTTAGGCATCGGCAAACCCGCCTTCTCTGCCAGCTCACGCACCATGCTCACTACCTTGCCTGTTTGCAGCGGCTGTGCACGGTAACGCGCCAGCACCATTTTATCCGAATTATAATAGGCAATAAAGTTGGTAATGCCGGCAAAACCCAGTGCCAGAAGCATGCCCAGCTGCCCGCCCATGCTGTATCCCACTGTCATGAACAGCGCCACAATACCGGCCATTAACATTGCTGTTTTAGAAAAATTCATCTGTTTCACCTTTCTTTAGCATCCAATATGGCCCGGACGAACGCATCTGCGTGAGGACTAGCGACCGACTGGGAGCGCAGCCTCAGTGGCGCTTGAACGCTATAAAAAAGAGGGCTGTGCATATATGTACAGCCCAATATAGTTTTTTCAGTGGCGCCTGGCAACAATTCTGATAAGCTGCGCTGCATCACAACAACAAATAATAGGGAGTTTTACACATGTTAAAAGTGATCGAAGTATTAGCAGAATCTAAAAAATCATGGGAAGATGCCACGCGTCAGGCGGTAGCTTTCGCAGGTAAATCTGTAAAGAATATCCGCTCTGTGTACGTGCAAGAGCAAAATGCCGTGGTGGAAGACAATGAAATCACCAAATTCCGCGTGAATGTAAAAATTTCCTTCGAGATTGAAGGCAGCAACTAGACAGTAGCATTTTTTACATACTGCATAAAAAGCCTCGCTTGCTGCGGGGCTTTTTTATGGCTAAAGGCTAAAGTATAATGATGAATACACCTAATTTTTATGATATCAGAGAATTTCTGTTTACCAGCGAGTCGGTGGCGGCGGGCCATCCGGATAAGGTAGCAGACCGCATTTCCGATGAAATCCTCGACAGCTATTTACGCGAAGATGCCTATGCCCGCGTGGCAGTGGAAACATTGGTAACCACCAACCAAGTGGTGGTGGCCGGTGAAGTGCGCGGCAGTGATAAAGTGACCCGTGCCATTGAAGATATTGTACGCAAAACAGTAAAAGATATTGGTTATGCGCAAGACGGATTTCACCATGAAAAGCTCAAAGTATTGAACTTGGTGCATGCACAATCACCCGATATTGCACAAGGCGTGGATGCCAGCACGCCAGAGCAAGAAGGCGCTGGCGACCAAGGCATTATGTTTGGCTATGCCTGCGATGAAACAGACGCGCTCATGCCTGCTCCCATTCATTATTCGCATCGCTTGCTCGAAACTATTGAGAGTGATGTAAAAGCTGGTACATTGCCGCCTTTGGGGCCTGATGCAAAAAGCCAAGTGACGCTGCGCTATCACGGCAATAAGCCCATCGGCGCAGATTCAGTGGTGCTTTCCATTCAGCACCCAGAGGGAGTAAGCCAAGCAGAGATCAAGGCGCAGATATTGCCTTATATCGCCAAGACATTACCGACTGGCTGGCTACCGGATGAAAGCCAGATTTACATCAACCCTACCGGCAAATTTGTGATTGGCGGGCCAGATGGCGATGCAGGCCTCACCGGCCGCAAAATTGTGGTAGATACTTATGGCGGTGCGGCACCGCATGGCGGCGGCGCTTTTTCGGGTAAAGATCCCACAAAAGTGGATCGCTCTGCCGCTTACATGGCGCGTTATCTGGCCAAAAATGTGGTAGCAGCCAAGCTGGCCAGCGCCTGCACCATTCAGCTGGCTTACGCCATTGGCGTGGCCAAGCCGCTGGCGCTTTATGTGAACACGCATGGCACGGGTGTGATGGATGAATATGCCATTGCAGAGCGCTTGCAAGAGGCTGTGGACCTCACACCATGGGGCCTGCGCCAGCATTTACAGCTGCACCGCCCTATCTATGCACCCAGCGCAGCCTATGGGCATTTTGGCCGCACACCTACGCTTGATGGGCATTTCAGTTGGGAAAAAACAGATTTGATCGATACGCTACGTGCGTAGATACAAACAACGCAACTGCTTGAAGCTCCTTATAAAGAAGCGTATATTGGCCTTTACTGCTTGAGGGCAAACCAGTTTTCATGATCTTAGGATCTAAAGATTTAATCACCCTCTCTTTGCCGGCCTTTTTTTTGGGAGATTTCTTAAAGAAGAAATCTTGGGTGTCGTTGAAGTTTACTCACTCTCCACACCCACCGACTTTTTAGTGTGATATCTTTTACATAGTCTCACATTGCTATGCCCACCTTTTTCGTGATTATAGCAATGTGAGTATATAGACAGGGTCTGCTTCAGTCAGGCCCTTCTATAAACCTCCAATAGCTTACGCTATCGGTGTTGAACTTTACGAATTTTATTCGTCATTCATACATTGTACGAATCAGTGACTATAGCCACTGGTTTACACCAGTGGTTTTACGCTGGCGTTATAAAAAGCGCCATCACAAATGGCAGTTTTCCGTCGCGTTGAGCTACACAAAACAATCAAAACAGCTGACAATAGTTTCATTCTGCGATAACAGCGCCTGCATGTCCCAGTCGCATTCACATGGCTATATTTTTTCTACCGCACGGCGTGGTGGCAAGGTGATGCATCCTAAAAAGCGGGAGGCCTATGCCAAGGCCATGCAAGCATATGAATTTACGCTACCAAAAGCACCTACTGCGCCAGCAGATTTGTTTGATACGCCTTATGATAGCTATGGGTTGGAGATTGGCTATGGCTCTGGTGAGCATTTATTGCACACTGCCAACACATATCCTGAGCGTGGCATGATAGGGTCTGAAGTGTATCATCACGGTGTGAGCAAGTGCGTCAAAGCGTTGCAGGCCGCACAGCAGAAAAATGTGAAATTGCTGGTAGAAGATGGCCGCTTGCTGCTGGATCAATTGCCTGATGCCTGCCTGGATAATGTCTATCTGCTTTTTCCAGACCCATGGCCGAAAGTGCGGCATTATAAGCGCCGCATTGTGAACCAAGATTTTTTGCATAACGTCGCGCGTGTATTGAAGCCTGGCGGGCGCTTTCGTATGGCCAGCGACCATGTGGATTACACAGAGTGGATGTGGGTGCAGCTGAGCCATAGTTTGGAGCATTTTATGCTTGTTGATGCAGATTGGCGCCGCGCTCCTAAAGATCATACCACCACGCGCTACCAGCAAAAAGCACTGGAAGAAGGCCGCCATTCCGTGTTTATTGAGGTGGTGAAGCGATAAATATAGTATTTCCTAAATAAATTTAGGGAATAGTATGAAAATCAAGCAGCGAGTATAATGAGCGAACGCCTTGATTTTCCGCCGCGATGAGCGGGCGAACAATTTTATTGATAACAATCAATAAAATTAGCAAACACTATAGTACAATCCCGGGCTTGACCCGGGATCCAGGGTTAATAAGCACTATCTTACCGTGTGGCCCTGGACCCCGGCTCTTCGGCCGGGGTTACAAAAAAGTAAAAAAGGAATGTAAGCTATTACTAAAACACCCACCATACTCTTAGCCGCAGGTGGCACAGGCGGGCATATTTTCCCGGCTATTGCCACAGCAGAGGCCCTCCTTGCCAAAGGCGCAAAGGTGATATTGCATAGCGATCCGCGTTTTTTGGATTATATAGAGGTGAAGGATGCTCCCTGTGAGGTAGTGATCTTGCCACTGCCACGCCCCAAAGGTGGGCTGCTGGGAAAAATACGCTATCTGTTAGACATCATCAAAGCCAGCATGGCCGCAGCCAAACATATGCGCATCCACAAGCCTGCTTGCGTGGTGGGATATGGCGGCTACCCAAGTTTTCCCAGCTTATTTGTGGCGAAGCTCGCACGCATTCCCATAATATTGCACGAGCAAAATGCCCTGCAAGGCAAGGTAAACCGTATGTTTTCACGCAGTGCTGCGGCCATCATCACCGCCTTTGCCACTGTAAAAGGCACAGAAGATTACGCACAAAAAACACATAATCTCGGCAACCCGGTGCGGGCCGCTATCACACACATGCCCAAAAATAGCATTAAAGCGCCACTTCGCCTACTGATTACCGGTGGCAGCCAAGCTGCACGCGTGTTTAGCCGCCTTGTGCCAGGTGCAATTGGCTTGCTGCCAGATGCGTTGCGCCACTCACTTTCTGTGCATCATCAATGCAAGCAAGCGGATGTAGAATCCGTGCAGGCAGCCTATAATGCCATAGAGGTGAAAGCCGTTATTGCACCGTTTTTTACCAATATGGCACGTGAGTTAGCAGAGGCTGACTTGGTAATTGCACGCAGCGGTGCTTCCACTGTGGCAGAGCTTTGTATTGCCGGGCGAGCAAGCCTATTGGTGCCCTTGCCCACAGCTGCTGATGACCATCAAACTCACAATGCCCAAGCGCTGGCAGATGCACAGGCAGCGCTGTTGATGCCAGAGCAGAACCTTACAGCAGAGAACCTGGCCGACACGCTCACCCGCTTGCTTGAGCAACCAAAACAACTTGCGGAAATGGGCCAGCATGCTAGAGTTCTGGCCAAAGAGACAGCCGCGGCAGATGTGGCTGATCTTATATTGGATAAAGTAAAATAACTGCGTCATCCTATATCACAGCGAAGGTGTAAATGTATCTGTAGATTCATTTACATACATTTATTAAAACCATCTTCAAATTTGTTAATTCTATCAGCGGCTTTTATTTTGCTAGTATATGGTCCCTTTACCTCTTTTCCTGTTCCAAGAATTTTAACCATATCCTTAGCTTTTAGAGACTTAAGAGCTTCTTTCCTTTCAGGGTCTTTAGCGTTTCCACCCATATAACCTCTCCTTATTTTTAGTTCTTAAAGGATTAACTACACTATTATTGTTTCAATTTTATTAAATTAACAAAGGTTAGTATTAACCTATAATAATATATCCATTTTACTGGCTTCTTGAAGCAGAGTGGTGCATAAAATAAAAAAATAACAATTATAGTTAGTTAGGTTAAGAAGAGCGCAGCCCTCAAAAATAAACTTTGACGAGTATTAATGGGTAAGCATATGTTACCACATACACTACATATGTAAAAAATGTTCTTTGCGATACCCTAACTTTTTAATTGGAATAAAAAATATGACACAACAGGCCCATATTATGATGAAATACATGTCTCCTGCCAAGCAATTGCCATTGGATATTGGCACGATTCACCTGGTCGGCATTGGCGGTATTGGTATGAGCGGTATTGCCGAAATTCTGCATAATTTGGGCTATCATGTCTCCGGCTCAGACATGGGCGAAGGGCCCAATGTGCAACGCTTGCGCGCGCTGGGCATCACGGTGCATGTGGGGCATGATGCCAGCAATGTAACCGACGCGGCGGTGTTGGTAAAATCCACGGCAGTGCCCATGAGCAACCCTGAAATTTTGGCAGCCAAAGAAGCGGGCATTCCCGTAGTGCGCCGCTCTGAAATGTTGGCCGAACTCACACGGCTAAAGGCCACCATTGCTGTGGCAGGCTCACACGGTAAAACCACCACCACTTCCATGGTGGCACATTTACTCGCCAGCAATGACTATGACCCTACCGTGATCAATGGCGGAATTATCAACCGCTATGGCACCAATGCGCATTTGGGTGAAGGCGAGTGGCTGGTGGCCGAGGCCGATGAATCGGACGGCACCTTTATCAAACTCCCGGCTACGGTGGGTATTATCACCAATATCGACCCAGAACATTTGGATTATTGGGGTGATTTTGCTAGCCTCAAACAAGCCTTCGCTACCTTCGTATCGCAATTGCCGTTTTACGGTTTTGCGGTGTTATGCGTGGATGACCCAGAGGTGCAAGTAATTGCAAGTGACATTACTGACCGCCGCATTGTGACCTATAGCGCTGCAGGTAATGAGGCCGACATCACGCTGCAGAATGTGAAAACAGCACGCAACGGCCAGCATTTTTCGGTTACTATTTCAGCGCGTGCTAGCCATAGTGGCCAAGAAGAGACATTGCAGGATGTGTTCCTGCCCATGCCGGGCCTGCATAATGCCAGCAACGCGCTGGCTGCCATGGCCGTGGCCTATCAGCTGGGTATTGCAGCAGAAAAAATTGCCAGTGCAATGGCCGAATTTGAGGGCGTAAAGCGCCGCTTTACCTATGTAGGAGAGCGCAAAGGTGCCGTGGTGATTGACGATTATGCCCACCACCCAGAAGAGGTGATGGCCACGCTCAAAGCCGCCAAAGAATCGGTAGGAAATGGCAAGGTCATTGCGGTGTTGCAGCCGCATCGCTATAGCCGTGTGGAGCATTTATTTGCTGAATTTTCAGCCTCCTTTGCTGATGCAGATACGGTAGTGCTTACAGACATTTACGCCGCAGGTGAACAGCCCATTGAAGGTGTATCACACGATACACTTGCTGACGCCATCCGTGCCAAAGGCAAGCAGGTGATCACCATTGAAGGCGAAGCAGACCTTGCACCAACGTTAGACACACTTGCCACAGCAGAAGACATGATCATCTGCATGGGCGCAGGCACCATCAGCGCTTGGGCATATGGGCTGGTGTAGATAAGTAAATGAGCCTCCTAGACACACTTCCTGATATTGCCGGCACGTACCGTGAACAGGCGGATTTATCCAAATCCAACTGGTTTCGTGTGGGCGGCCCAGCCGATGTGTTGTTCAAACCAAAAGACATAGCTGACCTGCAGCATTTTTTGCAGCAGAAGCCGGATACTGTGCCTGTTACGGTATTAGGCGTGGGCTCTAACCTGCTGGTGCGTGATGGCGGCATTCGCGGCGTGGTGATTAAATTAGGCCGTGGATTTGCGGGCCTGACGCATCACGGCACTCAAATTACCGCCGGCGCTGGTGCGCTTAATGCTAATCTCTGTGTTTATGCCATGCAGCAAGGCATTGGCAAATTAAGCTTTTTAAGCGGCATTCCAGGCACCGTGGGCGGCGCCATTGCCATGAATGCCGGTGCATACACACAAGAAACCAAGGAGGTGCTGGTACGTGCCACAGCTGTGGACAAAAAGGGCATATTGCACCATGTCACCGCACAAGAATGTGGGTTTTCCTACCGTAAAAACAGCCTGCCTGATGATTGGATTTTTGTAGAAGCCGTGTTTCAGGGAGTAGAAAAAGACCCAAAAGAGATTCAAGCGCGCATGGAGGAGATTGCCACCTCGCGTGCAGAAACACAACCCATCCGCACCCGCACCAGCGGCAGCACCTTTACCAACCCAGAAGGCTATAAAGCCTGGCAATTAATTGATAAAGCCGGCCTGCGCGGTTTTCGTGTGGGTGGCGCTAAAATCTCAGAGATGCACTGTAATTTCATTGAGAACGATCAAGAAGCCAGCGCAAAAGACATTGAAACATTGATTTTTACCGTACAAGAAAAAGTGCGTGAACATAGCGGCATCCAACTCCACCCAGAGATTAAGATTGTGGGTGACGCAGGCTAGTGCTATCACTGTCACATGGACGTATCTAACGCGCATATTGCTATTTTGGCCGGCGGTGTTTCGGCAGAACGCGAGGTGTCGCTTGCATCTGGCAAGGCGGTGAAACAGGCCTGTGATACGCTGGGCCTCAATGCCACCTTGGTAGATGTGGATTATACTATTGCAGCTGAACTGCAAACGCTTAAGCCGGATGTGGCCTTTGTGGCACTGCATGGCACCATGGGTGAAGACGGCGCTATTCAAGGGTTGCTTGAGTGGCTGCGTATTCCTTACACCCATTCCGGTGTCACCGCCTGTGCCTTGGCCATGGAAAAACGTGTAGCCAAACATATAGTGGCGCAAGCAGCCGTGCCCGTGCTGGACGACCAACGCATTTTAAGCGCTGATGATATCACCCTACCCCTGCCCTATGTGATAAAACCCATTGCAGATGGCTCCAGCGTGGGTGTGCATGTAGTACACACAAAAGAAGAAGCAAACAACCTGCCCGACTTCACGGCACCAATGATGGCAGAACCTTTCTTTTCTGGCATTGAACTGACAGTGGGTGTGTTGGGGAATGACGTGCTGGATGTAATTGAAATCCGTCCGCAAGACGGCATGTATGATTATGCGCATAAATACACGGCCGGCCTCACGGATTATATCATTCCTGCAAAGATCCCAGAGAGCATTACCAACGCCATACAAACACATGGCTTGCAGGCGCATAGGGCGCTGGGCTGCAAAGATATTAGCCGCTCTGACTTCTTATATAACCCAGATACAAATGCACTTATCTATCTGGAAACCAATACCCACCCTGGCTTCACTTCCACTTCCTTATTGCCGAAAATGGCTGCACATCGTGGGCAGTCTTTTGAAGAAATGGTGTTATTTTTGTTAGAACACGCGAGCTTAGGATATTAACACTTCACAAAGCCATTTTGCCGTTTATGTAACTAGCGCATGAAACACAGCATATTACAACTCGTTACCTCTGCTTGGTTCAGATACAGTATCTTGGCCATCATCATCATCAATGCCATCACAATGGGACTCGAAACATCCAAGCCTATTATGGCAGAGCATGGCGCAATCATACATGGGTTAGACAGAGCCATTTTGAGCATTTTTGTTATTGAAATTTTACTGAAACTATACGCATTCGGCTGGCGCTTCTTTAAAAGTGCATGGAATGTATTTGATATCATTGTAGTTGGCATTGCGCTTATCCCAGCCGCCGGTGCCTTTTCTGCCCTGCGTACCTTGCGGGTGCTGCGTGTATTACGCATTGTCTCCAGCATTTCTTCCATGCGCCGTGTGGTGGAAGGCCTGCTTATCTCCATTCCAGGCATCATTTCCGTTGCCTGTATTTTGCTGATTATCTTTTATATTTTTGCCGTGATTGGCACTAACCTATACGGCGAAACACACCCAGAATGGTTCGGCTCTATTGGTGCTACCATGTTTAGCCTGTTCCAAATTATGACACTGGAGAGCTGGTCTATGGGCATTGTACGCCCGCTGATGGAAACGCACCCTAACGCATGGCTGTTCTTCGTGCTTTACATTCTGGTTGCTTCATTCACCATGTTTAATTTGTTCGTGGCGATTATTGTAAACTCGCTACAGTCAGAATCAGAAAAAGAAGCACAGGCACAACGTGAAGAAGTGGCTGCAGAAAATGAGCGTCTCATCCGTGAATCGGAAAAACGCATGATCAAAGCATTTAAACAGGAAATGAAGTCGCTTAAATAGAGAGTCTCTATTGCTCAAACACCTTATGGAATGCTTGCACCGCAGCCTTTGGGCCTTGTGGGTGGTTCCAGATGCCGGTGATCACTGCAATAAAGTCTGCACCGGCTTGCACCAATGGTGCTGCATTTTCTGGTGTAATGCCACCAATGGCCACCACAGGCACAATGGTGTTTTCCACCCAAAACTCTAGCAGCTCAATGGGCGGCTGCGGTGCATTGGGCTTGCTAGCCGTTGGGTAAAACGCACCAAAGGCAATATAGTCCGCGCCGACCTCACCGGCCTCAAACGCATAATGCTTAGAGTCATAGCAACTCACACCCACGCTTTTCTCAGTACCAATAATCGCACGTGCTTCTGCATAGCCCATGTCTTTTTGGCCAATATGCACACCATCTGCACCATGGGTGGCGGCTAAATCTGGCCTGTCATTTACAATAAACATGCATTCATTTTCATGACAAATGGGCATTAGGCGCTCTATCGCCGCAATAATCTCCACGTCCTCCGCCTCTTTCATGCGCAGCTGAAACACAGCAATATTGCCGCCTGCAAAGGCTTGCTCTAGCTGCTCTGCAAATACGTCCAGCACAAAAGACGGCGGTGATATGGCATAAAGTTGGGTCATTTTACTTTCATAATAAGCTCACATCTTCTACACAAGTGCTATGCGAGTTATTTTTATGGGATCACCAGAATTTGCCGTGCCAACGCTTGAGGCGCTGCTTGCCTGTGATGTACACGAAGTGGTGGCCGTATATACGCAGCCGCCCAGAGAGAAAAAGCGCGGCAGGCAGGTGCTACCCACGCCGGTGCATATATTAGCCGAACAGCATAACATTCCTGTGCATTGCCCACTCAGTTTAAAGGAAGAAGCAGAACAGCAAACTTTTGCTGCTTATGAGGTGGATGTAGCGGTGGTGGTGGCGTATGGCTTGTTATTGCCAACGGCTATTTTAGAAGGCACCACACATGGCTGCATTAATATTCACCCATCTGATTTGCCGCGTTGGCGTGGCGCTGCACCCATTGCACGCACCATTTTGGCTGGCGACACCCGCACCGCCATGTGCATTATGCAGATGGATGAAGGGCTGGATACGGGCCCTGTGCTGGACCGCACAGCATATGATATTCCAGCGGGCACCACCACAGGTCAGCTGCATGATGCGATGGCAAGATTAGGGGCTGAGCGATTGCTGCATGTATTGCACCATTATGGTGAAATTACACCACAGCCTCAGCATGAGAGCGGTGCCTGCTATGCCAAAAAGATTCAAAAAAGCGAAGCACTGCTCGATTTCACGCAAGATGCCGCTATCGTTCTGCAACAAATATTAGGCCTAAGCCCCTATCCTGGCGCTTATTTTCTCCATAATGGTGAACGCATCAAAATTTTAGACGCCACCATGGATATATCGCACCATATTTCCCCAGGAACGCTGCATATTGAAGACAAAAAATTGCAGATTGGTTGCAAAAATGGCAGTATTTTCCCCACTATGGTGCAAAAACCAGGAAAAAAACCTCAATCTGTTAACGCTTTCTTAAATGGTTTTCGTGTTTAATAGTAACGTAACTTATGTTATAGGGAACTTATAAAGGGCTGGGCTAAAAGGGAATTTAGCCTAATATTAGGAGGAAGCATCATGCTATTTAAAGAACGCCTAACCGCTGGAAAAATCATCTTTTTCCTTGTTATTTTCGCACTGGCTTTAGTAGGTCTGTGGTTTATTAACAAGAATGCGAACGATAATTACAACCGTGATCGTGCCCATTGGGAGCAATATCAAACCGCTATTGCAGATACACGTGCGGGTAATTTGCGTGATGCTATTAACACCCATAAAGAAGCAGTGAAGACGCTGTCTGACCATACAGGCTTGCGTGTATTTTTCTCCGAATTGGATAGTGATATTAAAAATGGTATCACCGATTTGGAGAATAACAGCTTGCTTGGTGCCTCTCGCAACCCTGCCAATGCATTGTTAGTGCAAGATTTGGTGAATAAAATTGCAGAAGAATCTGGCTTCAGAGTGTCCGGTGCAGAATCCAATCTGTTTGGTGGCCTTACTGTGCTTACTGCAACTGGCGCTGAAATTGTGAGCAACGATAATATTCCAGATACGTTAAAAGCGCAGCTCTCCGCCACGCCGTTTGATGACAATAACATTGTGCATATCAATGCCGATGGCACTGCATTTTTTGTACATCAAATGCCTATTCTACCCATTGCCAGTGTAACCAATAACGATGCACCGGTAGGGTATATTCGTGGTGTAACACCTGTAAATTCTCTGGTGCCACCAGTGCTTTCCGCTCCCACCACCTTTGCCCAAACAGATCTCTCAGAAGTGGTGTTTAAGGGCGCAGATAAGCGCTATGTATATGATGCATTAAAAGGCATTATGGCGCCGAACACGGCCGACAATATAGACAGCGCACTTTCCAGCGTGGGCAGCTTCATTACCGACATTAACGCCAATGGCAGCGATGTGCTTTCCATTGCGAAGGATGTGGCGCCTGGCTTGCAGCTGGTGCATTCTGTAAGCGCGGATGAGTCGATTACTGCATTAGAAAAACGCAAGCGCTGGCAACGTCTAGCTGGGCTGCTGTTACTGCTTGCCTCCTTGCTGTTGCTGCTTACCATCCACCATTTGGATGTGAGCAAGCACTTTAAGGAAAAGGCTCGCATGCAAGAAGAAATTGTGGATTCCATGGTAGATCTAATGGAACGCCGTGACAGCTACACGGCCAATCATGCAAAGCGCGTGGCCACCCTCTCCTCTCAGATGGCAGAAGCAGCCGGATTAAACAGAGAAGAACAAAAGGCGACTAAATATGCCGCCACCTTGATGAATGTGGGTAAATCCCTCATCCCAATGGATATCCTTGCGAAGAAAGGCAAGCTTACCATAAAAGAAAAGAAAGTGGTGGATGAAGCATTGGCTGCCAGTGCAGAGATTGTGCAGGATATTGATTTTGATGCGCCGGTATATGAAACCATGCGCCAGCTAAAAGAACAGGCTGACGGCAAAGGCCCGCTGGGCTTGAGTGAGGCGGATATCTTGCCTTCTGCCAGAATTGTGTCTCTGGCCAATGCTTATGTGGCGATGTCCAGCCCTCGTCCATACCGCAAAGCAATGCCGAAACGAGAAATCATGAAGCGCATTAAAGAAGATACGGGCAGCATCTTCAGCGAAGACACTGTGAAAATCCTAAAAGAGGTGGTGTAAAGAGGGTGGAACTAGAGAAATGCTTCAAAACACTATAGTAAGTTGCATAATTAACGATACAGCGTCATACCGCGACTTGATCGCGGTATCCAGGGCCACAAGAGAGATCATACCGCATAGCCCTGGACCCCGTGGTCAAGCCACGGGGTGACGCACTTTTTTATATGTCCTATTAATTATGCAGGTTACTATAATAGTAATAAGTGGCATTTTAATGCTGCTAAAATTTCCTGCAGGCTTTATTCCTGCTACTACCGTTGAAATAACAACAACAGGCACACTACCAGCATTAAACATACCTAAATTTCTGTTTATTATTTTAGTCGTGATGGCATTCGTAATGCTAATTGCATATATTGCATCACTCTTTCTACTGTATCATTTTAAGCCATTCGGAAAGACGCTTTATACACTATTCGTACTGCTTATTGGCATATTTCTTTTTACACTTTTAATAGCTAATCAGGTAATTCACCCTGCTTTATTAATGCCGGATAATATAGTGCGCTATGTTATCAATACACTTGAATACTCTGTTATCGGGACCATTTTTTATATTACTCCATTTTTCAGAGATTAAGCATAAATTTACACGTACAAAAGAAGATTCCAAATAATATACGACACCCTCTACAAAAACATAGCTATAGCACGATTACGACCTAAACAACCAAACGACTTAGCTTGCCACAAGCCCATCTATATATCTAAAGGCGACGGCGGAAACTCAAAGAGCAAAGACGGGTGGTGCCGCAGAGAAGAATTGAACTTCCGACCCCGTCATTACCAATGATATTGTGAATAGGCGCCCTGAACCGCCCCTAGTTTACTGGAGGGATTTTTATTCAAGATTTACGCTGCGTATT
>JAHDHN010000016.1 GCA_020631295.1 Rickettsiales bacterium
ATAATGATGATACACCTCTCCTGTGCCGCTGGTCAGTTCCAACGACAGCTGTTTATACCGTGAATTAACAGACATAAAATAGGACTCCCTATGATTAAAAACATAACAGACATACAGAAAAACCTCCTATAAAAAACTGTCCGTTAAATCATAGCCACGTCAATAACGGTTAGATTTGATCCTGCGGACAAGCCGCAGGAAACATGGTTGGAAAAACGACTACATTGCCTAATAACTATATACCTTAGGGCGAATATCGATAATGGGGGCGGCCCAGATAAGGCGGATATCCGGCATTAGGTCAGCATTATAGCTGTGTAAATCATAATGATGCGGTTTGCTGCCATGGCGTACTTCTTTGACTAACATGCGCCCGTCCTCTGCGTTGATAACGCAAAGCTGGCCAATACATTGGCTAGGCACACCCTCATGTTCTTTGCGGTAGAAAAGCTGCCAGCCTTCTTTGATAAAAGGCAGCATGGAATCACCGCGTACCTCCACCGCCACCAAGCCATGGCTGTTAATGCCAGAAGGCGGTTCAACCTCATATAGGCCGCTGCCCATGGCATGGTCATCAAAGGGGATAATTTCTGCACCGGCACCAATATAGCCTACCACATGTACTGCCTGTGTGGCAGAAGGCAGCAATTGTGCCGCATCCACCTGCAATGCATGGGAAAGCTCCATCAGCCAATGTTGAGTAAGATTGCGTTGCCCACGCTCCAGTTTTGAAATTTGGTCTTTGGAAGTGTTGCACCCTTGTGCAAGCTGCTCTTGTGTAAGGCCGCGCTCAATTCGAATGCGTCGAATATTATTTTCATAGTCTTTTGCTGGCATGTTGCTTCCTATCTATATTTAGTGCATTCTATTTATAGTATATTTGCCTCTTTTTTTACTAAGTGTAATAAATGCACTTATAAAGTGTAAATTAGTTTAATATATACATATTAAGCAGTTAGATAGCTAAAATATTCAATATAAATATACAACCTAAGGTATATATTATTTAGATCTATGTCTAGTATTTTTTGATCTTTTAAAGAAACTATTATAATCATAGCCACCTATGAAACAGAAGATATCAGCAGCGATGGTGTTTTGTGCAGGTTTGGGCACGCGTATGCGTGAACTCACAGCCCAGCAGCCAAAAGCCATGGTGCCTGTGTGTAATACGCCGCTTTTGGCCTATCGTATGGAGGCATTGGAGGCCGCAGCTATAGAGCATGTGGTGCTTAATACGCATTATAAACCTGTTTCCCTGGAAGCTTATATGCAGGAAAATTATCCAAAAGCGCTGCTATGCCATGAAGAGACATTGCTGGATACGGCAGGTGGGTTGCTTCATGCACAGCCACTATTGGGCATGCCAGAGGCGCTGTTTACCATTAATTGTGATGTGATTTGGCAGGGAAAACTGCTGGAGCAGCTGCAAGCAGCGTGGAATTCGGATGAAATGGATGTGTTAATGACCATGGTGCCGCTTGAAAAGGCGCATGGTTATCATGGCACAGGTGATTTTTCATTGCAGGCGGGTGGTGCACTTTCTCGAGATAACCCTACCCATGTATTTGGCGGTGTGCAGATTATCAAGCCAAAGATTGTGGAGCGTTATGCCAAAGGGCGTGAGGTATTTTCACTTTCAGAGGTTTATGCTGATATTGGTAAAAACACGCCTCTACGTGCATATGGGTATGAGTATAATGATCTATGGCTGCATGTAGATAGCCCTGAAGGTGTAGATATGGCAGAGCAATATTTATAACGCGAACGCAAAACCGTGGATGTATAGTAAACTGCATAATTAATAGGACATATAAAAAAGTACGTCACCCCGTGGCAAGTCCTGCGGGGGCCAGCCTACGCATAAAGCTTCGGCTGGCACAGCCAGGGGCGATGCGGTAAGATCTCTCTTGTGGCTCTGGATACCGCAATCAAGTCGCGGTATGACGCTCTATCGTTAATTATGCAGGTTGCTATATAGCATTTTCGAAATTTATTGAGGGAATGCTATGAAAATTACGTAGTGATTTTGCGCGGCGAAGCCAGTGGGGCAATTTTATTGATTCCATCAATAAAATTATAAAACACTATAGTGCTCGCAAACCCAACGAGGTTTGCGCACGCATGCGTGTAGTTAAGTGATACCACGGGCCTTGGAGATTCACTCTTCTGCAGCAGACACGCCAAGCTCCACCACATTGCCTGCATTTTCTTTAATATGCGTGGGTAGTGCCTTGCCTTTGGGTAGCTGGATGCCTAGCGCTTCAATCTTTTTAGCTTTAGGCAGCATGGTGCGGTTAATACTGGCGCTGAGCTTCTGGAACAAATCACTGGTGCGGCGCACGCTGTCTCCCACTTTGCTGGTATGCTCCAGCACAACACGCACACTGTCCATCAGGTTAGTAATCTCGGCAATAATATGCTGCTGGTTGGCATCTTGCTTCACCATTTGCAGAGAGTAGCTGGCAAAATTGAGCAGCACACCAAGCCCAGTGGGGCCGACTACCATAATATTATGTTTGGCTGCTTCTTGGCGAAAGCCAGGGTCAATTTCATGCAGTAATTCCAGCTGAGATTCGCGGTGAATAAACATCGCTACCTTATGTTGCAGCATCTTTTGCTCTTGTGTTTCAGTCTTGTAGATTTTTTCTATCACAGTCTGATAGGCTTTTTCAGATAACGCACGCAAATGTTCACGCATGCGCATGCGTAATTTGTCTTTGATAATTTCCGATTGCACCGGGTCATCCGTAGCGGCCAATTCCAGGAAGAATTTGCTGGCCTTGCTATCAATCGCCAGCGCATGGTTATTAGGCAAAAACACCACCGCATCCGGGCGTTTGCCTTCGGCGCTATATTGCATCACAAAATCTTGCCCAGCGGTCAGGCCATGCGCTTTCAGTGCATTTTCCAAGCCAATTTCAGAGAGCTGCCCAACCTGCCCAGGCTGCTCCAGCGCTTTCCATAGGGTGGAAACGCTGTTGTCATTTTCAAATACACGCTCTTGCAACAGGCTCACGCGTTGGGTGAGTTTTTCAAATTCCTGCATGGTATGCTGGGTAAATTGCTTGGCCTCTTGTTGCAGCACCTCTTTGCCCTTGGTTTGCATGGCAAGTTCGGCGGTTTTCATGCTGTCTTCCAACATTTTTTCTTCCGTATGGCGCTGTTGCTGTGTGTGGCTTAGCTGTTGTGCTTGCAGCTCTGCTTTCAGCTGCATATCTGTGTATTTTTCTTGCAGTGATACAAGCTCTGCATTGGCAGATTCATGCTGTGCTTGGGTGGTGTCATATTGTGCCTTCAGCACCGCATAGCGTGTTTTTAGGCGACTATAAAATAACAGCATACAGAGGCCAAAAAATGCCAGCACTACCGCAGCAATTTCTGTGCTATGCGCCATTATCCAGTTGACTATCATGTGTAGCATTTCCATAAGTATCTGTATGCATAAAGAGTCTGCACATAAAAAAGAAGCCTTTTCTGTGGTGATATTGGCCGCAGGTATGGGCACGCGCATGCGTTCCTCCTTGCCTAAAGTGCTGCACAAGGTGGGTGGTTTGCCGCTGGTGGCACATGTGGCGCGCAGCAGTGCAAGCTGCAACCCAAGCAATGCCATTGTGGTGATTGGTGAGGGTATGGAGGCCGTGCACGAGGCCGCAATGCCACATTTGGACTGTGCTGCTGTGGTGCAAAAAGAGCGGTTGGGCACGGCGCATGCGGTGCTGCAGGCATTGCCAGAGCTACCTAAAAAAGGTACCGTGCTGGTGGCTTATGGCGATACGCCGTTTATTTCGTCTAAAACCATGCAGGCTATGCATGCCGCCGTGTTGGCCGGTGCTGGTGGTGTGGTACTAGGCTTTCGCCCTAATGACCCGGCAAAATATGGCCGCTTGGTGGTAGAAAATGGTGCACTTCACCGTATTGTAGAATTTAAGGATGCGACGGAAGCAGAGCGTGCAATTGGGTTATGCAACAGTGGTGTGATGGCATTTGATGCTGAGGCACTACATGCGCTTTTACCCAAAGTGGGGAATCAGAATGCTGCGGGGGAATATTACCTCACCGATATGGTGCAATTGCTGCGTGAGTCTAACCATATTGTAGAAGTGATTGAGGCGAGCGATGCGGAAGTGCTGGGTATTAACAGCCAAACAGAGCGCGCAGAAGCAGAAGCCTTATTTCAGGCGGATATGCGAACAAAGGCACTGGAGGCTGGTGTGCAGATGATAGCACCTGATACGGTGCACATGCAGGCCGACACAGTGATTGAGCCTGGTGCGGTGATTGAGCCTTATGTGGTGTTTGGTGCGGGTGCTGTGGTGCACGCAGGTGCTGTGGTGCGCGCATTTTCTTATATTGAAGGCGCAGAAATTGCTGCAGGTGCTGTGGTGGGGCCTTATGCGCGCTTGCGCCCAGGTGCAAATATTGGCGAAAACGCCAAAGTGGGGAATTTTGTAGAAATAAAACAGGCCACATTACATGAGGGCGCTAAGGTGAGTCACCTTAGCTATGTGGGTGATGCTGTGGTGGGGGCAGATGCTAATATTGGTGCCGGCACCATCACTTGCAATTATGATGGTGTGAATAAGTTCACCACAGAAATTGGCGAAGGCGCATTTATTGGCAGCAATTCAAGCTTGGTAGCGCCGGTGAAAGTGGGTGATGGAAGTCTGGTGGCAGCCGGCAGTACTGTGCGCAGTGATGTTCCAAAAAAATCATTATATTACAATGATATGAAGGAAAAATTGAAGAAAAAGGATTAATATGAATTTCTCTTATCTATTGCCATTAAAATCTGCCTTTGAATGGGTCTCCAATGTCATTAATGATGCAGTGGATTTTACGCATTATGCATCGCAAGTTCAGAGTCTTTCAGATGCGTGGGAGCTGTTTCTTTGGGCACCGTTATGGATCGAAATATTTATCATTTCTATTATCTTTGGGCTAGGTGCAGGATTGTGGGCATTTGTATTTGGTGCTATATTAGATAATGAGCCTTGATACTATTTTAAATTTATAGGGAGTATAGCTGATGTTTGATTTTTGCGGTGGTAATGTATTTGATTGTTTGTTTTGGTTCTTAGATTTGGAATTATGGCAGCAGATTGCTATTGGGCTAGGGCTATGTATTTGTATGCTGATTATCACACGCGTATTTCACTGGATCACTATGGGTGTAGATAGTGATTAGGCTATCTAAGTTATCATTTAACCAAAACTATGCTTGACGGTGCCGCAGATTGGCTGTATCTGCGCTTTCCTTAACCAACATTTGATTGAGAAAACTATTATGGCAACAAAAATTCGTTTAGCACGTGGTGGTAGCAAGAAGCGCCCTTATTACCGTATTGTAGTGGCTGATTCTCGCAACCCACGCGATGGTCGTTTCATTGAAAAAGTAGGCACCTACAACCCTATGCTTGCTAAAGATAATGCAGAGCGTGTGACGTTTAAAACAGACCGTATTGACCATTGGCTAGCACAAGGTGCTGTGCCAACGGGCCGTGTGCTTGCTTTCCTTCGTTCGGCTAATATTGGCCAGGATGTAAGCATTGTGAAAAAGCTGAACAAGCGCCATGATAATGTGGTTGAGCTGAAGCGTGAAGAAATTGAAGCCAAGAAGAAGGCGGAAGAAGAAGCGCGCAAAAAGGCAGAAGAAGAAGCAAAGGCTGCTGCTGAGGCGGAAGCCGCAGAAGCCAAAGCTGCAGAGGAAGCTGCCGCTGCCGAAGCCGCAGAAGCTGAGAAAGCAGAAGAGCCAGCCGCTGAAGCGGAAGAAGCACCTGCAGAAGAAGCAAAAGCGGAAGAATCTACAGAGTAGTTTTTCTTGGACACTGCGCCCAACCCTCATTTATTGCATGTATTGACCATTGTTGCCACGCAAGGCCTGAAAGGTGATGTGCGTGCCAATGTCTTTGTAGAAGATATCTCTATTCTGCGTGAGGCTGATTTCTATCATGAAGATGGAAGCTCTGCCTCCATTACCTTAAAACATCAGAAAAAAAAGCAGCTGGTGCTAGCTATGGAAGGTATTTTTTCTATTGAAGAGGCAAAGAACCATATAGGCACAGAGCTTTTTATCCATGCGGATGCATTGCCAGCCATTGCGCCAGAGGAAGATGCATTTTACCCGCATGAGCTTATTGGTAAGGTGCTAAAGAATGAAGCAGGTGAACAGTTGGGTGTTGTAGAGGCGGTACAAAATTTTGGTGCCGGTGATATTTTGGTCTATGGTAAAGAGATGCTCTCTTTTGATGCAGATACTATAGTAAGCATCAATGAAGCAGATATTATTGTGCGTTTGCCAGAAGAAATTATGTTGTCTCAAGAGGAAAAGTAACGGCGTAGCCTACTACTCCTCAGTGTCGATCCTCAGCATTTCTTTGTGATCTTTGTTCCAGCGATAGGTATTCACAATTACTTTAGTGCCGGTGGTAACAATATCACCATTTTCAAGCTGCAATACATCAAAGCCATTTTTTAGGGCTTCTTGAATAATACTGGAAGAAGATTCCATATAGCCAGGTTCGTTCACTACATCCTGGTCTTCCGCAGCATCATTTGACTGTGCGTCAATCGCATCCATCACATCAGTGATTTTCATGTGTCATATCCTTAACTTCTTTTGCAGAGTTGCAGCTCAGGCTGCATCACTCTCCTCTGCTAAACGAATCTCTATTAGCACAGAATCGTCTATAGATAAAGAATATTCACCATTTTTTACATTATTGTTACAAATCAATGATTTGCTGTTTGTTACGGCAATTAAATCGTTCTGCATCGCTTGATTTAGAAACGATTCCGGAATCGTTAAGGAATCGATTGGCCATTTAATGGAGACATTCATCTCTGCCTTGCGCTTGCGCACTGCCTCTAGCACGGCCACCAGATTCTCTCCTGCCTGCTGGGCAGCTTGGTCTGTCGGGTAAGCAGCAGCGTTTGGCCACATGCCTCGCGCGTGGACGGAACCGGATGCAGCATATTCTGTTTCAAAAATATGGCTGTAGAGCTCTTCGGTAATATGCGGCACGAAAGGCGCAAATAAGCGCAAGATCGCCTCTAAACAATAATATACCGTGCGGATCGCGCTCTGACTGCCTTTCGGGTCTGTGCCAGCTTCATCATAGGCGCGGGCCTTGCAGATCTCCAAATAATTATCACAAAAATCATTCCAGAAGAAATCTTCCACCGCGGCGCGTGCATCTGCATATTCATACACTTCAAATGCTTCGGTGGCTTTGGTGATCGTTTGCTGCAATTTGGAAAGTACCCATAAATCCGTGCCATGCGCGATATAACCTGCGGCCACATCTTCTGCTGCGGTGCTGATATCGCCTTCTAGGCGCGTGAAGTGCAAGCTGGCAAATTTGGCTGCGTTCCACAATTTGGTCACCAGCTTTTTACCGATTTTTAGTACGTCTTCCGAAAATGCCGTATCCGTGCCCAACTTGCTGGTACTGGCCCAAAAGCGTACTGCGTCGGTGCCTTTTTCTTCAATCAAGGCCACAGGCGTAACCACATTGCCTTTGGATTTTGACATTTTGGTTTTATCGCTAGCCAAGCACCAACCGCTGATCATCAAATTTTTCCACGGAATGGAGTCCTCATGTAAATGAGCTTTGGTGATAGTGTAAAACGCCCAAGTACGGATGATTTCATGGGCTTGCGGACGCAAATCTGCCGGAAAGAGTTGTTTGTGACGCGTGTCATTAAATGAAATATCGCTGGAGATACCATGGCTGGAAAGCTGTGGTGAAATAGAGCTGGTGGCCCAAGTGTCCATCACATCTTGTTCGGCTTCCACTTCGTCACGCGTATAGCCTTTTGGTAATTCTACCAGCGGATTCACAGGCAATTGATCAATCTCTGGCAGTAAAATTTTACCCTCTTCGCCCGCACGTGTGGAATACCACACCGGGAACGGAACGCCAAAATAACGCTGGCGGGAAATACACCAATCCCAGCTCAAACCCTCAATCCATTGGTCAATGCGCAGCTTCATATAATGCGGATACCAGTTGCACTCCGCCGCCTTTTCCTTGAGCTGTTCTTTTTGATCCAGCACCTTGATGAACCATTGATGGGTCGGCAAAATCTCCAATGGCGCACCGCTGCGCTCTGCACATTTTACCGCATGTGTAATCGCATCCTGCTTTAGCAGCACACCAGCCTCATCCAATAGCTGCAGTATAATCTCGCGTGCGGCTTTTACCTTTTTACCTTGCAACTGCTCCCGCAATTCTTGCAGCGCGGCTTCCTTCTGCACGCTTGGCCAGGCTTCACTGGTAAGCGCGTGCTTATCGCCCATGCCATCCAGATAATCCAGCTTGCCATATGTATTCAGCACCAAGCGTGTGGGCAGATCATGCGTTTGCCACCAATGGATGTCTGTTTCATCGCCGTAAGTACAGCACATTACCAGGCCTGTGCCTTTATCCATCTGCACCGCTTCATCTGCCAGCAATGGCACTGTCACACCAAAAAGCGGGGTGATAGCTTGCTGCCCGGCAAGTCTCTGATAGCGCGCATCCTCCGGGTGGTAAAATACTGCCACACAGGCCGGTAGCAATTCCGGACGGGTGGTGGCAATTTCAATCGCATCGCCAGATTCTGTGGTAAATTGCACATGGTTCATGTGCGAATCAAATTCCTTATCTTCCACCTCTGCCTGCGCAATGGCAGTTTGATCTACCGGATCCCACAACATGGGCTGCAATTTGCGATAGGCACGGTCTTTATTAAACAAATCAATAAATGATGCCTGGCTCAGGCGGCGTGAATCTTCTGAAATCGTGTGGTATTCTTGCTGCCAATCCACACTCAATGCCGTGCTGGTAAAAAGATTTTGGAACTCCGCACGTGCTTCTTCTGCCACGCCTTCACAGAGGGTGATGAATTCCTCGCGGCTGAGATCTGTAGCGCGGACTTTCTTTACCTTTTCCACCAAACGCTCTGTCGGCAAACCGTTATCATCAAAGCCCATCGGGTAGAATACATGCTTGCCCTTCATACGCTGGTAACGCGCGATAAAATCAGCCTGGGTGTAGCTAAAAATATGGCCCATATGCAACATACCCGACACGGTGGGCGGTGGCGTATCAATCACATAGCTTTCTGCACGTGTGGCACTCTCATCATACGCATAGGTGCCAGCTGCTAGCCAATGGCCCTGCCAGCGCTTTTCCGTTTCTTTGTGATCGTATTTTTTCGGGAGCTCTCTCATTACTGCATTCTACCTTCATTAAGTTAATAGCAGATAATGGGAAAGAGAGATGGGGTCAAGTTAGGTTGTGTGGTTTAGATGGTACCTTGCACTACAAAATAGGCGCTCCAGAGCACCAGGTAGAATACTGGCACACAAAGGCAGAAGCAAAGGGCAGCGAGGGCTTCTTCGGAGCACAGCCAGCGCAAAATGCGCCGGCTGTGACTAAGGTGCCTGTTATGATATGGGGATCTATGCATTGTCGATACGCTCCATATAGTCAAAATAGCCTGTGTCTATTTGCTCTTCCTGCATCAATGTTTGTGCAATCAGCTTCTCATCGCGGATATAGCTAATATCGTCTCGCATATCCTCAAACCCTTCAATCGCTTCTGCTGCTTCTGTAGCGATCGAGAGGGGTAAATCCTGCAGCAACGCAGCGCATTTGGAGCGCGCAGCTTCCACTTCTTCAATAATCAGGGTGAGGATATTTGCGTAATCTAACATAAGTATAGGTTCCTTTGTTGTGAGTGATTCATGCTGCAGATACACCCTGTATCAGCAGGCAGGCTCAACGGCACACAGCATTGCTTGAATGCGGCCTCGTGCATCATCTAGTGCAGGAGAAGGTTGAGTGTATGCGTATAGACGTATTTGCCTACATGCATGTGTTTTACATAGAGATAAATATTCATTATGTCAACAAAAAACAACCGTAGGTTGTATTTTTGTTGTTTTTCAGTGAATTAAAAAAAAGTCAGAAATATCCGTTATTTAGGATTTGTTGAAGACAAATTGTATAATTCTTTTAGCTCAAATAAGGCATCCAGCGCATCGCGCGGTGAAAGCTGGTTAGGGTCTATAGCACCCATCTGTTCCAAAACTGCAGAAGTTGCTTCATTTAATGAGGCTACTTGTGGCAATTCTGTCATTTCGGGAATTGCATGGCTGCTTTCGTCCTTTTCTGCCTCCAGCGATTGCAACACTTGTGTGGCACGGGCCAGCACTGAAGCAGGCAAGCCAGCCAGCTTGGCCACATGAATGCCGTATGACCTATCTGCAGCACCTTGCTTGACCTCATGCAAGAACACCACCTCACCGTCCCATTCTTGCACATGCATATGATAATTCTGCAGATGTGTTAGGCTCTCTTCCAGCGCGGTCATTTCATGGTAATGCGTGGCAAACAGGCCGCGGCAGCCAATTTGCTCATGCAATTGCTCTAGCACTGCCCAGGCGATAGACATGCCATCGTAAGTAGCAGTGCCGCGCCCAATTTCATCTAATATAACAAAGGATTGTGCTGTGGCATGGCGCAAAATACGCGCCGTTTCCACCATCTCCACCATAAAGGTGGATTGGCCTTTGGAGAGATTGTCCGATGCGCCCACACGGCTGAATATTTTATCCGCAAGCCCAATGGTGGCCTGTTCTGCCGGCACAAAACTGCCCATTTGCGCCAGAATGATAATCACCGCATTTTGGCGCAAGAAGGTACTTTTACCGGCCATATTCGGGCCGGTCATCAGCCATAGGCGCACAGTATCACTCAGCTGCAAATCATTGGGCGTAAAATGCGCATCAGACAGGCGCTCCACTGTAGGGTGACGGCCTTTATGGATGGATAAATCCCGTTCTGTAGTAAGGGTGGGGCGCGCATAGTTATAGGTAGTGGCAAGCATTGCACCGCTCAGCGCCACATCCATCTCTGCCAGGCTGCTGGCCAGCAAGCTTAGCCGTTCAGATTGATTTAGAATCTCGGCACTGGTTGCACTAAAGAGCTGTATCTCCAGCTCCAACGCATAGGCCTTTGCATGCACCAATTTGCTTTCCAGCTCACGCAAACGCTCTGTGGTGAAACGCACGCCGCTGGCCATGGTTTGGCGGTGGATAAAATCCGGATGTTGCATCAACGCATCTGCATGATTCTGCGTGACCTCAATAAATAAGCCAATCACGTTATTGTCTTTAATCTTCAGCTTCTCCACGCCTGTGAGTGTGGCATATTCCACTCGCAGCGCTTCTTTATGCGCCGTAGCCTCAGCAGAAAGGGAGCGATATTCATCCAGCTTTGGGTGGAAGCCATCCCGAATCACGCCGCCCTCACGCAGCAACATAGGCGGCATATCCACCAGGCTGCGCTGCAAATGCTCCAACAGATCATCAAATTGTACTACATGCTGCAATTGTTGCTGCAGATTATGCGGCAGGTGGCTCAGATTATCATTCGCCGCGCCAAACTGAAATAATTCTGCTACTTGTCGTGCCACCACCAGGCTCAAGCGAATATTGGCAGCATCTTGCGGGCTGCCACGCCCTACACTCAAGCGAGATAGGCAACGCTCAATATCCGGCAAGAGCTGCAACAGCTGCGTGAGTTTGGTAGAAAGCTCTGGCTGCGTTTGGAAAAAGGCAATTTCATCGAGCCGCGCATCAATGGCTGTTTTGTCGCATAAGGGCGCATTAAGCCGGTGAGAAAGCAAGCGGCTGCCGGCCGCGCTTACGGTGTGGTTAATGGCATGCAGCACGCTTCCGCGATATTCGTTGTTCACACTGCGGTTCAGTTCCAAATGCTGGCGTGTGGCAGCATCAATATGCAGCCGGTGGGAGTTTTCAAAGCGCTTAGGCTGCTTTAAAAACGGCATGGCATGAATTTGCGTGCGTTCAATATAACTCAGCAGCGCAGCAAAGGCGCCATATTCTGTGTTACTAAACTGGCCCAGGCTGCTGGCATCCTTCACCTCAAACCAGTCTTCTAATGCGCGCATGCCTTTTTTACTGTTAAATTGGCTGGAGACTTCCTCCCGCACACGCTTGCTTAGCGGTTGCAGGGCCTCTTGAAACAGGCTGTGCTCACGCGCACCACTCACGGCCAGAATTTCCTTTGGGCGCAAGCGTTCCAGCTCCATTGCCAGGGCGGCATGCGGCACAGAGCTGCACCATAATTCTCCGGTAGAAATATCTGCCCAGGCAAGCGCAATGTCTTTAGGGCCGCTATGCATACTGAGCAAATAATTGGCAGAATCTTGCTGCAGCAGCGCATCTTCTGTGACCGTACCTGGCGTGATAATGCGCACCACCTCGCGCTTTACCACCGCCTTATAGCCACGCTTTTTGGCCTCTGCCGGTGTTTCAGTTTGCTCACAAATAGCCACAGTATGCCCGCTTAAAATCAGCTTATGCAAATAGCTCTCATAGGCATGATGCGGCACACCACACATAGGAATTTCTTGTTCCAGATGTTTCCCGCGATGCGTCAGGGCAATATCCAGCGCTTTGGCTGCAACAACAGCATCCTCAAAAAACAGCTCGTAAAAATCACCCATACGGTAAAAAAGTAGCGCATCTATGTGCTGCTGTTTAATACTCATATATTGCTGCATCATCGGCGTTGCCGCTTGTATCTCTGCCGATGAAAATAAATTTGTCTGTGTTGCTTCGCCCATGAGACTCATTCTATAGGCAGCCATGAAAAAATGGCAATGGCATTTGTCTTTTACGTGAAAGAGCATTATGGTAGCAGCTATGAGTAAAACTACACACATGCCTGTAATTGGCATTCCGTTGGACCGTGAGCCAAATGGGGAATATTCCAAATTTCCCTATTATATATTGCGGGAGAATTATTATCAGTCGCTGATTGCCAAAGGTGCAATTGTGCTGGCGCTGCCCTATCAGCTAGAGCAGGTGGATGCGATTATGGAAATGCTGGATGGCGTGGTGATTGCCGGCGGTGCATTTGATGTGGATCCGGCATTATATGGGGACGATGAGGTGCATGAAACGGTGCAAATGAAGCAACGTCGCACTGCATTTGAGAGTGCCATTGCCAAGGCAGCCATGGAAAAAGACATGCCGATTTTAGGCGTATGTGGCGGAGAGCAGCTAATGAATGTGCTGCAAGGCGGCAGCTTGGTCCAGCATATTCCAGACAGCGTAGAAGATTGCTTGGAGCATGAGCAATCGGAGAAGTTTGATGTACCCACGCACCCGGTGCAGATTGTGCCAGGCACGCTGTTGCACAAGATTGTGGGCGCGGAGCAAATGATGGTCAATACATCGCACCATCAAGCAGTGAAAGAACCAGGCGAGCATTTGCAGGTAAATTGCCACGCACCGGACGGTGTGATTGAAGGCATTGAGCATGTTTCGCACCGCTTTTGCTTAGGTGTGCAGTGGCACCCGGAATATGAGGTATCTCCTGCGGATACTAAAATATTAGAGGCATTCTTAAGCGCCGCGCGTAGTTATGGGGAAGGGCTGTAGATAAGGCTGCTATTGTTTCACGTGAAGCATGCTTACATTGTCATCTTGAGGCGTATCATTGTCATTTCGAACGGCCTGCCCTCCGAAGCCTCCTGTCGTCCGAAGCTTTAGCGCAGGAGGATGGCGTAAGAAATCTCATGCCACGATGATGAGGCGTGTACAGAAGCTACGTATGCCCCACTCTAGAGGCACTCACTATAAGGGCATACTCTACTTCAGAACCAGATTTAGCTACAGTGGCACGAGATCTTTCGGCTTCGCCTTCCGCCGTCGCCGAGGCTATGGCGGACACGGCAAGATGACATTGTATAGTAATCTGCACAATTAACGATACAAATACTTATCTTACATCATACCGCGGCTTGCCTGCCCGCCGTCGCTAAAGCTATAGCAGACACGGCAGAATGACTCGTATACCAATTCCACTTAACAATTCACAACCCTGTTTCCTGCGACTTGATCGCAGGATCAAATCTAACAGTTATGCTGCATCAGTATTTGACCCTGTGGCTCCCGCTACGCTCTGCGAGCTACGCAGGACGCAGTAAACCACAGGGAACAATGGATTTTATGAATTGCTAAGCGATCTTATTCTAACACTCCAACAACGCTCCAATTGCGTTGCATAATATCGTTAGGTCCTCTTCCGTGGCGATGAAGGGCGGGGTGATGTAAATTACCTTACCGAAGGGGCGGAGCCACACGCCTTGTGCCACAGCCATCTCGCGCATCTTGAGTATTTGCTCCCAGCTGCATTCCTGCAATTCTACTACGCCAACCGCACCCTTGCAGCGCACCTGTTTTACCTTGGGATGATCTGCATACGTAGCCAGTTGGGTGCGTAATATTTCTTCTATTTCTGCCACTTGCTGCAGCCGTGGCTCTGTATCAAACACAGCGATCGAAGCATTGGCCACCGCGCAGGCCAGCGGATTGGCCATGAAGGTAGGGCCGTGCATCAGCGCGTGTTCTAAGGAGTCTGAGAGGAAGGCGTTAAATACGTCACTTGTTGCCATGGTGGCTGCCAGCGGCACCATGCCAGCGGTGAGTGCTTTGCCCAAACACATAATATCGGGCGTGATGCCAGCCTCCTCACATGCAAACATATAGCCTAATCGGCCAAAGCCGGTGGCGACCTCATCGGCAATGAACAGAATATCATGCTTCTTAGCAATCTTATGCAGTGCCGCCAAAATATCGGCACTATAGAAACGCAATCCGCCGGCGCCTTGCATCAAGGGTTCAATGATCATCGCCGCGGCCGTATCGGCAATTTGTTCTACTAGATACTCGCATTCTGCCAGCGAATATTCATCATTGGGAATCTGCAGGCAATATTGCTTGGGAATAGCGTGGTGATAGGGGCTGTGCATGCCTTTATCCGGGTCGCTCACGCTCATTGCGCCCATGGTATCGCCATGATAGCTGTGGGAAAAGGCAATGAACTTGCTTTTTTGCTTCTGTTCTTGATTGCTCCAAAATTGCAGTGCTATTTTCATGGCCACTTCCACGGCCGTTGAGCCAGAATCACTGAAAAACACTTTGTTTAGACCCTCTGGTGTGATGCGCACCAGATTCTCTGCCAGTTGATCTGCTGGGTCGTGCTGTACGCCTGCAAACATCACATGAGCAAGGGTGCCAAGCTGCTGCTGCATGGCCTCCACAATCTGCGGATGCTGATAGCCATGGCACACGCTCCACCAGCTGGCAATACCGTCAAGCAGCTCGCGCCCATCTCGCAATTGCAAGTGCATGCCTTTAGCGCCCACTACATGCTGCAATTCAGGCGCATGCTTCATTTGCGTATAGGGCAGCCAGATATTATTTTCTTTACTTTTCATAAAATATTAACTAAATTAACAATCAAAATGCGTATAAGGTGCGATTATGACTGATACTATACCAACGATACTCTGCTGTAATGAGAATACAACGCTGAAGAAAGAGGATATGGTATCGTGTTGTTATATACAAGCGCCAAAAGAAACAGATAAATACCGTGTGCACCAGGATTCTGGCCATACAATTGTTACATTTTATAATGCAGAAAAACAGCCAATTTCCTCTCTTACAGTGCAAGGCACAGATGTTAGGGGTAAACGTTCAATTAAAAAGAAGATTATAGATGCAGCGGGCTGGTGCGGAGGTGAAAAGCGTTATGTCGTGCATTGTCAATCTCCCGATACACTGGAGTTAGCAAATAGAGGGGATAAGCCTATTTTATTTTACACTGATGATGGAGAGAGTGTTACGCTCTACCCACATATTGTGTTGCAACAAAGCAAAGACAAAGGATTTTATGGTACCGTTTCTTTTGCTAACAAAGAAAGTAAAAGAAAGATAGCCGGAAAATATGTCTATTTGGGTGAAGGCCCGCAAGTACTTTCCCGTGTGCAGTTTTCAGCGGAAGGTATAGATAAGAAAAATGAGAGTTCGCCTATTGGTATTGTGTTGGATAATATAGAGGAAGATACAACGGTTGATATGCGTCAATATGTGCAAATAGAAGAAAATTTTGCAGAGATGGGGTGGCCTCCTTCTGCTGAACTTAAGCGTCCATTGGCTCTGCACAGCAAAACAGGTGTAACTTATGTGAGCGCTAGGCAAGTTATGGATAAAAAAGGAAGAAGAGAAACGGTGCTGTCTTTGGGCGCTTCAGAAACGGTGGATGTTCAAATAGATGTAGAGCTTACTTCAGCCTCTGATATAGATTCACTTTTTGTAGGAAACCATTCTCTTATTGTCAGTGCTTTTCATTTAGAATGCGGCCCTCTTCGAGAGGG
The DNA here is from genome assembly GCA_020631295.1 of Rickettsiales bacterium. GTDB lineage: Bacteria > Pseudomonadota > Alphaproteobacteria > Rickettsiales > UBA8987 > JAHDHN01. The sequence goes on from JAHDHN010000016.1 coordinate 16,246, forward strand.
GCAGTCATATTTATTTTTGCAGCAATATGGTGATTATGAAGCTGGACACCTTAACGACAAACAATATCGATATGTGGAGTATTATGTGAGGCCAAACTTTTCCTTTGATAAGCAAATAACCTCTATTTACTTAGAAAATAAGCTAGGTAACACGATATATCTTAATCCAGCTAGCGATTCGTATGAGGTGGTGAGTAATGGATTGCCTGCAGAGATTGTAATGTCTAGTGTTGAATATAAGCAAGGTAAAGAAAACGTGTATGACGTATCCATTAAAGGATTTGATTTAGAAAAGCACAAGTTGACGCTCAATAAGCCAAGTGGTGGAGCCATTATTGCGCTTTCAAAAAAGGGGTGGGATACGTCACTATCTATTCGCTATGATAATGAAGTGTATAACATTATTATTGATTCCCCAGAGAGTGAGCCACATAAAATGTTAGAGCAAGCTAAGAATGGCAAATACCCAGCCTTATTAAAGAAAATAGAAAAAGATAATCCTGGGCTATATTTTGAATCTGTTATTATTGAAGATCAGTTTTTTTCTGTACCACCTGAGTCAAAAGAAAGAGAAATATCAAAGCCTGGGGCAGCAATTGCCGGTTTGGATATTGATGGTGCAGAATCGGGGCTTGAAGATTTACGACTTGCTAGTGAAGTGTATCGTTTGCCAGTCATGGCTGGCTCAGAAACAGCAGTCCGACAAAAATAGTAGTATTTTCTTTGTTTTCTCTTGAGTCTGCCTTCTGCTTTTTGTATGCATTCTAAAGTGGATTTTGTGAGGAAATTTTGGGCATGAATACATCAGTTACTGGGCAGTCTATTCAACCGGTTGCAATCGAAAAAGAAATGCAGGAAGCGTATTTGGATTACGCAATGAGCGTGATCGTATCGCGCGCTATTCCCGATGTGCGTGATGGCCTAAAGCCTGTGCATCGCCGCATTGTCTATGCGATGAATGAATCCAGCTGCTATGCCAACCGCCCATATCGTAAATCGGCGCGTATTGTGGGTGATGTGATGGGTAAATACCACCCGCATGGGGACTCTGCCATTTACGACGCGTTGGTGCGCATGGCGCAGGATTTCTCGCTACGTTTGCCGTTGGTAGACGGGCAAGGTAACTTTGGTTCTATGGATGGTGATTCGCCTGCTGCAATGCGTTATACTGAATCACGCATGGCCAAGGCCGCGCATGCGCTGGTGGAATCGATTGATGAGCAAACGGTGGACTGGCAGGATAATTATGATGGCTCAGAAAAAGAGCCACAGGTGCTGCCTGCGCAATTCCCAAATATTCTGGTCAATGGTGCTGGCGGTATTGCAGTGGGTATGGCCACCAATATTCCGCCCCATAATTTAGGTGAGTTGATTGACGGCTGCACGGCATTGATCGATGAGCCAGAAACAAGCCTAGAGCGGCTGATTGAGCTGATTCCTGGGCCGGATTTTCCTACAGGTGGTATTATTTTGGGTCGTAACGGGTCCATTTCTGCGCTGTCTACTGGCCGTGGTAGTATCATTATGCGCGGTAAGGCAGAGATTGTAGAGCATGGCAATAAAGAGGCGATTATTGTTACCGAAATTCCGTATCAGGTAAACAAGGCTTCGATGATTGAGAAAATTGCTGAGCTGGTGCGTGATAAGCGCATTGAAGGCATTTCTGAGCTGCGCGATGAGTCGGATAAATCCGGTGTACGGGTGGTGATTGAGCTGAAGCGTGATGCGATGGGTACAGTGGTGCTCAGCCAGCTTTATAAATACACGCCGTTGCAAACCAGCTTCCCAGCGAACATGCTGGCTTTGGATCATGGCCGCCCTAGACTGATGAATCTGCGTGAGATGCTGGAAAGCTTCCTAGAATTCCGTGCGGAAGTGATCACCAAGCGTACCCATTTCCGCCTGAACAAAGCGCGGGACCGTGCCCATGTGTTGGTCGGTTTGTCGCTGGCAGTGGCGAATATTGACGAGGTAATTGCGCTGATTCGTTCTGCGCCCGATCCGCAAGTGGCCAAGCAGCAATTGATGGAGCGTGATTGGGCTGCTGAGACGGTACGTCCGCTGATTGAGCTGGTGGATGATAAATATAATAAAGTGATCGACGGCCGTTGTAAGTTCACTGAAACACAGGCCAAAGCCATTTTGGACATGCGCTTAAGCAAGCTGACTGGTTTGGAACAAGAAAAGATCAATGAAGAGCTGGAAGGCTTGCGTGGTGAGATCTTGCGTTTCTTAGAGATTTTATCGTCAAAAGAAGAGCTGCAAGCGGTGATGCGTGCCGAGCTGGTGGACGTAAAAGAGCAATTTGCTACACCACGCCGCAGTGTGATTGAAATGAGCGAATTTGAAGACGATATTGAAGATCTGATTCAAAAAGAAGACATGGTGGTGACGGTGACCATGGGCGGCTATATCAAGCGTGTGCCGCTGGCAACCTATCGTGCGCAGCGCCGTGGCGGCAAGGGCCGCAGCGGTATGAATATGCATGAGGAGGACATCACCACAGAGCTGTTTGTGGCCAATACCCACACGCCGATGCTGTTCTTCACCACTAAAGGTAAGGCCTATAAGCTGAAGACCTATAAGCTGCCGCTGGGCTCTCCGCAGGCGCGAGGTCGCTCGCTGATGAATATCTTCCCGCTGGAAGAAGGCGAAACCGTGAATGTGATTATGCCGCTGCCAGAGGATGAGGATGCGTGGGAAAATCTGCATATTATGTTTGCTACCTCCAGCGGTGGTATTCGTCGTAACTCACTGGCGGATTTCCAATCGGTGCGTGCAAACGGCAAGATTGCCATGAAGCTGGAAGGCGAAGAGCAGCTGATTGGTGTGTCTGTATGTGATGAAAGCCAGCATGTGCTGCTTGCCTCGAATTACGGCAAGGCGGTGCGTTGCCCGGTGGACGCGGTGCGTGTGTTTAAAGGGCGTAATTCCACTGGTGTGCGCGGCATGGCCTTGGAAGAGGGCGACCGCATTATTTCCATGACGATTCTAGAAGGTGCTGAGGCGGATGTAGAAACACGTCAGCAATATCTAAAAATTCCGTCTGAAGAGCGCAAACGCTTGGCAGTGGAAGAGGGCGCGGATGCAGCTGCGATTATAGCGGCAGCAGAAGCGGAAGTACCTGCCGACACGGCCAAAGCCTGGGCAGAAGCCGAAGAATTTATTCTAACGGTGACAGAGAATGGCTATGGTAAGCGTTCCTCGGCCTATGAATATCGTACCACCAACCGTGGTGGTAAAGGCGTGGTGAATATCATCACGTCCGAGCGCAACGGTAATGTGGTGGCCAGCTTCCCAGTGACAGACACGGACCAAATCATGCTGATTACCAATAAGGGTAAGCTCATTCGCACCAGTGTGGACCAGGTACGCGTGGCTGGCCGCAGTACGCAAGGTGTTACCTTATTCAACGTGGACGGCGACGAGCATGTGGTCTCTGTTGCCAAAATCGAGCAGGGCGAAGAGGAAGACGGCGATGCGCTGGACGCTGCAGAAGAAGCCAACGCAGAGCAGGTAGATGCTGAAACGGGTGAAGTAACAGAAGCGGTGCCTGGTGAGGAAGCTGAAGAGTAGCAGATATAGCCTTAATGACAGCTATATTTTGCTAAAGACTCATGCATATGTAGAAAAGAGTAGCAAGTTGCAGGAAGGAAGTGAAGAGCTGCAGGTTTACCTGCGGAATACTTGCTCATTATTTTCTTCTGCTGCACTCCTTATTTCCATTACTGTTGGCATCTCTATTATGCTGTCTTCGATAAGTAAGCAGCCTAACGTGAGGCCGCCAATGAGTGTGTCATCAATAGAGCGCTGATTTCCTTTAATATTAAGTTGGTAGGATGCCATATCTGAGAAGCCATTCACCGTCTCAGGAATATTCGCTAGGTCTTCTAGAGTTATATTTAGCAGTTCGTTTACAATATTTTTAAGTACTTTTTTTTCCTTATTATAAGCCTTCTTTTGCTTTACAAAGGCGCCAATTTTTTCTTTTGCTTCTTTAGAAAAATCATCCACAGTAGCTTCTTTGTCTTTAAAATATGTCGTTACATCAATTTCTACTGATGGCTTCTGAGGCTCGGGGAGCAGTATTTCTAATAATTCCTTCACTTTTTCTTTGCGGATATTTTTTACCTTACTATTATTTTTATTAACATGTGCTTCTGTTTGTGCTGTATCACGTTTTATTACTGCTGTTGTATTTGCACTAAAGCCATACCTCTGATTTC
>JAHDHN010000017.1 GCA_020631295.1 Rickettsiales bacterium
GCGAAGGCGGAAGAACTGTGGGCGCCGGTGTAGTAGGTAAAATTATCGAGTAGGTCAAAAGCCTGCAAAAGAGAGGTCATGATATAGCATATTATGGCCTCTCTAAAATTTTAATTGCGGTTGGAGTTCTTCTGGGTTAGAAGCGCTCACCCTTTTGGGAAGTAGGAGTGTAGCTCAATTGGTAGAGCATCGGTCTCCAAAACCGAAGGTTGTGGGTTCGATCCCCTCCGCTCCTGCCAAAAAGGGCAACAGAAAGAATAGGAACGATGGCAAAACCAGCACAATTTATTCGTGAAGTAAGGCAAGAAGCCTCACGGGTGGTGTGGCCATCACGCAAAGATACCAGCTCTGCACTTATCATGGTGTTGATTATGGTCTTGGTAGCGGCCTTATTTTTCTTTGTAGTAGACTGGGGAGTATCCAACCTCATCAGCCTGCTGTTAGGCTTATAATTAAGGAAGTAAGTAACGATGGGACATCGTTGGTACATCATTCATGCGCATTCGGGCTTTGAGCAAAAAGCAGCTCAAGAGATCCGCAAGCGTGCCGGCCAAAAAGACTTGGAAGCCAAGTTTGAAGAGTTGGTGGTGCCTACTGAAAATGTGGTAGAGCTGAAAAAAGGCAAGCGTGTGAATGTAGAGCGCAAATTCTTCCCTGGTTATATTTTGGCCAAGATGGAAATGAATGAAGAGACCTGGCAGCTGGTGAAAAATACACCGCGCATTTCGGGTTTCCTTGGCGGCGGAGGCAACAAGCCCATGCCGGTGAGCCAAGCAGAGGTAGATGCAATCATCAAGCAGATAGAAGACGGCGTGGAATCTCCGAAAAACGCGGTTACCTATGCTGTGGGTGATGAGGTAAAAGTGATTGACGGTCCGTTTAACACCTTCGTGGGTAGCGTGGTGGAAGTGGATGATGCAAGCGACAAATTAAAAGTGGAAATCTCCATCTTCGGGCGTGCAACACCTGTAGATTTGAGTTTCTCACAAGTAGAAAAGAATTAAGGAAGCAGCATTATGGCAGCAAAGAAAAAAGAAGTAGAAACGCAGATTAAACTGCAGATTCAAGCGGGTAAGGCAAATCCTTCTCCTCCGGTTGGCCCTGCACTTGGTCAGGCTGGTTTGAACATAATGGAATTCTGCAACGCGTTTAATGATAAAACCAAGCAACTACAGGGTCCTATTCCTGTGGTAATCAGCGTGTATAAAGACCGCTCTTTTGACTTTATCACTAAGCTTGCGCCAATGTCTTACATGATTATGCAAAAGCTAAAATTGAAGAAGGGCTCTCAGGCGCCTGGTTCTTCTGTGGTAGCAAAAATCAACCAGCAGCAGATCCGTGAAATTGCGGAAGCAAAAATGCCAGATTTGAATGCACATGATATCGAAGCAGCCATGCAGATGGTGGCTGGCACGGCGGTATCTATGGGTATTGATGTATTGGAAGACTAATTTAGCCTCATAAAGGTAATGACAAGGTAACTATTATGGCAGCAGCAGCAAAAAAAGCATTCCCTAACCTCAGCAAGCGCTTGAACCAAGCGTATGAGGGCTGGGACGTAAACGCAACATATAGCTTGAAAGATGCAGTAGAGCGCGTGCAGAAAAACGCCAAAGCAGGCTTTGATGAGTCTATTGATGTGGCTATTCAGTTGGGTATTGACCCACGCCAGTCTGATCAAAATGTGCGTGGTGCAGTAACCCTGCCTAACGGCACGGGTAAAACAGTGCGCGTGGCTGTGTTTGCACAAGATGATAAAGCCAAAGAAGCCAAAGATGCGGGCGCAGATATTGTGGGCGCGGATGATTTGGTGGAAGAAATTCAAGGCGGAAATATTAATTTCGACCGCGTGGTTGCCACACCAGATATGATGGCAATGGTGGGTAAAGTAGCAAAAGTACTAGGTCCGAAAGGCCTTATGCCTAACCCAAAACTTGGCACAGTGACGCCTGATGTAACAAAGGCAGTAACCGAAGCCAAGGCGGGTCAGGTACAGTTTAAAGCTGAGAAAAAAGGTATTGTGCATGCAAGCGTGGGCAAGGCTAGCTTCTCTGCTGCTAAGCTAGAAGAGAATATTAAAACGCTGATTGAAGCATTACGTAAAGCCAAGCCAAGCGGTGTAAAAGGCACTTATTTGGAAGCAATCACCCTCACCTCTACAATGGGCGTGGGCGTGAAAGTGGATGTAGCAACAGCAGAATAATATCGGAAACGATAGAAGGAAGAGTATCATGGTAGATAAGGCAAAAAAGATCCAAGCAGTTGATGACATGAAAAACATGTTTTCAGAGTCTAGCACTGTAGTGGTATTTCAACATTCTGGCCTAACAGTGGATGAGTCTGGTGCATTGCGCAACAAAGCCCGTGAGTCTGGCGCTCGTATCCGCGTGACAAAGAACACACTGGCAAAAATTGCGGCGAATGACACAGATTGTGCTGGGCTGATTGATCATTTTGTAGGGCAAACAGCTGTAGCTGCTTCTGAAGATGCAGTGGCTGCCGCCAAAGTGGTGAGTGATTTTGCCAAAGAGAATGAAAAAATTTCAATTATCGCTGGGGTAATTGATGGAAAAGTGCTGGATGCATCCGGTGTAGCCCAATTGGCTAACACGCCAGGGCTGGATGAATCTCGTGCAAAGATTGTAGGACTACTAACAGCGGGTGCAGGCAAGCTTGCATCTGTATTGCAAGCACCTGCAGGCCAAGTGGCCCGTGTGTGTGGCGCATATGGCAGTACGTCTTAATTGTAGTTAAATAAGTTTAAGAAAGGGGAACTAATCATGGCTGCTAATCTAGAAAAAATCGTTGAGGAACTTTCAGCGTTAACAGTAATGGAAGCTGCTGAGCTTTCAAAATTGTTAGAAGACACGTGGGGCGTTTCTGCCGCTGCACCTGTAGCAGTTGCTGCTGCTGGTGGTGCTGCAAATGATGCAGGCGCTGCAGAAGAAAAGACGGAGTTTGATGTAGTATTGACTGCAGCAGGCGACAAGAAGATCAACGTAATTAAAGAAGTACGTGGTATCACTGGTCTTGGTCTGAAAGAAGCAAAAGACATCGTTGAAGGTGCACCTAAAACATTGAAAGAAGGTGTATCTAAAGAAGATGCAGACAAGTTTAAAGAAGCGCTTGAAGCTGCAGGCGCATCTGTAGAACTTAAATAACGTTACTACGTTATGATATTTGGGGGTGTGCGCTTTACTATGGCGCACGCCCCTTTCTGCGTTTTTTGTGCATAACCACACAAAACTCGCACCCATTTACATAGAGCGTGTGTTTGCTGCACCATAAATGTCTTAGATTTTAAGAGCTAAGCATCGCAGCAAAAAGCACGCTTGTAGGAATAGCTTAAAAGCAAATAAAGGCAGATATTTATGGCTCATAGTTTTACGTCGCGTAAACGCATCCGCAATAGTTTTGGCACCGCAGGTTCCGTGGCAATGCTACCCAACCTTATTGAGATTCAAAAGCAATCTTACGACACATTTTTGAATATCCATGCCAGTGATGAAGAGCGCGAGCAAAGCGGTCTGGCCAATGTGTTCCGCACTGTATTTCCAGTGGAAGACCATGCAGGCACAGCCACCATTGAATATGTATCCCACGCATTTGATGCACCTAAATATGATGTGGAAGAATGTATCCAGCGTGATTTGAGCTATGGTGCGCCGTTGCGCGTAACGTTGCGTCTGATTGCATGGGATGTGGATGAAGAAGCCGGCACCCGCGAAATCCAAAGCATTAAAGAGCAAGAAGTGTATTTCGGCGAAATCTCTTTGATGACCGACAAAGGTACCTTCATTGTGAACGGTACAGAGCGCGTGATTGTATCACAAATGCACCGCTCACCTGGCGTATTCTTTGACCATGACCGTGGTAAAACCCACAGCTCTGGTAAGCTACTTTTCTCTGCCCGCGTTATTCCTTACCGTGGCTCTTGGTTGGATTTTGAATTTGACCATAAAGAGATCCTGAACTTCCGTATCGACCGTAAGCGTAAGCAACATGTGACCACATTATTGCAAGCACTTGGCTTGAGCGTGAACGACATTATCGATACGTTCTACAGCACCGAGAAACTGAGCAAGAAGACTCAAGGCTGGGCAAAAACCTTTGATGCTGAAGCCTTTGTGGGCGGCATTACCTTAAGCAGTGATTTGATAGACAGCAAAGGCAAGGTGATCGTGGAAGCTGGTAATAAAATCACGCCACGTAAGGCCAAAAAACTGGCGGAAGAAGGCTTGAAAGAAGTGCTTCTAAGCGAAGAAGATGTACAGAAGCAATATGTGGCGGAAGACATCACCAACAAAGATACCGGTGAAGTAATTGCAGCAGCAGGCACGCCTGTTACCCCTGCTGTGCTTGAATATTTGCAAGAGTCTGGTGCCAAAACATTGCAGGTGATCCACTTAAACACGGGTGCGGAGCCTTATATTCTAAACGCGCTTGCGGTGGATAAAAACCGCAGCCAAGAAGATGCACTGATTGATATTTACAAAGTAATGCGTCCAGGTGAACCACCAACAGTGGAAGCGGCCGAAGCTATTTTCAATAATCTGTTCTTCAGCGATGCTAAATATGACCTTTCTGATGTGGGTCGTATGAAGCTAAACAGCCGTTTGGGCTTAGAAGGCAATGAAGAGCTTGGCACCTTAACGCGTGACGATATTTTGGGTGTGATCCACACCATTATTAATATCAAAGACGGCAAGGGTGAAATTGACGATATTGACCATTTGGGCAATCGTCGTGTGCGCTCTGTGGGTGAATTGGCAGAAAACCAGTTCCGCATTGGTCTGCTGCGCGTGGAGCGCTCTATTCTTGAGCGTGTGGCCAGCGTGGAAGTAGACACGGTAATGCCGCAAGACATGATCAATGCTAAACCATTGATGGCAGTAATGAAAGAGTTCTTTGGCTCGTCTCAGCTGTCACAATTTATGGACCAAACCAACCCGCTTTCAGAAGTAACGCATAAGCGTCGCCTGTCTGCGCTTGGCCCAGGTGGTCTAACGCGTGAGCGTGCCGGTTTTGAAGTGCGTGACGTACACCAAACGCACTATGGCCGTATCTGCCCTATTGAGACGCCTGAAGGCCCGAATATTGGTCTGATCAACAGCCTCGCGAGCTATGCGCGTGTGAACCAATATGGTTTCATTGAAACGCCATACCGCAAGGTAGAAAACGGTGTGGTGACTGACACGGTAGAATATGTATCTGCGATTGATGAAGGCAAATTCATCATTGCGCAGAACGATGCAGAAGTGGACGGCAAAGGCAAGCTTGTGGCTGATTTGGTAGCCTGTCGCCAAGCCGGTGAACTGCTGATGGCCAAAGCGTCTGACGTGCAATATGCAGATGTATCACCACAGCAGCTGGTATCTGTGGCCTCTGCCCTGATTCCATTCTTGGAAAATGATGATGCGAACCGCGCACTTATGGGCTCGAACATGATGCGCCAGGCTGTGCCATTGGTACGTACAGAAGCACCGCTTGTAGGCACAGGCATGGAAAGCGTGGTGGCGAAAGACTCCCGCGCAGCCGTGGTAGCCGAAGCCGATGGTGTGGTGAAAGAAGTGGATGCCCGCCGTATCGTGGTACAAAACACAGGCAAATCCAAAAGCGCATCTGGCGTGAAGATTTACAGCCTGTCTAAGTTCCAGCGTTCTAACCAGAATACCTGCATTAATCAGCGCCCGATTGTAAAAGTGGGTGACAAGATTAAAGAAGGTGACGTGATTGCCGATGGTCCAAGCACCAGCTTGGGTGAGTTGGCACTTGGGCAAAACGTGCTGGCCGCTTTCATGCCTTGGAACGGCTATAACTTTGAGGATTCCATCCTGATCTCGGAGCGTTTGGTGCGTGACGATGTATTTACCTCAATCCATATTGAAGAGTTTGAAATCACTGCGCGTGATACCAAGCTTGGGCCTGAGGACATCACCCGTGATATTCCAAATGTAGGTGAAGAAAACCTACGCAGCTTGGACGAGACGGGTATTGTGCATGTGGGTGCTGAAGTAGGCCCGGGTGACATCTTGGTGGGTAAAGTAACACCAAAGAGCGAGTCTCCAATGACGCCGGAAGAAAAATTGCTACGTGCCATTTTTGGTGAAAAAGCAGCCGATGTGCGGGATTCTTCTCTGCGCATGAAGCCAGGTATTACCGGTACGGTGGTTGAGGTACGTATCTTCTCCCGTCGTGGTTTGGATAAAGACGAGCGCGCTATGGCGATTGAGCGTGAAGAAGTGGCACGCTTGCGCCAAGATCATGCCGATGAGCTGAAAATTTTGTCTGAAAATATTTTTGTGAATCTACAAAAAACATTGGACGGGCAAGAAGTAACCAAGGCCTATGAAGGGCTGAAAAAAGGCGGCAAGCTGGATAAAACTTGGTTTACTGAAACGCCAACAGCCAAATGGTGGGGCACTCCGGTGAAAGATGCCAAAGTGCAAGATGCCGTGGAAGCCTTGGAAGCAGAATATAACAGCATCAAAAAGCAGCTAGATGACCAGCTTAATGACAAGATTGAGAAAGTACAAAGCGGTGATGATTTGCCGTCTGGCGTGTTGAAGATGGTGAAAGTATTCGTGGCCGTGAAGCGTAAATTGCAGCCAGGTGATAAAATGGCCGGTCGCCATGGTAACAAAGGTGTGATCTCACGCATTTGTCCGGTGGAAGACATGCCATATCTGGAAGATGGCACGCCTGTGGACTTGGTGCTAAACCCGCTGGGTGTACCAAGCCGAATGAATGTGGGTCAGATTTTGGAAACCCATTTGGGTTGGGCATCCAAAGGCATTGGCCAGCAAGTAACCGGCATGCTGGATGAGCTGAAGAAAGCGGAAAAGCCAGACACAACCAAGCTGCAAAAGTCACTGGGTGATATCTACCAAAATAAGGAAGATAAAGACGAAGTGGCCGCGATGAACGCAGATGAGGTGATGGAGCTTGCAGGCAATTTGACTGCCGGTGTGCCAATGGCCACACCTGTGTTTGATGGTATTTCTGCAGAAGAAATTGGTAACTATCTGAGCCAAGCAGGGCTTGCAGCCTCGGGCCAGAGCACGCTCTATGATGGCCGTACAGGTGAGAAGTTTGATCGCCCTGTGACTGTGGGTATTATTTACATGCTGAAACTGCACCACTTGGTGGATGAGAAGATTCACGCACGTTCCATTGGCCCATATAGCTTGGTTACACAGCAGCCGCTGGGTGGTAAATCCCACTTTGGTGGTCAGCGCTTTGGTGAGATGGAATGCTGGGCATTGCAAGCTTACGGTGCCTCTTACACATTACAAGAGCTGCTCACGGTGAAGTCCGATGATGTGGCCGGTCGTACGAAGGTATATGAGTCGATTGTGAAAGGTGACCACACCTTTGAATCTGGCTTGCCTGAGTCCTTCCACGTGATGGTGAAAGAGCTACGTTCGCTCTGTTTGAACGTGGAGCTACGCCAGTTCAAAGACTCTGCAAATGACGATGCAACAGCTGCGTTAACCGCGCCTGAGGCACCGGCAGCAGAGACGGACGGCACAGAAGAAGCCGCTTAGTAACCTAATAATAGAAACGCATAGATACGTATAAAAGGATCACGATATGCAACAACAGCTTATGCAATTTTTTGGTCAACAAAACACCGCGCAGGATTTTGATGAAATCCGCATCTCCATTGCCAGTCCGGAAAAAATCCGTTCTTGGTCTTATGGTGAGGTAAAGAAGCCAGAAACCATTAACTACCGTACCTTCAAGCCAGAGCGCGACGGTTTGTTCTGTGCCCGTATTTTCGGCCCAGTGAAAGATTATGAGTGCTTGTGCGGTAAATATAAGCGCATGAAATATCGCGGTATTGTATGTGAGAAATGTGGCGTGGAAGTAACCACTTCCAAGGTGCGTCGTGAGCGCATGGGCCATATTGATCTGGCAAGCCCAGTGGTGCATATTTGGTTCTTGAAGTCTCTGCCTTCTCGTATTTCCTTGCTGTTGGATATGACACTAAAGGATATTGAACGCGTGCTTTATTTTGAGTCGTTCATTATCACAGAGCCAGGCCTAACGCCATTTGCCTATGGTGAACTTCTTACCGAAGAAGCGTTCTATGATGCGCAGGACGAATATGGTTCTGATGCATTTACTGCCATGATTGGTGCCGAAGCCATTCAAGAAATGCTGAAGAAAATCGATTTGGAAGAAGAGCGTGATTTGCTACGTGCAGACTTAACTGCCACACGTTCTGAAGCCAAGAAAAAGAAAATCGTGAAGCGCTTGAAGCTGATCGAAAACTTCCTGGAGTCTGGCAACAAGCCAGAGTGGATGGTGATGGAAGTATTGCCGGTGATTCCACCAGATTTGCGTCCGCTTGTACCGCTAGATGGCGGTCGTTTTGCGACGTCTGATTTGAACGATCTTTATCGTCGTGTGATCAACCGTAACAACCGTTTGAAACGTCTGATCGAGCTTAAAGCTCCAGATATCATCGTGCGTAACGAGAAGCGCATGCTGCAAGAATCTGTGGATGCCTTGTTTGACAATGGTCGCCGTGGCCGCGTGATTAAAGATAACAGCAAGCGCCCACTCAAGTCCCTTTCGGACATGTTGAAGGGTAAGCAAGGCCGCTTCCGCCAGAACCTGCTGGGTAAACGTGTGGATTATTCTGGCCGTTCCGTGATTGTGGTAGGCCCAGAGCTGAAACTGCACCAATGCGGTTTGCCAAAGAAAATGGCGCTAGAGCTGTTCAAACCCTATATTTACGCCAAGCTGGAGCTGTATGGCTTTGCCAGCACCATCAAAATGGCGAAGAAAATGGTGGAAGCCGAGCGCCCAGAAGTGTGGGATATTTTAGAAGAGGTGATCAAAGAGCATCCTGTGATGCTGAACCGCGCCCCTACCCTACACCGCTTGGGTATCCAGGCATTTGAACCTGTGCTGATTGAGGGTAAGGCAATTCGCCTGCATCCGCTTGTATGTACTGCCTTTAACGCCGACTTTGACGGTGACCAAATGGCTGTGCACGTGCCGTTATCCATTGAGTCGCAATTGGAAGCACGCACATTGATGATGTCTACCAACAACATCCTTTCTCCTGCGAGCGGTAAGCCGATTATCGTACCTACGCAGGATATCGTATTAGGCCTCTATTACCTGTCTCTGTCGTTTGACAAGCAGCCGGGTGAAGGCATGGCCTTTGCTGATTTGGGTGAATTGCAGCAAGCATTGGATAACAATATTGTTACCCTGCACAGCAACATCAAATTCCGTTTCCAAACGACAGATGAAAAAGGCGAACCGGCTTACGAAACGGTGCACGCCACACCTGGTCGCGTATTGATTGCTGATTTGCTACCAAAAGAGCCTGGCATTAGCTACCGCCTGGTGGATCATGTACTTACCAAGAAAGAGATGAGTAAGCTGATCGAGGAAGTGTATAATGTATGCGGTGCGAAAGCGACCGTGATCTTTGCTGATCGCCTGATGAATCTTGGTTTCAAGCATGCGTGTCACTCTGGTATTTCGTTCGGTATGGAAGATATGTTGATTCCTGCTAATAAAGACGAAATCATTGGCGAAACAGCCACGGAAGTAAGCGCGTTTGAGAAGCAATATGCAGACGGTTTGATCACCAAGAAAGAGAAATACAACAAGGTGGTGGATGCCTGGTCTCAATGTACCGATAAAGTAGCAAACGAAATGATGCGCTATGTAAAGGGTGAAGTAAAAACCGAGCAAACGTCTCAGGACGGCCAACTCGGTATTAACTCTATCTTCATGATGGCTGATTCTGGTGCCCGTGGTAGCGCGGCACAGATCAAGCAGCTTGCCGGTATGCGTGGTTTGATGGCCAAGCCAAATGGTGAGATTATTGAGCGTCCGATTGTGTCTAACTTTAAAGAAGGCTTGAACGTGATGGAGTATTTCAGCTCCACGCACGGTGCCCGTAAAGGATTGGCAGATACGGCCCTAAAAACAGCAAACTCGGGTTATCTGACGCGTCGCTTGGTGGATGTATCGCAAGATTGTATCGTTACCGAAGAAGATTGCGGCACCCAAACTGGATTGCTGCAACGCGCTGATATTGACGGCGGTGAAGTGGTAGTGCCACTTGCTGACAAAATCATCGGTCGCGTGTCTGTGAACGACATCACCAACCCTGCCAATGAGAAAGAAACGCTTGTTAAGGCAGGCCAGCTGATTGAAGAAGCAGAAGTGGCAGCCATTGACGCGGCAGGTATCGAATCTGTTATCGTGCGCTCGCCTGTAACCTGTGAATCTCGCAACGGTATTTGTGCCAAATGTTACGGCCGCGATTTGGGCAGTAACGAGCCTGTAAATGTGGGTGAGGCCGTGGGTGTTATCGCTGCACAATCCATTGGTGAGCCTGGCACGCAGCTAACCATGCGTACGTTCCACATTGGTGGTGCGGCCACAGCCAGCGCGGAGCAATCGAGCATTGAAGCAACCCACACGGGTAGCATCAAGCTGGTGAACCGTAATGTGGTAGTGGACAGCAAAAAGCGCAATGTGGTGATGAGCCGCTCTTGCGAACTTCTGATCTTGGATGAAAAAGAGAAAGAAGTAGCACGCTTTAAAGTACCGTTCGGTGCGCGTATGCCTGTGGATGACGGCTCCAAAGTGAAGGCGGGCGATGTTCTGGCCGAGTGGGATCCGTATACATTGCCAATCATCACCGAGAAATCCGGTGCGATCTTGTACCGCGATATTGAAGACGGTGTGTCGATGAATGTGGTGACCGATGAAGCTACGGGCCTTACCAGTAAAGTAGTGATGGATTGGAAGTCGCAAAAAGGCGGCGGTGAGTTGCGTCCGCGTATTACCTTGCGTGATAAGAAGGGCGAGCTGATTACCTTGGCCAACGGCCTGGAAGCGCGTTACTTCTTGCCGATTGGCGCGGTATTGAGCGTGGAAGACGGCCAGGAAGTGCATGCGGGTGACGTGATTGCACGCATTCCGAAAGACTCAAGCAAAACACGTGATATTACCGGTGGTCTGCCGCGCGTGGCAGAGCTGTTTGAAGCACGTAAACCAAAAGATCAGGCAATATTGGCTGAGACGGATGGTGTGATTGAGTTTGGTAAGGACTACAAAGCCAAAACACGTATCGCTATTCGCCCGAAGAGCGGTGATGAAGAGCCGGTGGAGTACATGATTCCAAAAGGTCGTCGCTTAGCTGTGAATGAAGGTGACTTCTTGCGCAAAGGTGATTTGATTGTGGACGGTACACCAACACCGCAAGATATCTTGCGTATCATGGGCGTAGAAGCACTGACCAAATATCTGGTAGACGAAGTACAAGCTGTATATCGCCTGCAAGGTGTGGGTCTGAACGATAAGCATATTGAAGTGATTATCCGCCAGATGATGCAGAAAGTGGAAGTGACCGATGCCGGTGAAACCACCCTGCTAGCTGGTGAGCAAGTAGACCGTGAAGAGTTTGAAGCAGAGAATGATAAGGCTGCGAAGAACGGCTATAATATGGCCAAAGGTCACCCGGTGCTGTTGGGTATCACCAAGGCTGCACTGCAGACCAACTCGTTCATTTCTGCGGCCTCGTTCCAGGAGACCACACGCGTACTTACCGAGGCCTCTGTCTCTGGTAAGACCGACGAGCTGAAAGGCTTGAAGGAAAACGTGATTGTGGGTCGCTTGATCCCTGCGGGTACGGGCGCCTATATGCGCATTATCAAGCGCATTGCAGAAGAGCGTGATGCAGAAATCATCTCACTTCGTCAAAAAGAGCTGGATGAAGCCGCTGCATTGATCACTGAGGAATCTCAGATGATCGAAGAAGAAGCGACCGTGCTGGTGCAAGAAGATGTGGCACCAGAGGACGTGGAAGCAATGATGGAAGGCTTCAACGCAGAAGAAGACGAAGAAGCTGCTGCACTGTAACTAGTACAACAGCATTACTTTATAATAAAACGGAAGGCTCTGCTTCTCACAAGAAGCATCCTTCCGTTGCTGTTTCTGCAGCTTGGAGATGACAACTCCTGTGAACTTCGCTACACTCAAACTTATGCAATTTCCTTCCACACGTATGCGCCGCCTGCGGCAAGCCAATTGGGTGCGCGCGCTGGTGGCTGAGCATCAGCTACTACCGAGTGATTTGATCTACCCTATTTTTGTGCAGGAAGGTGCAGAAAACAGCCCGATTGAAACCCTGCCAGGCATTAAACGCATTGGCCTGCAAAATATAGGCGCCTATGCGAAGCAAGTATCGGCAATGGGCATTCCAGCCATTGCGCTGTTCCCTGTGATGGAGGCGAACACAAAAACAGAGCATGGTGATGCGGCCTTGAAGGCGGATAATCTGATTTGCCGTGCGATTATAGAAGTAAAATCGGCTGTGCCCGAGCTGGGCATATTTGCTGATGTGGCACTGGACCCCTACACCACCCATGGGCATGACGGTGTACTAAATGCTGCAGGTGATGTGGAAAATGATGCCACGCTTACAATACTGCAACAGCAGGCCTTGCTGTTGGCAGAAACAGGTGCGGATGCTGTGGCACCGTCTGACATGATGGACGGGCGCGTGGCTGCCATTCGATCCACACTCGAATCCGCAGGCCAACATAACACACTGATTGCCAGCTACGCTGCAAAATATAACTCTGCTTTTTACGGCCCTTTTCGCAATGCTATTGGTTCTGATGCTGCTATTCAGAATGCCAGCAAAGCAACCTATCAGATGGATCCGCATAACAGCAAAGAAGCCCTCGCCGAAGTGCTTCTAGATGAGCAAGAAGGCGCTGATCTGCTCATTATCAAACCTGGCATGCCCTATCTGGATGTAATTTCTGAGGTTGCTACTGCATCCGCACTGCCGGTGCTGGGCTATCAGGTAAGCGGCGAATATAGCATGTTGATGCACTATGCAAAAGGCGATAAAGCATATGCAACGCGCGTTCTTACCGAGGCATTGCTTGGGTTCAAGCGCGCAGGATGCGCAGCTATTCTCACGTATGCTGCTATGGAGATTGCAAAAGAATTATGACACAGGCAGCTATCAGATATGGCCTCGTTCGCTTGCTATGCATATGCATAGCTGCAATCACGCCTGCACATCTGCTGGCCTTTGGTACTGCGCCAGAGCCGCATCTGCAGCAAGACCCCACTGCCATTTTGGGCTATGAAGAAAATTACCTGCCGGCCATTATCCCCTTTGAACGGCGCGAGCTAAATGAGCGGATAGAAGAAGCGCTCCGCTCGGATGATACAGAGCTACTCTACCGGTTGGGTTATATGTATCAATTTGGCATGAACACCAAGGTAGACAGCCTACAAGCCGAAGAATTTTACCGCAAAGCTGCCAAGCTCAACCATGTGCCCTCCATGCTGGCGCTTGGCGTGATGTATCGCCTGGGCGATGGCGCCTCTGGCATGGAACAATCTATCCTAAAAGCGCGCAAATGGTTCAAAAAAGCCAGTAATGCCGGCAGTGCGTATGGCGATTATGAAATTGCCTTGATGTATGAAAATGGTGAAGGCTTAATGCGCAG
This sequence comes from Rickettsiales bacterium, assembly GCA_020631295.1. Lineage (GTDB taxonomy): Bacteria > Pseudomonadota > Alphaproteobacteria > Rickettsiales > UBA8987 > JAHDHN01. The sequence continues at coordinate 13,512 of JAHDHN010000017.1, forward strand.
CCATAAGCGTGCCTTTTCATATATGAAGAAAGCGGAAGAAGGCGGCGTGCTAGCCGCGCTGATCAAAATGGGTGTCTATCATCGCTATGGCATTGGTGTGGAACCAAATTTGCAACAATCAGTGCGCTATTTTAAAGAATTCCAAAAACGCACCAAGGATGAACGCGCCAAATTGCATGTGGATGCCTATCTGGGCGACCTTTATTATTACCTGGCCTATGACACGCCTACTGGCACAGAAGAAGAGCTGGCCATGCGCTTTAACTGGCTGCGCTTAGCTGCACATTATGGTCATTTGATCGGCCAGCTGGAGCTTGCCACAGCCTATAGAGAAGGCTTGGGCACTGCACAGGATTATGGGCTGGCGCTTTCTTGGTATGAGCGTGTGGCAGAGGTGGAGCACCCGTTTGCCTATGATAATTTGGGCTATCTTTACAGCCAAGGGCTGGGTGTAAAACGTGATAACGGCAAAGCCTTTAGCTATTACAAAAAAGGTGCAGAGCTGGGCAGCGCTAATAGCGCCTGGGGCCTGGGATATTTATATTATCACGGTTACGGCGTGAAGCAAGATTACCGCAAGGCCAAAATTTGGTTTGATCGCTCCAAAAGCCTGGCACTCAAGCAAGGCTTGGTGGTGGTGGACCCTGATGAAGAATAAATACAACACAGTTCCCTGTGGTTTATCCACAGGGTCAAATGCTGATACAGCATAGCTGCTAGATTTGATCCTGTGGACGAGCCGCAGGAAACAACAATTGTAAATCGTTAAATAAGGTAATTATTGAAGATGACCAACACACCCGATTTTTCCTTTGAAGCAGCTGCTCCACATACTCCTGTGGCCGGCGTGGATGAAGCGGGGCGCGGCCCATGGGCAGGCCCGGTGGTGGCTGGTGCTGTGATATTAGACCCAGCACATATTCCTGCTGGCCTGAATGACTCCAAAAAGCTCTCTGCCAACAAGCGTGAGGCGCTGTATGAGGCGATCACCGCACAGCACCAATGGGGGGCAGGCATTGCCAGTGCTGCAGAAATTGATGCGCTGAATATTCTGCAAGCCACCAAGCTGGCCATGCAGCGTGCTGTAGCTGCTCTACCAACACCACCTGGCTATGTATTAATAGACGGCAATCATAGCTTTGATGCTCCCTGCCCCACCAATACCGTGGTGAAGGGCGATAGCAGAAGCCTTTCTATTGCCGCAGCCAGCATTATTGCCAAGGTCACCCGTGATAGGATGATGCAAGATTTACATAAAACCTACCCGCATTATGGCTGGGACAGCAATGCAGGCTATGGCACCAAGCAGCATCAGGAAGGCTTAGCTGTGCATGGCATCACGCCTGAACATCGCAAAAGCTTTGCACCCATTCGTGCTATAGTAAACGCACAGCAAGAGGCCGCATAAATGGCGGGGCGATATAATAAGCGTGGCTATAAGAAACAACAATCGGCTGGGCATATTGGTGATGTGCTCTCTGATACGCTGCATGATATTCCTGGCAAAAAGAAGAATAAGGCAGAGATGGAGCTGTTTTACCAATGGCACAAAATTGCAGCGGCTGCGGATGCTGCCTCACTCACGCCCATCAAACTCATCCATCAAGGCCGTAATACCATCTTGCGCATGCGTGTGCATGAAGGTGATGCCTTACTGTGGGAGTATAAGAAAGAAGCATTGCTGGAAATTATCCACCAGCATATTGGCGCACGGGTGATTGACGATATTCGCTTCGTACAGATATAATAAAAACCCTTACATAGGTTGGCTCCCTGTGGTTTAACCACAGGGTTAAATAGTGATACAGCATAACTGTTGCATTTGATCCTGCGATCAAGTCGCAGGAAACAACGTTATTAATGATCCAACTGTATAATACATATGGTTGACCGGTATTGTGATTACTGGTAACAGCTTTTGCATCATCAATAGGAATCATGAACATGAAAAAAATTCTTTCTATCGCAATCGTACTCGCCATTTTAGTGGCTGGGTTTTTAGCCTTGCAGAGCGTGGCAGATGGCACGGTAGAGGCGTCTACCAGCACCACCAGCTCCAGCACATTGGATGCAGATGGGCAAGCAATTCCAGCAATTGATATTGAAGCGGTAAAAGCAGCAGATTTAACAACCGATATTTTGCCAATGGACACCATTTATGGCAATCCTAATGCCAAAATTAAGTTGATTGAATATGCATCACTCTCTTGCTCGCACTGCAAAACATTTCATGAGCAAACCTTGCCAGAGATCAAAAAAGACTATGTGGATAGCGGCAAAGTGGCCGTGATTTACCGCCATTACCCGCTAAATTTAGCGGCACTTCGTGCGGCACAGCTGGTGACATGCGTGGATGCGCAGCAAACGCGCAAAGAGTTCATTGATATTTTGTTCAAAACACAGGCCGATTGGGCATTTTCCAAGAATGAAGAAGAGTTCGTAAAGAACCTCTCCAAATTATGGGATGTGGCAGGCTTTGATGAAGAGTCCTACGCTGCATGCATTGCAGACAAGCAAACCGAAGAGGCGCTGCTGATCAACCATATGCGTGCCACTAAAGAAATGAAGGTACAATCCACACCGGCTATCTTCATTAATGGTGAAGCCTACACGGAAAGCCGCCGTGCAGATGCACTCAAAGCGCATTTGGATTCTCTGCTCTAGATTAAGTATCTGCTGATTCCATGACACCCCCCGACGATAATGCTCGGCTGAAAGAGCTGGATGAAAAGCTGAAGGCGCTTTCTTCTGAAGGGGGCCGTCTTTCAGATGCCGACTCGAATAAAAACGCCAAAGAGACAGCCAAGGCCTATAATTTTGCCTGGCGCATTTTCACCGATTTTGTCGCCTGCATTGGCTGTGGCGGCGGGCTGGGATATGCGCTGGATTGGTTCTTTAATACCATGCCGATTTTTTTACTGCTTGGGTTGGTTTTTGGACTTGCGGCTGGGATGCTAACTATCTATAAGCTCGCTGTCCATGATATGGACCAGAACGAATAGAGAAGAGTAAAACAGACAATGGCTGGATCATCTAAAGAAGGCGGACACGACCCATTACATCAGTTTGAGATTCAAAACTGGTGGGATTTACAGTTGTTCGGCGTGGATATTAGCTTCACCAATGCCAGTGCCTTCATGGTGGCTGCGCTTGTGTCTGTGTGCATTTTAATGTTCGGCGGCGTGCGCAAAGCATCCATGGTGCCAGGCAAGTGGCAATCTTTGGCCGAATCTTTATATGAATTTGTGGCAGGTGTATTGAAAGATACAGCCGGTATAGAAGCCAAAAAATTCTTCCCCATCGTATTTACGCTCTTCATGTTCATCCTCATGTTGAACTTGCTGGGCATGTTGCCCTATAGCTTCACCGTAACCAGCCATATTATCGTAACCTTCGCGCTAGCATTCATGGTATTTGTAGGCGCAACCATTGTTGGATTTGCCAAGCATGGCACCAAATATTTCCGCATGTTCTTCCCTGAAGGCGTGCCGGCTATATTGGGCATTATCATCGTGCCAATTGAAGTAATCTCTTACTTTGCACGCCCGGTTAGCTTATCTATCCGTTTGGCTGCGAACATGATGGCAGGCCACACGATGTTAAAAGTAATTGCCGGGTTTATCGGCATGATGGGCGTATTTGGTATCGCACCGTTCTTATTTTTGGTTTTGCTGTGCGGGTTTGAGCTCTTTGTGGCGTTCCTGCAGGCATTTATTTTCACTATTCTCACCTGCGTGTATCTGAATGATGCACTGCATTTGCACTAGGCGTTGAGAATAGAGAAAAAGAAGTTGAAGCTAACAGTTAAAAGGAGACTAACATGGAATATAAATTTTTAGGCGCTGGCTTGGCAACATTGGGAATGCTTGGTTCTGCTATTGGTGTGGGTATGATTTTCTCTGCTCTACTTAATGGTGTTTCTCGCAACCCATCTACAGAAAAAGCCCTATTTAAAAATGCGTTGATCGGTGCTGCACTTGCAGAAGGTCTTGGTATCTTTGCATTCGTACTTGCACTTATCTTGTTCTTCTTGGGCTAGATAATTACAAACGCAATAAAAGAGGTATGTGATGCCGCAGCTTGATCCCAGCAGTTTTTCGTCTCAGCTATTTTGGTTGGCCTTGACCTTCATCGGTCTCTATTGGTTGCTTGCAACTTTCTGCCTGCCCAAAATTGCTGCTATTTTGCAGCAGCGAGAGCAGAAAATTCAGGGAGACATAGCTGCGGCAACGCAAATGAAGCAAGAAGCTGAAGCACTGGATAAAGATTATAATGCTGCACTCCAGCAAGCCAAGGCTAAAGCCGCGGAGATTTTTTCTGCAGCACAGGCAGATATCAGCAAAACGCAAGATGCTGCCTTTGCTGATTTACAAAAAGAGCTGGATAAAAAATTCAAGCAAGCCGAAGGCAAGCTGGAAACACAGCGCGAAAAAGCCAAGGCAGAGCTTAGCGAAGCTGCCAGTGAGCTGGCAGGCACGGTGGTAAAACAGCTTACCGGCAATAAGGTAACCAAAACGGCCAGCAATAAGGCTGTGAAAAACACGCTAAACGCAGCGTAATAACATAACAGTTTCACGTCTCTTCAAGGAATAGATGCAATGATCGAACTACTTACAGATCCTACTTTTGCCGTTGGCGCCGCCTTTGTGGTATTTATGGCGCTGATTGCCAAGCCGCTTTTCTCTGCCATGAATAAAGGCTTGGAAGACCGTGGCAGCAATATTGCATCCGGCATTAATGAGGCTGAAACATTGCGCAATGAGGCGGAAGAGATCTTGGCCACCATCAAGCGTAAGCAAAAAAAGGCTATAGAAGAAGCCGAAACCATTGTGGCAGACGCTAAAAAAGCAGCCAAGCAGCTGCTGAAAGATGCCGAAAGCAAGCTCGCAGATGATGTTGCCCGCCGCACAGAAACTGCCATTCAGAAAATTGCCTTAGCAGAGCAAGTAGCAATGAATGAGATCAAGTCAAACGCAGTGGATGTAACGGTGAGCGCAGCGCGCACTCTGATTACAGAGCAGTTGGATAATGACGAAGCCAATGCATTATTGATGCAAGCCGTAACGGATTTAGACAAACGCTATAATTAATGCATCCTCTGTTGGGGCTTGACTGTGGATAGAATTATGCGTAGTAAGGCGCTCCAACTGCGGTAAACGCATAGAAACAAGAACATTAGGTAGATAGACCATGAAAGTATTAAACTCATTAAAAAGTGCTAAAAAGCGTGACCGCAACTGCCGTGTGATTCGTCGCAAAGGCCGTGTCTATGTAATCAATAAAAAGAACCCAAAGCTTAAAGCACGCCAAGGCTAACATGCCTCTTCCTGCGCCTATGCGCATTATTACACATACTATAGATGAGACTGCTCCGCTGGGCTACGTGCTTAGTGTGGAAGAGCACCCTGTGCCTGAGATAGGCCCGCATGAGGTATTGATACGTAAACATGCTGCCGGTGTGAACCGCGCAGACATCTTCCAAGCACAAGGCTTGTATCGTGCGCCAGAGGGCGCCTCTCCTTATCTCGGCTTAGAAATTTCGGGCATTGTTGAAGCGATTGGTGAGAAAGTAAAAACCCTCTCTGTGGGCGATGAAGTCTGCGCACTCACCGCCGGTGGTGGCTACGCAGAATATGCGGCGGTGGAAGAATGGCGCGTGCTGCCGAAACCAAAGAATGTGACGTTAGAGGAAGCTGCTGCACTGCCAGAGGCCTTGTTTACTTGTTATCACAGCCTGTGGGAAATTGCCAAGCTCCGCCCGTCTGACCGTGTGTTGTTGCATGGCGGCGCAGGCGGCATTGGCAGCACGGCGCTTCAGATGATGCAGGCGCTGGGTGGCACGGCCTACGTTACCGCAGGCACAGATGCAAAATGCCAATTCTGCCTGGAGCTGGGCGCTGCAAAAGCCATTAATTATAATACCCACACACTCAGTGATGAGATAGACGAGGTGGATGTGGTATTAGATTGTTTGGGCGGCGACTATATCAACCAGCACCTCTCCCTGCTTGCACCCAAAGGGCGCTATGTGAGCATTGGCCTGATGGCCGGCAGCCGCGTTGAAACCGCCTGGGGAAAAATTCTGCTGAAGCAGTTGCAGATTAACGGTGTGAGTGTGCGCAACCTCTCCGCGCAAGAGATCTACAGCCTGGGCGAATCCCTGCGCCACTTTGTCTGGCCGCATATCGAAAACGGCACCATCCGCCCGATTATTGACAGCATTTTCGAGGCAGAAAACGCCACCGCCGCCCACTTGCATATGCAACACTCACAGCATATGGGTAAGATTGTGATTAGGTTTTAGTAGCAAACTCAAACAACTGTTATTGCAATCACAGTTAATTTAATCTACTTTCTTTGCACCCTAAAGGAGAAGAGAAACTATGACACTACAACCCAATAATAAATCACATCGCCCCTATGAAGACCTAAGCAGTAAAGATCTGGCACTTCGCTTCTTTATGTTTGCCACAATGAACAATTCGTTAGTGTCACATACCACCTCTTTGTTTGAAACAATTGATAAATATGAAGGAGTAGGATCAAAAGCATTAAAATCTGTAGCTGAATATGTACTGAAAAATACAGCAATTAAGGTATTTTTGGCATTGCTACTTATATATAGATTATGTTATGTATAATGGATGCATTG
>JAHDHN010000101.1 GCA_020631295.1 Rickettsiales bacterium
TCTTCCACCTCTTCCATTTTCAGCGCAATATAGGCATCAATCACATCGTCGGTAAATACATCGCCCTTCTTCAAGAACTCACGATCGGCATCTAATGCCTCAAGCGCCTCACGCAGCGAGCCGGCCACAGTAGGTACATCGCTAAGCTCTTCTGGCGGCAAATCATACAGATTTTTATCCATCGCTTCACCAGGGTGGATCTTATTTTCAATCCCATCCAGGCCAGCCATTAGCATGGCGGAGAATGCCAGATATGGGTTTGCCGTTGGATCTGGGAAACGCACCTCAATACGTTTTGCCTTGGCACTTGCTCCGTATGGAATACGGATAGAGGCCGAACGGTTACGCGCCGAGTAGGCCAGCAAAACTGGCGCCTCAAAACCCGGAATCAAACGCTTATAGCTATTGGTGCTGGCATTGGCGAATGCATTGATCGCTTTAGCATGCTTGATGATACCGCCAATATAATAGAGGCAAGTCTCAGACAAATCTGCATAGCCATTGCCTGCAAAAAGCGGGTTGCCGTCTTTCCAAATGGACTGATGCGTGTGCATGCCCGTGCCGTTATCGCCCTTAATTGGCTTTGGCATGAAAGTGGCGGTTTTGCCGTACGCATGCGCCACATTATGCACCACATATTTATATTTCTGCACGTTATCTGCTGTTTTTAGCAGCGTGCTAAACTCAAAGCCCAACTCATTCTGTGCCGGCGCCACCTCATGGTGGTGCAATACAGGCTCCAAGCCCACATCGGTGAGGGTAGAAAGCATTTCGCCACGAATATCTGCCATAGAATCCACAGGTGCCACAGGGAAATAACCACCCTTCACACGTGGGCGGTGGCCCATATTACCTGCAGGAAATTCTGCACTGCTATTGGCCGGTGACTCTTCCTGATCCAGTGACACAAAGCTGCCATTCATCTGCACATCAAAGCGCACATCATCAAACAAGAAGAACTCAAGCTCTGGGCCAAAAAAGGCAGTGTCACCCACACCGCTCATTTTCAGGTAATTTTCTGCACGCTGTGCAATAGAGCGCGGATCGCGCGTGTAGCCTTGGCCGGTGGCAGGCTCAATCACATCACAAAATACCACGGCTGTGGCATGCGCAGTGAACGGATCTAAAATCACAGAGTCCAAATCCGGCTGCAAAATCATGTCCGACTCATTGATGTCTTTCCAACCAGAGATGGAAGAGCCGTCAAACATCACACCGTTATCCAAAATATCTTCGGTTACCGCAGAGGCGATGAACGAGGTATGCTGCCATTTTCCGCGTGAATCTGTGAAACGAAAATCCACAAACTCCACGTTATTTTCTTCAAGAAAACCAAAGAATTTCTTAGTATCTGCCATGCCAACTCCTGCGGGTAAATTGATCCTGACACAGGCTTATAAGCAGACACAGGCAAAATGCAATATATCTTTCACAAAAACACACCGTGTTTCATGTAAAAATCATAACAAAAAACACCGGTGATTATGCAACATCGGGGCGCTCAAGTTTTAACTCATCCCACACCCAGCTCATGTCATAAGGAGCGATATCGGCCCGCTTGCAATTATCCAAAATATTTTCTTCCATCTCCAACAACCAACCTGTCACTGCATACCTTCCAGCCTTGCTGCGCGCTGCCTGCTTGGGTGAGCGGTTATTAAGCATCGGAATAGCATCTTTTAATGTATTTGAAAGATGCTCATCAAAAAACTCATACATAAGCGCTTGTAATTCTTCTTTAGGCACCTCATCCATACTGATTGTATCTTCTTCTGACATTGCAGAGCTATCAGGGTTGCTGATTTCCAACAAAGGAGGCTTGCATAGATCTACCACATAAGGAGAAAATTCTGCCTTAATATGCTCTGCCCATGCTCTGCATTTTGTGGAAATGCGCAAATAATTATTATCCAAAGACGCGTGTGCATACTCAGAATAATATTGATCACGCCGCAATCGTTGCATATGGAGAAGTGATTGCTTGGGCCCTTTCTTTACTGCCCAATGCCACACCTCTTCTCCCTCTCTGTGAAAGTAAGGAAATGCATTTAATTGTTCCTCTATTGCTTTTTTGCTGCTTGTAATAGGATATACAAGCTCACACCATTCAAGCGGGTGTCCATCAATGGTAACAATATTGCGGTCTATAGTTGCGTGATACTCCCACCATGCAACAAAAATTTCCTTTGCCCATATTGCCTTAATACCTTGCTGTAACGCCTCTGATGAAAGCCCTTCACTCATCATTGCCTGTGCAACCTGCGGCACCTCAAACCCTTTTGAAATCCCCAGCAACATTTCAGCCGTTTCTAATGCACATTGCTCTTCTATTTTTAAAAGAGAGCCGCATATCACATGCTCACCTTCATATTCTGGCAAGCGAATGCCAAAATACGTATTTAGCATACTAATATCTTTAAACACATGCGTATTCACAGGAGGAAATGCAGCTTTAATATGCTTATGATTGTCTAATATATCTTCAAATATTACACTATCGGGCGTAATCCCAATAAGCTTGGCAATTGTCATATGCGAATCGCGCAGTGTCTTCACATAGGCCTCTTCTGCCTTGGTAAAACGCGTCTTCTTTGAACGCAATGCATGCGTTACCGCATTAAATTCTTCTATCTTCCCGCTTGGCGTATCTGTTTGATAGATTGTATTGAAAAAATACTCCATTAACATCGGCAAGATAAGATTATATTGCGATTCATCTACCGCTTCATGAAATTCATAAAAGTTATCGCAGTCTATACCCTCTATTTCTTCAAAAAACGATGCTACAGCAACATCAAGGTAGCGCCGTGAGCGGGAATTACCATAGGTAAAGTGCAATAATTTTTCTACCGCATTCTCTCGTTTCATACAGTTTTCCCCCTCTACGCAACTGAAAAATTTACACCCCAACAATTATAATACGCAATGTTGCGGTGCCAATTTCCTGTACTGCGTTGTAGCGTGCTGCGTCATTGTCGCTCACCGCATCGGCCAGCAAATTGGCCGTGAGGGTTTGCTCTTTAATATACTCCGTATGATTGGCAATGGCCTGCATTAACGCATCATCGTCCGAGTGCAGCTGCAAGGTAATACGGTCGGCAATATGCAAATCTGCTTCTTTGCGTGCTTGCTGCACGGCGCGCACCACATCTCGTGCTAAACCCTCTTCCTGCAGCGCTGAGGTGATATGTGTATCCAGCGCCACCAAAATAGTTTGGCTTTGCGTGGC
>JAHDHN010000018.1 GCA_020631295.1 Rickettsiales bacterium
CTTGATTTTCATAGCATTCCCGTTGGTAAATTTCGAAAATGCTATAGCTCACCAGTGGAGGCAGGGTTAAAATCAAGATCATCAGCAATCTGCGCCAGCGCTTTGCCGCCTTTGCCGTATTTCATCAGATAAATATCATGTCCCAATGCATTTTGCAGGTCTTGCATGGCTGCCACTTCTGAAGACATGGCATCTGGAGTGGCCAATATCGCCGTGTTATCACCACCAAGCACGCCCGTATTATCTGCAGGGTCCATTGCTTCAAAACTATCGGTACTACCAACAAATACATTAATGCCGTCTATAGGGTCGTGGCTATACCCAAAGGTGGCAGCATCTTGTGTGGCGCGGCGCGTGGCATTGGATTGCCCCGTATGGATGTAGAAATAGGCTTGCGGTGCAATCAGGCCCATATTCAAAATACCGCCTGTTGCCTGGATGCCATCAATATGGTTTGTATTGCCGCTGCTATATATGCATGATGCAGAACAGCACTATAACAAATAATTACCGCCATAGCAATTGCAGAGAGTCTTAAGAGCTATGCTAGCTAGCGTTTTGTAAATAACGTATTGCCATTGCGTATAGATCGTCTTCTTTTACAGGTTTGCTTAGGAAATCATCCATGCCGGCGGCCAGGCATTTTTCACGGTCGCCCTGCAACGCATTGGCGGTTAAGGCGATAATGATTTGGTGCTTTTTCGTCTTCTTCTCTCGGCTACGCATTGCTTTGGTAGCTTGGAATCCATCCATTTCCGGCATGAGGCAATCCATAAACACAATATCAAAGTCCATTTGTTCCACTATGTCCACCGCCTCTTGGCCATTGCCAGCAAGGGTAACGGTGCATTCCATATTCTCCAGCATTTTGGCGATCACCATTTGGTTGATTTGGTTGTCTTCTACCACCAGAATATGTGCGCCTAAATGATGATTCTGTGCTGTTTTATCCTGCTTTTTTGTAGGTGCTTTAAAAATATTCAGCCGGTCGAGTAATGGCAGTGATTGGTTGCGTTCATCCAGTAAAATAGAGACCATATGGGTCAATGTTTCATGATATACGGGCTTGATCAAATACCCATCAATGCCGGCCATTTCCAGCGATGTTTTAGAGGCAATATCGGATGAGGTGGCTAATATAATATGAGGTTTGGGAGTGATGTGTGAACCTATCTGCTGGGCCAGTGTTATCCCGTCCATCTCTGGCATATTTTGATCCAAAATTATCAACTCATAAGGCTGTTTTTGCAGCTGTGATAGCACTTGTGTGGGGTCAGATTCTGTGTCGCAAATCATGCCATCATGGGCCAGATATTTGGCCAAAATATGCTGGTTGATAGCAATATCATCCACAATTAACACGCGCTTATCGGTAATATCGGCCTCTTGATATAAAATAGGGTGCGCTTCTGGTGTCTCTGAGGAACGGGGCAAGGTGATATCAATGGTAAAGCACGACCCTTTTCCTTCTTCGCTTTGTACCGAAATATCGCCGCCCATCAAGGTGATCAGTTTTTTGGAGATGGCCAGCCCCAGCCCTGTGCCGCCAAAATGGCGCGTGGTAGAGGCATCGGCCTGCGCGAATTTATCAAAAATCGTGGCGATTTGATCTTCTGTCATGCCAATGCCATTATCCTGAATGGCAATGGAAAAGCGGCATTTCTTGCGGCTCGCCTTATGGTCTTCTACGGCAATTAACACATAGCCATTTTCAGAGAATTTAATGGCATTGCCTACCAGGTTCGTCATTACTTGTCGGATTCTGCCCACATCTCCAATCACATAATCCACCGTGTCAGAGGCGTAATCGATAATCAGCTCTACATTATTTTCCTCTGCTTTACCCAGCAGCAAATTGGTTACGTCTTGTATCGCTTCTTTTAGGCTAAAGGCCTGCTCCTCAAACACCAATTTTTCGGCCTCAATCTTGGATAAATCAAGAATGTCATTAATGATATATAGCAGCGCCTCGCCAGAACGTTTGATCACATTCACATAATCATGCTGTTCGTTATCCAAAGAGGTTTTGAGCAGTAAATTAGTCGTGCCAATCACACCATTCATGGGGGTACGGATTTCATGGCTCATATTGGCCAGAAAACGGCTTTTGGCAATATTAGCAGCATCGGCCTTTTCTTTAGCGCTGATCAGTTCTTTTTCAATCAGGCTGCGCTCGGCAATTTCCTTTTTGAGTTGCTCATTTTGTTGCTGTAAATGCCCGTTATAATATTGGTTCAAAAAGGCGGTCACCAGCCCTATCAACACAATAAATCCAATTGCAACTGAGACGGCAACGGCAAGCCAGGTTTGGCTTTGATCTGGGTCAAAGCGGCATTCTGCAAACGGCAAAAACACAGCCGCCTCCATGCCCGTATAATGCATGCCGCAAATTGCCACACCCATCACCATCGCGCTGAGTAATTTTAGGATATGTTTATTGTTATGATTGCTGGTAAAAAAGGCAATGAACAATCCTGCTCCGGAGGCAGAGACCGCAATCAACACCGAAGCAAAAAAGAGCCATGGCTGGTACCGAATGGCAGCATCCATCTCCATCGACATCATGCCGCTATAATGCATCAGGCAAATGGCCGCCCCCAAAATAAGCGCGCCGAAGAGGAAATGATGCAGCCTCGTTTGTTCTTTTGTAATCAGCTGTAATGCAAGATAGCTGCCAATTACCGCATAGATTAGAGAAAAAACGGTCAGCAGCGGGTCATATTCATGATACATCTCCATTTTATAGGCCAGCATGCCCATAAAATGCATGGACCAAATGCCAGCACCCAACACAAAGGCGCTGCCATATAGCCAAATAGATTGCGTTGATTGATTGAGCTTATCATAGCTGCGCGAAAACAGATTCAGCGCGGTATAAGAGGCAAACGCCGCCACGATATAGGACAATATCACCAACCCCATATCATAATGCCCCACCACTGCATTGTTGGGAATCTCCGTAATGAAAAGCTGCGACAACATGAAAAGACTCTACCTCAGGTTGTGCTCTTTTGCTAGTCTATAATATGAAGGGAGTATAACCACATTATAGGTTCTGTTGAGATTTGATTCACCATTCATAAAAAGCGCTGTTCCCTGTGGTTTACTGCGTCCTGCGTAGCTCGAAGACGTAGCGGGATCCACAGGGTCAAATAATGAGGTCAGTATAGCTGGTGCATTTGATCCTGCGGACGAGCCGTAGGAAACAGAACCGTGAATGATTCATTGAGTTTACTATATTTTGGCAGGCATAAAAAAACCCCGCCAAAGGCAAGGGCTTTTAAAATGGTGCCGGCTGCCGGATTCGAACTGGCGACCTGATGATTACAAATCAACTGCTCTACCAACTGAGCTAAGCCGGCACTGGGGATGTCTTTTACGCCCTATTTTGCAATTGGCAAGCTTATTTTTGTGTAAAGAGTGCTATCGTTTAATTTCCTTAGGCTTTAGCGCCTCGCCACCATAATGTTCCTTAAATTTATCGGGATCATTAGCAAAAGTCGCTTCAGCCTGTTCTAGTCGAGCTGGTCCTGTACTGATTATGGTTGTCATGTAATTTTGCCTTAAGAGCAACGGTATCTTAAAACATGAGTTCAATCTTAAGCAGTCATTCACAAACTGGACAGACATGGACCAGATCATCCATAATGCAATAAATCTATACAATAACGTCAGACCACACACAGCTCTCAAATACAAAACACCACAGCAAATCTATCAACAGAAAGCATAAAAACTAAATGACAACTATAAGCAGTACTTGACCCACGGCAAAGCAACAACCTTTATTGTCAATCCTGGGGCCTAAAGCCAATTATTTTCAGCTTATATAGATTGGCTTTTACTCCAGAGTGATGATTACCACTCTATTTTCTAGGGTTCTAATATTATCTTCCGTCATAATGGGAAGGTTTTCTTCACCAGCACTCTGCCTTTGTATCTCAATCCCTTTTGTATCAAGATAGCGCTCCACATTCTTTAGGCGTTTGTTGGACAGGCGCTGGTTATAGCTCTGGCTGCCCGATGTATCTGTATGTGCCTCTATCTTAATGGATCTATAATCATGCGTTTTAATGGCATGGTTTGCGCTATCCAAAATAGCGGTGGCTGTTTCAGAGATGCTGCTGGAATCATGCTTGAAATAAACCCGATATTGCCTCTTTTCAGGCAGCACCGGTTCTGGCACTTCTGCTTCCGGTTCTGGCTCAGACGGTGCTACATATTCTGGGTCACATTGCCCACCAGTCGCATCATCCATGATGATATCATATTCTATCTCCAAGCGGTATGGCGCCTCCAAAAGATCATGCCAAATATGTTGTACAACATTAATAAAATGCTCTATCCGGTTAGCAGCCAGTTCTGCATCTGCATTGATTGCATAATAGGACACACGCAATACCGATTGCTGATCAATAAGCCCCTGCAATACCCCTATCATCTTCTGCTCTGAAGCAGCATTTATAGTGTCGTCACATGCCGTAAACAGATCATCTGTTAGGGTAATAGAAAGGACATGCATTGGGTTCACTCCAAAATTGGCCTTAGAAATTTTACCACGAGTCAGGCGTATGGTGCGCGGATTCTCGCTTGTCATACGGAAACCCGTTGGCAGTGTATCTGTATCCAGCTTGATAGAGAAGTTGGAACCACGCGAATGATTTGGTATGGCAGCACATGGGATATGGTAGCGTCCATGCTTGTCTGTCGTGATTTTCAGGCCTTGTAGCGTGTAAAGCTCAACGCCTGGTACACCCACTTCACCCTCATCTTGATATCCGTCCAGATCTGTATCATCAAAGACTTGGCCAATCACCTCACCGCAATCAAACACATGTTCTGGAATAATCTCAATCGTCGCCGTACCTTGGTTAGACATGGCAATATTATCCTCGTTAAAGGCTTGGGCAAGATTGGTCATTTTGCCTATAACAACCGCCGGATTAATACGTGTGGCAAAGCGAATGGTCACCATTGTTTCTGCCGTCACCGCACCAATATACCAATGCAGCTTGTTGGATTGCAGGGTAGGCTCTTGTGCCACGCCTTCTATGGTAGATGTACCCGCCACATAGCTTAAACCTAGTGGCAATGTATCGGTAATAGTGGCAGGCACTGAATCAATCTCTGCATTATTTTGCACCTCAATTGTCCACACTACCACATCACCCAAAGAGGCAGATTTAACATTGGACTTCTTACGCACAAGCAATGCTTCTGCAGCAGGGTCTAGTGGAATATGGTTATACACCACATTCGGGTCACCCGCACCAAGCAGCAGCCCCATATAATGATCAAAATTACCCGTACCGCTGACACCACCTTCTACCGGTGATGCATCTGCCACCTCACATGTGCCGTTAACGGCAGGGCAGCTTGAGGCATCGTAACTGCCTGCAATGGCTGGAATGGCTGTGGATGGCCCTACATAGCCCAGCGGTGGCTCAATAAGAATCATATATTCTGTTGGCTCAGCCGGGCAGGCTGGGTCTGCACCATAGAGAATATCAAAGCGGTATTCCCCATCTGCTTCCGTTGTTTGCCCCTGCTGGCCATTTACCAAACATAGCTCTGGCAATGGCGTACCATCGGCGGTTGTCAAGGTAACCACCGCACCTTCAATAGGCAAGCCTGTGGACGAATCATATACCACACCGGTTGGTTCTATTGGAATGGTAATGGGGTCATTGCTTGGGTCACCATCCCCATCTGTATCTTCTGTTGGTGTATTGTCATCAGAGATATCGTCTACCGTGCCACCATTTGGATCATCACCTGTAGCCAGCGCACTGTTGGTAATCGGGTTCACCGATTCGGTTACTGGATCAATAGTGAATTGTACAATGGCAGACACCACCACACTGTCACCTGGGTCAAGCACTGCATCCCCTCCGCTAAAGGCGTTGCCCGTTGCTACCATAACAAAGCTGGTATCAAAGCTGGTAGCGGTGAAGCTATTGGCCACATCCACCTCTGTAGGCGTGATAGTGCCAGATACGGCATCCACCGAAAGTACAGCACTGTTTTGACCAGCAAAATCATCCGTTAAGGTAATATTGTTCAGCACTTCAGCCCCGTTATTAAGCAGCGTGAAAATAAATTCTGCTTCATATTGGTCTTCCACGCCTGTGGCACGCACATAACCCAGCGCTTTATTCAGCTCCAAATTACCTACTAAAATTGGCGTTGGTGTGCTGTTATTGGTGGGGTCATCATCCCCATCCGTACCATCTGGGTCGGTACCATCTTCAGAATCATCCGTGGTGTCATTACCCAGCGGATCTTCTGCTGTACCTGTTACTTGGTTTTCATATACACCCAGGCCATTGCCTTGATCAGTCACAATATCCAACGTAATTTCAATAGTAATGGTTTCTGTTACACCCACGGCTAAGGTAGCTGTATTATTCACCAATTCAGTAACCGAAGAGCCATTAAATCCGGCATTATGCAGCGTTCCCGTAGAGGAGCTGATGCTGTTAAATGTGTAGTTTCCAACTCCAAATACGGCATCCAAATTATCCGGCATAGAGATAGAGGTTAGAATCACATCGCCCATATTTTCCAGCGTGAAATTCATGGTAATATCACGACCCGTTACAATAGCTTCTTTTGCCACACCAAGTTGCGGGTTGGTAATGATTGTCACCGGTGTAGGCGAGGACTCATCAGGGTCACCATCATTGTCGTCTCCATCTGGGTCGGTGCCATCCACCGAATCATCCGTTACTGTATCAGGGTCATTGCCTGCAGTGCCGTCTTCTGTTGGATCACCCGTAATAGTGGCACTATTTTCAAATGTAGTCGTACCGCTAAAGAAATCTGGGTAGAATTGTATGGTTACCTCTAGCGTACCGGTTTCTCCCACGGCTAGATTATCACTTGTATTTAGTGTCAGCAGGTTAATGTCGTCTGGCGTTGCGCCATCACCATCAAACGCAGCATTCACCGTTAGATTTGACAATGTGGTTGAGAGGCTAGATGCCTGCACCGCATATTGACCCGGGCTCAGCGCATCATAAGTACCCAATGCCCCAAATCCGGCGGCCATATCATCGGTAATTTGCACGTCATAGAGAGGCACATTACCAAAATTCTCTACTGTAAAGGTAAAGGTCACCTCAAACGCACCGGCTTGCGTGCTGCTGGCTGTTGCATCAGTTGCGTCTTTTGCAATACCCACCAACGGTCTAATTGGAATAGTAATTACCGTTGGATCATCTGGGTCATTATCCGGGTCGCCGTCTGTGTTTACATCCGTTGGGTCGTTCGGGTCATCCGAAATATCGGTGGTTACTTCACCGCCATCACCATCAATCGTATCTGCCGTTACTAGCACCGTATTTTCATAGCTTAATGTGCTGGTAAAATCTGGGAAAAAGGTGATAGAAAAAATAAGCGTTGCCGATTCACCCACTTTCAGCTCATCACCAACCGTTGGATCTACAAGTAGATGTTGGTCCGCGTCGCCATCAAATCCAACTTCATTATCGTCAAAGGTTGGGAAGCTAGTATCCGGTGCAGTGCTTACTACATATTCACCAGGGTTTAGTGACCCTGCCGTGCCTAATGCTCCAAATCCTGCGGCAATATCATCCGTTGCTATTATATCATATAAGGCAACATTCCCTGTATTGGTAATAACCACTGTATAATCCACCGTGAAGGTACCGTCATTATTATCAGTAATCGGGTCAGCAGCGGCTTTTGTTACCGATATGTCTGGGTCGGTCACAATGGCAATAGGTGTTGGGTCATTCTCACAATTATCCGCAGGCGCTACAGACGGACAGGTTGGATCGCCCGCATCTTCTGTACCATCCCCATCCCCATCTGGGTCTGGGTTGGTGCCATCATCTGATAAGTCAGTCACATCCCCATCTGGCGTGCCATCTTCGGCTATATCACCCGAAATAATCGCCTGATTTTCATATACCAAGGATGCGTCATATACAAAGGTCACAGTGAAGTTCAGTTCGAATATTTCTGCTACGGCTAAGGAGCCACCTTGGCTGATATCTAACAATTCTGTGTTCGGCGCTGTGCCGGTATAGGCCATGCTGGCCGTTACAGAATCCATGCTATTATTGAAGATATTGATTGCACCCACGCTATACTCGCCTGGGTTTGCTGGTGTGCCAGCCACATAGGTGCCAAATCCTGAGGATAAATCATCAATAAAGCTAATATCATAGAGCGGCACATTACCCAAATTCTGTCCGATCAATGTGAATGTCACATCAAAAGTACCGTCTCCATTATCCGTTACCGCGCTAGCAGATTTTGCAGTTGCAATGGCTGGCTTTGGCGCAAGCGTAATTGGCGTTGGATCAGAATTACAACGTGCGTCAGACGGATCCGCCTCACAAATAGGATCATCACCTGGCAAGGTGCCGCCTGGGTTGCCATCCCCATCTGGGTCTGGGTTGCTGCCATCATCCGATATGTCACTGGTTTCTGGCATGGAGATACCATCATCGATAGTATCGGCCACTACATTGGCTTGGTTATAGAAATCTAACCCTATACCACCGGCAAAATCCGGCATAAAACTCATGGTGAACATAATCATTTCTGTTTCACCTACTGGAATGCTATCTACCGCTGCCGCACCGGAAATATCTGTGACACGGTAATCGGTGGGGTTTACACCGTCAAAGGCTGCATTTGGATTCAACGTACCCGGAGAGCTCGGCGCTGCATCTATGGCATATTCGCCCGCATTCAGTGATCCTGCCGTGCCTGCTATACCAAAATCCGATAAATCATCAGTAATTAACACATCAAACAGATCCACATTACCCAAATTTTCGGCCAGTAATGTGAAGGTTACCGTATAGGTGCCATCATTATTATCCGTTGTCACGCCAGCGGCTTTAGACAGGCCAATAATAGGTACATCAGCCACTGTGGGGTCATCATCATCCGTTGGCGTGCCGTTATTATTGCTATCTGGCGGGAATTGATCGTCTGATGTATCGGTTGTTACCAGCCCATCGGTTGGATCTCCATTATCGGTCGTATCCGCTGTGGCAACGGTTTGGTTTTCAGCAAAATTAGCCAGGTTTGGATCTGGGAAGAAACGAATGGTAAATTTGATATTCGCCATTTCACCAATGGCCAGCACATCTGCGCCAGAATAATCCAACAATTCTGTATCACTATCCCCATCAAAACCACTATTCACTGCAATGGTAGAGCCAGCACCCACTGCTCCTGTAGAAGGGCCTGCAGTGACTGTATAGGTGCCAGGTGCTGTGGGCGTGGTGGTCACATGGCTACCAAAGCCTACAGTTACATCATCCGTGAGCGACACGTCATGTAAATCCACATTACCCAAATTTTCAATAAACAGGTCATAGGCAACCGTAAACGTACCATCATTATTATTGGTCGGGCCACTGGCAATCACCTTGGAGGTACCAATAATTGGCACCATCACAATGGTGGGGTCATCTTCACAACCCGGCGCTGTATTATCCGCAATACAGCTTGGGTCTGTGCTTGGTGTTTCGGACGGGTCACCATCGCCATCTGAGTCAGGGTTAGTGCCATCATCTGAGATGTCAGAGCCACCGTTAGGGTCATTGCCCGCCGTGCCGTTTTCTATAGAATCACCCACAATAATAGCGCTGTTAATACCAAAATTAGGCGCATCAATATCTGGGAAGAAGGTAATATCCAGCTGGATCATGGCCGTTTCACCCACATCCAGCGCATCACTTGCGGTCAAGGTTAATAAATTCTGATCTGCACTGCCGTTAAAGCCGCTATTCAGTGTAAGATCCGGTGCTGCACTTATCCAGGCAAGGCTCGATATATTATACTCACCCTGTGCCAAGGTACCGGTGTTTAAGCTGCCAAATCCAAAAGTCAAATCGTCGTTAATTTGCACGTCATAGAGCGGTACATTTCCGACATTTGCAATATTAAAAATAAAGCTTAGATCAAATGTACCATTGCCATTATCCGACAAGTTTGTTGCCTGTTTTGCAATGGCTGGCACTGCATTGATAAAGGTGGATAGGTTCGTATCCGTTGGGTTATTCTCACCGTCTTCTGTAGGGTCACCATCGCCATCTGGATCAGGGTCGGTGCCATCATCTGACAAGTCGGTCACTTCACTACCATTGTTACCTTCAATCGAATTACCGCTCACTGTTGCCTGGTTGAGATAATCAATCGTGTTATCATCAAAATCTGGATAGACTTGTACTGTGAACTCAAACCGAATGCGGTCACCCGGGTCTAGGCGGTTACCTGCTGTTACACTGAAAAACTCAGAATCCGCTGTGGCACCATTGCCCGTATAGCCCGCATTGATATTACCCACCAATGTGGCCACGTTGCCGGTGGGGAAATTATCGTTTATGTCTGTGGCAAATAAAGCACCGCTAATGGTGAATTCCCCTGGGTTGGTCGGCGTACCGGCCACATAGCTACCAAAGCCATTAGGCACGGTGGTTAAATCATCCACCAGCTGAATGTCATAGAGCGGTACGTTACCATAATTCTCAGCAAAAAATTCAAAATTGATATCAAACGTGCCATCTCCGTTTGGAGCCACCTCATCCACGGCTTTAGATACACCAATCAGCGCAGTAGGCGTAAATGGCACGACCGTTGGGTCATCCGGGTTGCCATCCAAGTTTGGATCAATATTGGTCGGATCATTGGGGTCGTCTGAAATATCTGTTACATCACCGTCTGTAACGCCATCTTCCTCAATATCACCCGTGAGCACTGCACTATTTTCACGTGAAGTTGGGTTGTTTAGGTCTGGCTTGAAGGTAATTTCAAAGACAATGGTAAACTCATCACCCGTTTGCAATATATCGCCCGCTACAGGCACTACCAGATCATCATTTGCATCCCCATCATAACCACTTGCTAGGGTAATAACAGAGCCTGTATCCACAGCTGTGAGTGCGGGTGCTGCGGTGATGATATATGCACCATAAGGCAGGTTGGCCTGCGTTACACCAGACCCCGCATAGCTACCAAAACCTGCCGTCAAACTGTCTGTTAGAGTAATATCATAAAGATCAAATGCGCCAATATTATCACCAATAATGGTAAATTCCGCGCGCACAGAACCGTCATCATTTTGCTCTACATCGGTAAGTTCTTTTGTTACCTCCAGCGCAGGCACCACTAAATTCACAAAGGCATCTTCAATTTCGCCAAAGTCACTGGCATTGCGCAATTCTAAACGTGTATAGGTTTGCACCGGCGCGTTTAATGCAGCAGTGGTGCTATACCCTGTGAGAGATAGTGTAGCACTGGTATCACCAGGAGCCACCACCACAGTCACTGTTTCATTTGGGTCATCAAAATCACCGTCTGCATTAAAATCAACCGACCAGGTGAGGTCTGCAGGTGCACCGGTGGTGTTTACCACGGGCACTGTACGCGTTACAGTAAGACCAGACGGATCCACAGCAAAATTAGTATTTGTTGGAATACCATCTTCCTCATTCACCGTGCCGCCTTCTGCATCATCATCCGTGGCTGTAGTGGTAGCTACCGTACCATCGCCCGCATGGTTATTGTCGTTATCTGGTAATGTGGAGCCAATATACAGCCCCATTGCCGGGTCAATACCCACCACAATCACCGGATAGGTTACAGGCGCATCGCCATAATCAAACGTGGTAAGCGTTACCATAGCACTGTCTTCATCATCATCTGCAATACCATCCGCTAAATCATCTGTATCCCTATCTGTGCCTGTATCCGAATCTTTCTCTAGCAAAAACTGGCTGGTAATTTCGGCGTAATTTGTTACCGTATCGCCAATGCTACCATTTACCTGCGCCACAATATTCAATGTCTTACTATTATTGGTGGCACCAATGCCCAACGCACCCACATTCCAGATACCGGTTGTACTATCATATGTACCGCCACTATCGTCTGAGACATAGGTCAAGGTGGCAGTGCCTGTTACATCTGTGAGCAAATCAGTAACCACAACATTCGGATCTGCATCATCTCCCATATTAGTCACTGTAATAGTGAATACGGCATTTTCGCCAGGCGGCAATGCAGAGCGATCTACTGTTTTAGTAAGCTCTAAATCTGCCACACCCACAATAGCTGCTACAGATTCTGTTACCAATGTTGCACCTAACTCATCTGCGGCCAACCCATAGTGATTTCTAAATACCTCATCCTGAGAAATATTATTAGCTTGCATGGTAATAGTCACATAATCTGGGCCTGTTAAACCAGCCATGGTAGGACGAAAAATATAAACAGCCTCCACCTCAGTGTTGTTTTGTGGACAATCTGTTGCTGGTGCACCATTGGTAGCCACCCCTGTGCCATCAAAATTGTCACACCAGGTAATGGACCCTGTTGACAAATCATTTGCTGGGTCTGCCGGATCCAATGGCATGGTGGCCGGATCGTTTTTAGAATAATAGAAGGTCAAGGTACCAGATGTTTCTGTAACACTGGCAAAATCAATACTACCTGCATAAGCGGAAGGTGGATTAAGCAACGTTACGTCTGGTAAGATGTCTATAAAACGAATATTATTTACTGGCGTGGTGGCATTATTTAAGTAAGACAAACGGAATTGCACTATCCCATCTGCCCCTACAATGGGTGTAAGCACTTCTTTATCTACTGCAAATAAGGTAGGGTTTACTACCACTAGGCTTTCTACATCCGTGCGTGCCGCTTCCGAAGAAGCATCTGTAGGCGCAGAAATAATCGCAGTGTTAATTACCGAGCTTGCATCTTCCGCTGTGCTTAATATGGTAGCATCATAGCTAATGATATCCTGCGGTTCATTTACCGTAATATTCGTGAAATTCCATGTAAGTGTAGTGGTTCCATCTGCATTATACACCACACTAGATGGCGGTGTAGTAGCCGAGCCAATCACATATTCCAACCCCTGACCAAGCGTATCTGTTAACGTAACATCAGAGGTGGTAGAAACTTGTACATCTAGTGTCAGTGTCCAGTTCAAATCATAGGTGATAGTATCGCCAGCTAACACAGAAGTAGCCCCCGTGGATTCTTCTTTATCCACACGCACAATCACACCTCCCACCGTTGCTTCTGCATATAGGCGGCTTGAGGTATACACACCTTCATTACTGTCATCTATACCACGGGTGGACACTGTTGGCGCTGCATATGGATGTGTGTTGCTATTACCATAACCCGGATGCACATAGGAGTTCATGGGCACTTTATCGCCCAACATGGCTTGGTCATCTGTTACAAAACATGTCCATAGCTGGAATAAAGAATTGGCTTGGCTTGGCGTATTTGGCGTCCAAGTGTGATCAGCGATCACCCGCACTTTGTTTACTGCTTCAATACCGCCAGGCACCAGATTTGGATCAGAATACCAGGTTTCATCTGCATCTTCACAGGTCATGCCTTCGCCGAAATCAGTACTGGCTGCATATTCAAATACCGGCGTATCGGTGGGCATATTAGAACCAACAGGTAGACTGCCAGTTTGGACCCGGCGTAACATGGAATACGTGCCATCATGTGTAATTTGGTTAGCACCTGTTGGATATGCTGCTAACCATGCTGCACTGTCACAGGCGGCTAATTTTGTACGCGTATTATCCCACGCATTACAATGCAATGCGTCTTCAAACGGTTCATTAATATTATTATCTGTAGCATTTCGTGTGGCATGATTTACTGATGTAAAACCATACCAGTTATAGTTTTCATAGACATTACCACGGTTACGATCTGTGGGACTATCGCCCGGAAGGGCGCCACGTGGGGCAATCGGATCTGTAGAAAATCGACGATAATAATTATTAATAGAACGTGCGCCACTACCACCAGCTAGCTGCTGGAATGTACGTGTATTATCTGTAATATTAGGCTCATCATTCGGCTGACCAGAAATGGACACAGCCTGTAAGTCATAGGTATTAGATGTATTTAATACACCACCGGCATCTAACACATCCTGCACGGGGTACCAAACCAATACCCGATGATTGGCTAACCATCGCTGGTCTGCTGCAAGTGCACCATTATTTCTGGCACGTGTAGGTGCATTATCACCGGTCAAATCTGCACCGGTAATGGTGATGGTTGCAACAGATGCAGGGCCTGAATCGACACAGCTAATGTCACCTGAATCATAAATACCACGCTCTTCAAGACCTGCAGGTGCAATTGCACTAGATGACGTTCCCACTGGTGCTTGCCCTTGTTGATAGGCATAAGGCCAAGAACCCACATAACCTGTAGGGTTATAGTCTGCAAAACACGCTGTGGTTGGAGCGCCTGCCCAGCCTTGGTACAAACGTGCGCCAGGCGCAATAGTGGATAAATCATCCGATATAATCACCGGATCTGCCACCAGTTCATTCCCTATGGCACCCTCAAATAAACGTAATAATAACGAATAGCTATATATGATACCAGGCTCACCATTAGGGCCATCTGCGCGGCCATTCACATTTAGATGCTGCTTATACACATCCAGCTGCGGGCGTGCGGATACAGTAAAATTCCGTTGTGTAGCATCACTATATGTGCAGACTGTATCTCCCGATGCCACTACATTACTATATCCAACCGTACCACCATTTGGGTTAGTAGACATCACTTTGGCAGGGAAAGTATATTGCGACGCGGTGGGAATTGCAAAATCCCCTACGTTACATAACACAGACTGGCCGGTGGTATTAGGGTCACCAGTTAATGTAGAGGGTGGACTAACACCATCTGATGCATCTAAACAAAATACAGGCAACTCTTCCAATTCAAGACCTGGATCCAAGTCAAATGAAAAGCGTACATTGCTCTCTGGACCGTTTGATGTGGACAACACAAATTGCAGCACCACAGCATCATTTGTACGCACAATATCATTGCCTACCCCACTGTCATTACCGGCTGTATCATCTGCATCAAAGGGGGCAGATCCATCAAATTCATTAAATTGAATATCACATACTGTCTGCGCAAATACTGTACTGGCAACAAGCATTAGGCCCAGTAAAGCAGAACGTAATATGAGAGAAGAAATACGGTATAATCTGTTCATCATGCTACCCCTGTCCTAAAATTTCGAATGAAGGTTAACGAACCAACCTTCATTATTAAGATTCACGTTGGTAATGTCATCGTCAAACTCACTCCAACTATACCCGCCACCTAATTTTATTTTGTCATTCATATGGCGGTATAGGCCTGCCAATGCCCCAAGACGGGTAGTATCGCTTTCTTCCTGATGCAACATTCTGCCTTCTAGCATGGCATCCCAGTTATGCACCACATGCACATCTGCACGCAATACGCCTAAATGAGTAGATGTATCAATCCAACCAGAACCAAAATCCACTTCACCTTTTTTATAACCATATTTACCGCCAAGTGTGAGATGGTCTGTAACATCCAGTGTGGCATCAATGGAGGCAATATGCACTTTTTGCCGGTAATCTGCTGCTGTTTCGGAATCAATTTGCGGCTGTGTTGCTAAATCATAATGATAGGTATATTTACCCAGCAGGTTTAGCCTGTCATTGTCTTTAGGGCGATATGCAACCCCAATGGCTGCCTCAGCAAACTCGCCCTCATCGATGGTGCTATTATTATCTGAAAAAGCAAGGTTACCGCGCCCAATAAGGGTAAATTCATCATTTATTTCATTGCGGAGATTGGCACGCGCCACATACACTTCACGTTCAAAATTACCGGCATCTTCTTCTTTGCGATACTCACCGGCAAGGGAGATATGCGTGTCTTGCGTACCATAGCCAATTGTAGCAGAATAGGCATCACGCTTTATATTATTTACCTCACCCACTTCAATATTGGCGCCCACAGTTACATCACTCCATGGGGTAAAATCCACACCATATGTATGAGTTAATCCATCATTGCCATTGCCGTGATGCAGCTTCTCTTCACCATAAACAGAAAGATTGCTGCCATAGCGCTTGCGTCCTCCCACCACCAAGGCACCGCTTGTGCTGGTTGTATTGCCAATCAGGCCATCAAAGCCACTGCCAAAATTATTTTTGTCTGAGCTCAAATCATAGGCCAAATAATAATCACTATGCGCATCATATTCATAGTCTAAGGATACACGGGCGGTCATGTCGTTTTCTTGATTAATTGCCACCTCTCCGCCTAATGCCACATTGTCGGTTACATGTATGTTTCCACCCACGCCGACACGGTGATTATCCGAAATATTTCCTTTAGAATCAATGGTATATTGTCCAAACACATAGGCCGAATTTCCCGCGTTGAAGCTCACCCCCACACGGCCACCAATATTGGTTAACTCTTTACCGCTATTATCCTTCTCCAACCCAAGACCCACCTTACCAAACGCATGGTCTGCAGTATAGCCCAACTCACCTAAATAGCGCTCTGCCTTATGCGTATTGCCGCTTTCTATGATGTCAGCCTCTAATGTGGCAGAGAATCCTTTTTCTTTACCCAACAACACAGCACCGCCATATTGGTCTATGTCTGTAGCCGTAGCATAGCCTTGCGCAGCAAACCCGGCCTCTCTATGCCGCATATATGCGGTTGCATTGCCCGCCATAGCGCCATTAAGGTCACTAAAGTCCACTGCTGCTTCAAATAAGTAGCCTTTGGCCTCATCTGCGCCTGATACCACAGCTTGCGCTGCATTATTATACCCGCCATCAATGGATTGTCGCAGCTCTCCGCTATTTCCTTCGCTGATAGTATAAGAGCCTTTAATATAGGTTTGCGGTGTATGGCGTAGCGTTGCATTCGCGCTATATAATGTGTTATTTATGCCGCCTTTCACATTCTCATGGCTGGCAGTAGCGCCCACCAACACATGATCATTCAACCATGTTTGAGCGGAGCCACCAGCAATATGATTATCGTCAATAGAGGTGCCTACCGGCGTGGTTTCATAATCCACCACCATAATGATAGGATCGCCATATTCAGCGCCTGAAGTGCTAATCACATCCCCATCTGACGCGGTAGAAGGAAGCACCTCATGCAGCAAAATACGGCCCTGCAAATAATCCACATCATAATCTTGCCCATAGACTAAGTCGCGTACATAACGCACAATGCCAGAATGGCGGTCGCGTATTTCCATGCGCACCTTCTCAGAACCCACGGTAATATCTTGGTAATTGAGAAAATAAACAGAACCACCTGTACCTCTAAATTCATCGCGTGTAGCAAAGGTGCCGGGGTCTGCTACAAAGCCTGTTACTACCGTCTGCGCTTCACCATATGCGGTAGTGTCTTTGGCTTCATAATGCAGTTTTGCGCCATAGAGCGAGCGGTTTATATGGCTGAAATCATCATGCAAAATGCCCGTTTCAAAACTACCCCACATGGCATAAGATGTGCCACGTGCAATTTTGGCATACATCTTACCTTGAGTAGGCGCGGTTTCTTCAATGGATGAATCATCGCCATAAACTGGATAATAACGGTCCGCATCAATACGGCGAATTAAAGCGCGTGGGTCTTTCTCATCAAATTCTTTAAAAATATCATCCAACTTGCCTTCGCCTGTATCCGCCATTGCGGTGAGCAAATATTTGCCTAGCACTTTCCCTTTAAGGTAAAAGGCTGCACGCCCATGCAGATACTCTTCCTCAAATTCATCTGGGTTGGCTGATTGCACACTTAACGGCCCTGCAAAGTCATTTTGTCCATAAGTCAAGTCGCCCACCGCAAAAAAGAACACATCATTTTCCTTGATGGTAACAGGACGCACATAATAACGCTCTTTATCCGTTTTGTCGGCATAGCGTATTTCCACCACCGTCCTGCCATTGGGCACCACCAGCTCAGCTGCAAAGTTACCCCGTGCATCAGCAGGAATATGGCTACCCAACACCTCGACCATAGAGTTGGGCTTCACCCCACTGCCTTCGACTGTGATGGTCCCACCACTCACCTCTATACGGCTTTTTTCCAAATGGTTAATTCCATAGCCTGTATAGCTAGATTGCTTCTTGGGATCATCCGTTGCCTCTGGAAATGCAAAAATCTCAGTCTCATCAAATACATCATTATTACCATAGGCGCGAATGCGGTAGCCTGCATGAGGTAATCCTTCTGCCACAAGCTGTGATAAATCAAACGCAAACGCCTTGTCTTTTGTTTCCGACACACCTTGACTAAAGGCTGTTGTACCTTTCACCGGACGACCATTCTGATCCACCAGTACCACACTATAATCACGAATAAAGCTGGGATAATTGCTATAAGGCAGAATATGTAAAACACCCTGCTTATCCACATGCGACATTTTGCCCAATGCACGCTCTGCCACCTTTGCATTAAAGCGTAGTGAAATATCCGCCGCATGCATCATAAGATCTGCCAAGCGGTCTTCATTACTGAGCGTTTCATCACCCTCTTTTGCCGCAAGTATATCGGGTCGCTCCACATTATCTGCTGGCTTGCGTACAACGTTATTATTATGACGTGCCCAACTTCTTTTCGCTATATGTGATGTGTCTAAACGTTCTTTTACTGCCTTATTGTTACAACATGGCTCTACAATTAAGCCCAAATGATCTGCTGCTATTACAATAGGAGTAAGCGCAAGGCATGATACACTTGCAAGTACTAGATGTCTTATATGCATAACACCCTCCTAGTAGCCTTCAATTTATTCTTCTTATTCCTGCCAAAATAGGTCTAACCACGGAGGAAAAATAAAATAGTTAAGGCATTAAAAATTAACCCTTAGGATGACGTATAACATATCAATCGTTAAGAAACCGTTAATTAGACATTATATATCAACAGTTTACCGTATAATCTGCGGAAGGGGGGTCAAGTACTGCTTATAGTTGTCATTTAGTTTTTATGCTTTCTGTTGATAGATTTGCTGTGGTGTTTTGTATTTGAGAGCTGTGTGTGGTCTGACGTTATTGTATAGATTTATTGCATTATGGATGATCTGGTCCATGTCTGTCCAGTTTGTGAATGACTGCTTAAGATTGAACTCATGTTTTAAGATACCGTTGCTCTTAAGACAAAATTACATGACAACCATAATCAGTACAGGACCCTCTAAGCTAGCAACGAAAAATGATACATCGCCAGGGCGGCGGAGACTGACGCGTTGTAGCTTTCCAGCGCTGAGTGCATGGGCAGTTTGACCGTGTAATCGCATGCATTGCGGGTGCTGTGGCGCAGGCCTTCGCCCTCGCTGCCCACCGCCAGCAATAATTGTTCTGGCTGGTCTTGCATCTCTGTCAGCGCCTTGTCTGCATAGCCGTCCAGCCCTACACTCCAAAAACCAGCCTCTTTAAGCTGAGCAATCGCGCGTGTTAGATTGGTAACATAGCATACCGGCAAATGTTCCCACGCGCCGCTGGACGTTTTTAAGATAGTGGCATTTTCTGCCGGCGCATGCCGCGTTTGCAGCAGCATGGCATCAAAGCCAAGGCCCAGGGCAGAGCGTGCAATCGCACCAATATTATGCGGGTCGGTGATTTGATCGCAGATGATAATGCGCTGATAGGTTTTTAGCTGCATTAAGCTGGCTGTAGGCAAAGGAGAGACCAAACAAGCCAGCCCCTGATGCACCGCCTGCTTGCCCACCGCCGCCTGCATCTCTGCCGAATTGGCCTGTTTCACTTTAGAATAAAGCGGCAGCACAGCCTCATAATGACCAGCGCTGGCCAGCACCTGATGGATCTGCCGCTTGGGGTTCTGCAGCACAGAATAGACGGCATGGGTGCCATATACCCAATAGCGGTTTAAATCTTTTTTGTGGTGAGTGCGACGTTGCATTGACAAACACGTAACGGTTGGTTAGATACGCCCTTCCTTAGCGCAAGATATATGCATCTTGCAATCGTTCATCTGGAGGGATGGCCGAGTGGTTAAAGGCAGCAGACTGTAAATCTGCCCGCGTAAGCGTACGTTGGTTCGAATCCAGCTCCCTCCACCATTTTAGAGTTCAATA
>JAHDHN010000019.1:0-2014 GCA_020631295.1 Rickettsiales bacterium
CTACACATCCAGCTGTGCGATCACATCCTGGCGTAATGCACTTTGTTCGGTGATGAAGCGGAAGCGTGGCTCTGGATCACGGCTCATTAGCTGTTTTACCTTTTGTTGTGCATCAAAGAAGCCATCTGTGGCAATTTCTACACGCAGCAATGTGCGCGTGTCTGGTTGCATTGTAGTTTCTTTCAGCTGCTGCGGCGTCATTTCTCCCAAGCCCTTAAAGCGCCCAGTGTCAATTTTCCCTTTATTTTTCGGCAGTTTTTCCAAGATATCATTAAGCTCTGCCTCATCCGCGGCATAATAGCTTTTAGCACCTTGTGTGATGCGATAAAGCGGCGGGTTGGCCAGATATAAATGACCTTTTGTAATCAGCTCCGGCATTTCTTGATAAAAGAAGGTCATAAGCAGACTGGCAATATGCGCACCGTCCACATCCGCATCCGTCATAATAATAACTTTTTCGTAACGCAGATCATCTACCTTAAAATCTTTGCGCGTACCCACACCCAGGGCTTGTAGCATGTCTTTAATTTCTTGGTTCGCATGAATTTTTTCTTTCGTCGCACTCGCCACGTTCAAAATCTTACCACGCAACGGCAAAATCGCCTGCGTGGCACGGTTGCGCGCTTGCTTGGCAGAGCCACCGGCCGAATCACCCTCTACCAAAAACAGCTCTGTGCCCTCTTGCTCTTCATTGCTGCAATCCGCCAATTTGCCAGGCAGGCGCAATTTTTGTGTAATGGTTTTGCGCGCTGTATCCTTCTTGGCTTTGCGGCGCTTGCGCTCTTCTGCACGCGAAATGGCGTAATCAAGCAGGCCATTTGCAGCTTCTGTATTGCTGGCCAGCCAAATATCAAACGGATCACGCACCGCTTGCTCGGTCAGCTTGCTCACCTCTTGATTCATCAATTTATCTTTAGTCTGGCCCTGAAATTGTGGATCACTGTAAAATAACGACAATACCGCAATAGACGGGTCCAACACATCTTCGCCGGTAATTAGTGCTGCTTTTTTATTGTTCACACGCTCACCAAAATCTCTGAGCGCCTTATATAAAGCCGCACGAAAACCCGTGGCATGAGTGCCGCCCAGCGGCGTGGGCACAGTGTTACAAAAATAGCTCTGTCGCGCATCTAGCAGCACTGGCCAGGCAATCGCCCATTCCACACGGCCTTTATTCGCCTCCAGCTGCGCTTCACCTGAAAAAATCGGCGTAACCGTTGGGCTTTCACCAATATCATCGCTCAAGAAATCTTTCAGGCCGCCAGGAAAATGGATCACCTCATTTTCCGGCACTTCACCGTCTTTAATCAAGCTCGCATCACACTGCCAACGAATCTCCACACCACGATAAAGATAGGCCTTAGATTTTGCAAATTCATAGAGACGCTTGGGTTTAAACGTTGCTTTCCCAAAAATCTCCGGATCCGGGTGGAAGGTCACATTCGTGCCGCGACGATTGGCAATACTGCCTAGCTCTTCAACACCGCCTTGCGCAATGCCTTTAGAGAAATGTTGGTGATAAAGCTGCTTATTGCGCGCCACTTCCACTTCCAAACGATCTGAAAGCGCATTTACCACACTCACACCCACACCGTGCAAACCGCCGGATGTTTCATAAGCCTTGCTAGAGAATTTACCGCCCGCATGCAGCGTGGTCAGAATCACTTCCAGAGCAGATTTATCCGGATATTTCGGGTGCGGATCCACTGGAATCCCGCGCCCATTATCCTTCACCACAATCACATTGTCTGGCTGCACATGCAGTTCAATGCGACTGGCATGACCGGCCACAGCCTCATCCATGGAGTTATCAAACACTTCTGCCACCAAATGGTGCAGCGCATTATCATCGGTACCACCAATATACATGCCCGGGCGGCGGCGCACCGGCTCCAACCCCTCTAATACCTCAATATCCTGGGCGGTATACGCCTCTTTGGTGGGCGTATTAACTTGATTTTCTGGTGTGGCAAATAAATCGTCAGACATAGTGTATGCCTCATATGGCAGTTTA
>JAHDHN010000019.1:2114-19666 GCA_020631295.1 Rickettsiales bacterium
CTATAATGCTCATGCAGTACAGCGCCAGTGCTATCCAGCAATGACACATGCAATTTCACATGCTCACTCACCCTATTAGAGAGATCTGTGCTATGCAGTTCGGTTTGTACCTCCATACCATCACGCGTGTGCATCATGGTATAATGCTTAATTTCTAACCAATCTGGTGCAATAATGCCATGCGAGGAAAGGAAATTCCCCATAGTTGGGGAAAAAGAGGCAATCGGATAACGAAATACCAATAAAAGCGTGACCAGTAAGAATAAAAGCAGCAGCATTGAAAACAACCATACTGCAACTTTTCGCCATATTGAGGAAGTGGCGCTATCTTCAGTATCTCGCACACCTGCTGCATACTCCGCCTCACGCCTGCCTAGTGCATTATCGGCACTATCCAGAGATATATCCGGTGCAGATACCTGCCACACATGATGGCACTGCATGCATTTTACCTTACGGCCAGCCTCACCAATACGGCGCGGGTTTAGCTTATAATGCGATCCACAATTTGGGCAGGTAATATCCATATGCAATGCCTATAGGGCTATATAGTAATGAAGTAAAGAAGGGTGTTGCCCTCTCTTTTCTGATTGCTTTTTTGCTGCAAAACACAATGAATACCTATGCTATGAGCCTATTGCTGCGTACATCTCTTATGTTTCTTTTGCTCCTAACTCTTTTATGGGCAGTGGGCTTTGCGTGGTATAGCTATCGTATTTTACAATGGCATAATTACAGCAGCATAGCGCCCTTTCCTACCCACGGCATTGCCGTTACAGGCGGGCGCGACCGCATTGCTGCAGGCCTCACCTTATTGGAGAAAAATGAGATTGAATATCTGTTCATCTCCGGCGTATCCAGCGGTGTGTCTGCACAAGATGTTGTGGATGCCTCTGGATTTGTTGGCACCCTCACCGCTGCACAGATGCGCCGTATTGAGCTTGGCTATATGGCGCGCACTACCTTTCAAAATGCAAAAGAAATTGCGGCCTGGGCAGAAGAAGAACAACTCTCTGATGCGTTGTTTATCACCTCCAGCTACCACATGCCGCGCAGCCTACTGGAGCTTTCTCACCAACCTGGAGAAGTGCTCTCATTGCAGCCCTACCCCATTAGCAATCCGAAAGTAGGCTACGAATATTGGTGGCGTGCACCTAATACGCTGCGCCTGTTTTTGTCTGAATATCACAAATATTGCTTGGCATTTTTGCGTGGTTTGCTAACGACGTAAGCATGATTTTCATACGCTCATTATTGTTCCAAATTGCCTTTCACCTAAACTTGCTGATAATAGGCACATTATTTATACCGTGGCTTATATTACCCAAACGCTATGCAGCAGTACCAGGCCGTGCCTGGGCGCGCACCTCGCTGGATTGGCTCAAGCTATTATGCGGCACTTCGCATAAATTCCACAATATAGAGCTGCTGCAAAAAGCACAACAAGGCGGCAATAAGGGCATTATTATTGCCAGCAAGCATCAATCTGCCTGGGATACGATTGTGTTTTTCCTGCTGCTGGACAAACCTATTTATGTATTGAAGAAAGAGCTCACCTATTTCCCCATTTTGGGATGGTATGTCCGCAAAATGGGCTGCATTGCGGTGAATAGAAGCAAAGGCGCTGCTGCCATGCGTAATTTAGTATCTCAGGCAGAGCATTATATTGAAAACGGCTATCAGCTGGTGATTTTCCCGGAAGGAACGCGCGTGCGCACTTCGGAACGTAAGCCATTGCAATCGGGCCTATGGGCCATTTTCCAAGCAACAAAAGCGCCTATTGTAACCGTATCCTTAAATGCCGGTTTCTATTGGGCGCGTGGCAGTTTTTTGCGCCGGCCTGGCTGCATCACACTTGCCTTTACTCATCTTATCACAGATGCAAAAGACAAGCATAGCCTGCTTGCTGAAGTGGATAAGCATATCCAAACACATGCAGGAGCGCCCAGCTCATGACTACTGTACTTCGCATTGGCCATCGCGGTGCGCCGTCTATCGCATCAGAAAATACACTGGAAAGCTTTGATGCCGCCATAGATGCCGGATGCAACGCCATTGAGCTGGATGTGCGTCCATGCTTAAAGCGCGACAATGCATGCTCTCCCTTTGAGCATTTGGTGGTGATTCATGACGGCAAGCTGGACCGCACTACCAACAAAAAAGGGAAAGTCCGCAAGCTTACCCTACCAGAGCTAAAGACTGCAAATGCGGGTAACGGCCAGCAAATCTGCAGCTTGCAAGAAGTGCTGGAACATCTGCGCGACAAGCTGGACGTGCTGTTTATTGAGTTAAAAAAATCAAATATAGCACGTGAAATAGGGCAACTCATGCAGCAGGAAATTGCGGCTGGCAATTGGAAGAAAGAGCAGCTGGTGGCAATTTCCTTCTTGCCAGGTGCCGTAAGAGCCGTGCGCGAAGTGGATGAAAGCTTGCATATTGGCTGTTCGCTTTATGATACCATCCGCTCTTTCCGCTTTAATAATGCAAAGGAACATAGCTCGCTTTCACGCATTGCGCAGCTCTATAACCCACAATATTTCACGCCATGCATTGATGATTTGACCGAAACTATGGTGGAATTTGCCAAGGCACATAATATCCAGACCGCCACCTGGACAGCAAACACAGAAGACGCAGTGCGCTACGCCACCCATTGCGGCGTGGAAGGCATCATGAGCGATTATCCAGAGTTACTTGCATAGATTCTTGCATAATAGTTACGAACCTTTATGACTCCTGCCCATGGCTACAAATATTTATATTATCCCTACCCTTCAAGACAGCCGCGGTGCGGTGCTGGCACAGCGTTTTAGCGCGCAAAATGTGGCTTCTGCCACAGTGGTGGATTGTTATACGGTAGATAAACCATTGAATGATACGCAACTTGCAACGCTGGCTGCAAGTCTCTCTGACCCTATTACCCAACAAGCGATCATTTTGGATGGCATGCCAGACACGGCAGCGCAGTTTTTGGATATGCTTGGCACATTTGATATCGCGCTGGATATTGGCTTTTTACCTGGCGTGACCGACAATGTGGGACACACGGCAGAGGAAATTGCAGCAGACAGCCTCTCTCAAGCATTTGGTGCACGGGAACATATTTACAGCTCCAAGCTCTATCTCTTACGTGGAGATATTAGCAAAACGCAATTGGAAGTGATTAAAGGCACACTGCATAACCCACTTATTGAGCGCGCGCAGAGCAAATCATATACGGAGTTTAAGGCTGAAGGCGGCATGGATGTTGTTGTACCCAATGTGCAATTGCAGGGCCATATTCGCTCTGATGAGGTGAACTTAGAAGTGAGTGATGCCGAACTTGCTGAAATTGGCAATAAAGGCATTCCCAATGGAGATGGCAGCTTCCGCGGCCCGCTTGGCCTAAGCTTGGATTATATGAAAGCGATTGCCGCGCATTTTTCAGAGCTTGGCCGCAATCCGCGTGATATTGAGCTAGAAACCTTGGCACAAACCTGGTCTGAGCATTGCAAGCACACCATCTTTGCAAGCCCGATTGATGATATTGAGCGCGGTATTTATAAGCATTACATCAAGCGTGCCACGGAAGATGTGCGCAAAGCAAAAGGCAAAAATGATTTTTGCGTCTCTGTATTTACCGATAATGCCGGTGGTATTACCTTTGATGACGGCTGGATTATTACTGACAAGGTAGAGACCCATAATAGCCCTTCTGCGTTGGACCCGTTTGGCGGCGCAATTACCGGCATTGTGGGCGTAAACCGCGACTGCGTGGGCTTTGGCATGGGCGCCAAGCCTATTGCCAACCGCTATGGCTATTGCTTTGCAGATCCGCGCGATACCGTAACATACTATCGTGATAAAGCAGGCACCCAACCTACCCTTTCTGCACGCTATGTGATGGACGGTGTGATTGCGGGCGTAGAGGCTGGCGGTAACCAAAGCGGCATCCCAACGCCGCAAGGCTTCTGTTATTTTGATGCAGATTTCATCGGCAAACCGTTGGTATTTGTGGGTACAGTTGGCCTCATTCCGGATACGATCAACGGCAAGCCATCGCACAAAAAGCAACCTTTAGTGGGCGATAATATTGTGATGGCCGGCGGCCGCGTGGGTAAAGATGGCATTCATGGCGCCACCTTCTCTTCTGTGGCGCTGGATGAAGGCAGCCCTGCCACTGCGGTGCAGATTGGCGACCCGATCACACAAAAGAAGATGAGTGACGCGATCATTAAGGAAGCACGCGAGCGTGGCTTATATAACGCGATTACGGACAATGGTGCCGGTGGCCTGTCCTCCTCTGTAGGTGAAATGGCCGAAGGCACAGGTGGCTTTTTCCTGGATTTGGAAAAGGTGCCGCTGAAATATCCGGGCATGAGCCCGTGGGAGATTTGGATTTCAGAATCACAGGAACGGATGACACTTTCTGTGTCTGATGCGCAGTTAGAAGAGCTGCTGGCACTGTTTGCCTCACGCGGTGTAGAGGCCACAGTAATTGGTCAATTTACCGATTCCGGTAATGCAGTGGTGAGCTATAACCGTGAGCGCATCATGGAGCTTTCCATGGAATTTCTGCATGATGGCTTGCCTGAAAAGCATCTGAAAACAGCGCCTTATATCTGTACGCATACTGAGCCTGCACTGCAAGAACCGGCTGATTATGCGGACACAATCTTGCAGCTATTGGCCGCGCCTAATAATTGCTCTAAGGCATTTATTTCCACGCAATATGACCATAATGTGCAAGGCAATGCCGTGCTTGGGCCGTTGCAAGGCAAGGGTCAAGTATATGGCGAGGCCAGCGTGATCAAGCCGGTGTTTGATAGCAACAAAGCTGTGGTAATGAGCCAAGGCTTGCACCCGCGCCAGAGCCATATTGATTGCTACCATATGGCCGCTAACGCCATTGATATGGCGGTGCGCAACGCAGTCAGTGCGGGTGTGGATATCAATCACCTCGCCATTTTGGATAATTTCTGCTGGTGCTCTTCTGATGAGGCAGAGCGCTTGGGCCAGCTGCAAGCCGCCGCAGAGGCTTGCTATGACAGCGCCTTAGCGTATGGAACACCGTTCATCAGCGGTAAAGACAGCATGTTTAACGACTTTAAAGGCTTTGATGCAGAGGGCAACGCGGTAAAAATTTCTGCACCGCCTACCCTGCTGGTATCTGCCTTGGGCGTGATGCCGCATGTGCGTGAAACCACCAGCATGGACCTCAAAGCAGCGGGTGATGTGTTGCTGCTGGCCGGCCTTACCCATGCAGAGCTGGGCGCCAGTGAATATTACCATCTGCGCGGCCATATTGGCACCTCCGTGCCGGTGGTGGATACAAAAGCAAATATGAAATTATATAAAGCCATGCGTAAAATTCACGCAGAGCAATGGGCCAGTGCCGTTGCACCGGTGAATTTGGGCGGAATTGCGCTTGCTGCCAGCAAAATGGCCTTGGCAGGACAGCGTGGCCTGAATATTGAGCTAAATGATGCACCTCGCAACAGCACGCTTTCCACAGAAGCCTTGCTCTTTTCAGAGTCTGCTGGGCGTTTACTCATCACCGCCTCACCTGAACATGCAGCAAAGATTGAGGCGCATTTGGAAAAAGCAGGCGTGCCGGTGGCGCGTATTGGTGAAGTAACTGATAGTGATGTTGTGTCCTTCAGCAATATTGCTTCGCTACCATTAGCAGATCTGCAAGCGTATTACACATCAACCTTTGAGGGGTATTAGACATGACACCACGCGTGATCATTCTGGCTGGCTACGGGCTGAACTGCGAAGAAGAAACGCTGCACGCATTTGAGGCCAATGGCGCAGAAGGCAAAATTGTGCATATCAATGATGTAATTGCCTCACCGAGCATCCTCTCTGCCTTCCAAATTTTGGCCATTCCTGGCGGCTTCAGCTATGGCGATGACACTGGCAGCGGCAACGCTTTTGCCCGCAAGTTGGAAAATCATTTGCGCGATGCACTGCTGGAATTCCACAGCCGTGATACGTTAATGCTAGGCATTTGCAATGGCTGCCAAATTCTTACCAAGCTGGGCTTTGTAGGCACAGCGGATGAGGTAGGTACGCAAACGCTTAGCCTCAGCCATAATGTTGCTAACCGTTACCAATGCCGCTGGGTGCATTTACGCAGTAATGGTGCAGACACCGCATGGATCCGTAAGGATGAAAGCTATTATATTCCCGTAGCACACGGTGAAGGACAGTTTGTAGCCAGTGAAGAAACGATTGCACAGCTGCAATCACAGCAGCGCATTGCACTGCATTACACAGATGCAAATGGAAATGCTGCAACCGGAGCGTTTCCTGCCAACCCTAACGGCTCACCGTTAGACATTGCAGGTATTACGGATCATACAGGCCGCGTGCTTGCAATGATGCCACATCCGGAGCGTGGCATGTATAGCTGGCAGCGCAATGATTACACCGCACTGAAAGATGCTGCTTTACGAAAAGGCACAGACATACCAGACACCGCCAGCGGCATGCAACTCTTTGCTAATGCAGTGAGATATTTTTCCTAAGCAAGTTACTGCGAGATAAAGCAAAATCGGCAGTTTATTAACAAAAACTTAATATATCATACAAATTTCTGCATTTTAGGTGTTTTTTTAGGCCTAATTTTGTGGTATAAGATCTCTAGACAACTTCTCTAGCAGACAAAAAAATGAAAAAATGCCTGTGATGCCAATGCGCTATATTCAGGCCAGTGGGTGTCTTTTGCTATAAGAAAAATGTCTAACATATAACGTAACTATTATGGAGAATAAAATGACACTTTCACTGAAAAAAGGGAGCATGGTGGTATATCCGTCACATGGCGTGGGGCAAATCACCGGTAAAGAAACGCAAACTATTGCGGGCATGGAAATTGCTTCTTACGTAGTATTTTTTGAGCGTGACAAACTTACGCTGCGCATTCCAGCTGCACGTGCAGAAAAATCTGGCATGCGTGAGCTGGTAGCCGAAGAATATCTGGAGCGCGTGAATAAAACGCTAAAAGGCCGTGCACGCGCTGGGCGTGGCATGTGGAGCCGTCGCGCAAAAGAATATGAGGCAAAAATCAATTCTGGTAATATCATTCAGCTTTCTGAAGTGGTGCGCGACTTGCACAAAAATGTGGAAGATCCAGACCGTTCTTACTCTGAGCGTGTGATTTATGAAAATGCGCTAAACCGTCTGGCGGGCGAGTTTTCTGCCGTGCGTAAGAGCACGCATGAGGTGGCGATTGATAGTATCGTAACCACCATCAATGAAAACAAGCCAGCTGAAGAAAATGTGGTGACTATCAACCCTGTTGAAGATGATTTTGACGAGTTTGATGAGTTTGAAGAAGCCAATGAAAATGAAGATAGCCTAGAAGCAGCATAGCAGCACTTGCTAGCCTATCTAATAAGGTATAAAAAGGCGGCCAATTGGTCGCCTTTTTCTTTTGGAGCTTAGGTTCTGTTGAGGTTTGATTCACTGCCTTCTTTTTTGTTCTTTTTGGCTTTATTTTCCTCTTCTTTTTTTGAAATAGAGCCACTATTCCTGCAAAAAGAAGAAAAAAAATACGCACAAAAATAGTCAAAAATAATGCAGCAAATCAAACCTCAACAGAACCTAGATATCTCACATATCTTTTCCATAGCTGCACAGCACCCTTTCTTAGAAGGCGTGGCGCGTTATGTGCATGAGGCGCAAGAGAACAGAACAACCATGCTCACCCCTCACCTTCTGCTACTGCCCAACAACCGCATTGCACGCACATTTACCTCTTTGTGGAAAACACAATATCCAAATAGTCTATTGCCCACCATCATTCCGCTAGGCAATAGTGAGGCATTGAAGGAGCATCTCTGCTTTACTGCCGGCATGGCCGAAGAGGTGAAGGCATTAGCTACACCTCTTTCTGGCATTGCAGAAACCTGCAGCCTGGCCTCTTTATTGCTGAAAGAAGGCATTACTAGCCATGCAAAGCAGGCGCTGCGCCTCGCAGATTCCCTCACCCAGCTGCTGGCCACTATGACCCAAGAGCATGTGGGGATTGCGGAGCTACATGCTATTATTCCTGAAACATTGGCACTGCATCAGCAGGAGGCGCTGTCTCTGCTGCATCTGCTTCTGGAGACTTGGCCTAAGCAATTGGCGGCAAAACAACAGCAAACCCAGGCGAGCTATTATAACGCCCTGCTAAATTTATTAAAACAGCATATTGCACACACGGCGCCGCATATCACATTGGCAGGCTCTACGCTTAGCCAGCCAATCACTCAATCGCTGGCAGACGCAATAACTGCCTGCCCAAATGGTGCAGTGATATTGCCAGGATATGATGCAGAAATGGCTAACACCATAGCAGACGATAATGAAATCCATCCGATGCGCACCATGCACGAATGGGTAACAAAACATGCAACGCCAAAAAGCCTGGAGGGTATAACAACATACACACCAAGCATCTCGCTGCATGCATTTGTGGAAGATGCAGAGGAACTTACCTGGGTAACAGAGCATGCGATTGCAGATGCAAAAAAGGGCATAAAAACGGCCATCATTACCCCAAATTATTATATGCAACACCGTATTCATGCATTATGCGCGGCACAAGGCGTAATGTTAGATGACGCTGCCGGTGAGCCATTGTTGGAAACATTGCCTGGCCGCTTTGCAGTGGCCTTAGAAGCCATAAAAGAACAGCCTGCACAGCCCTTGCACTGGGTTTCTTTGTTGCAGCACCCGCATGTGAGGCAGACGTGTGAAGAAGAGAAAGCGCTTTATCAACAGGCCATCATGGCGCTGGAGAGCAGGCGATATAAAACACCCGCAGAGGCGCTAGAACCGCTTAGCCATATTCCTCTTTGTGCTGCTATGTTGGAATATAGCAACAATCCTAGCAGCAAGGCGTTAATTACACTTGTAGAAACCATAGAGCACCCAGCTACTGTAAAACTGACAGAGCAGCTTCATCAGCTGGCAGCGCAGCCAGGCAATTGGGCAATTGCCGATATATTGCGTACGCATTTATACCACCCACCCATGCAGCAAGAGAGTGGTGAAACACTCATGCTGCTCTCCCCTGTGGAAGCGCGCTTATTGCCGTTTGAGAGCGTGTATCTGGTAGGCATGCATGAAGGCAGCTGGCCTTCTCATCAGCATAACCCGTTTTTAAGCCAGCATATGCTGTCAGAGGCGGGTATGAATGATCGCACCATCCGCAGTAGCTTAACGGCGCATGATATATATATGTGGAGCGCGCTGCCGCATTGCACTGTAAGCCGTGCAGAAAAGCACCAAGGTGCACTTGCAACGCCCAGCATGTGTTGGCATCAGCTGGCTATTATGCACCAGGTAGAGTCACATAAAAAAACAGAGACGCATTATATTCCACAGCAGCCTATGGCACAGCCGGCCAAGGCACCACATAATAGCATTTTTCCAACCGTGCTTTATGTCACGCATTTGGAGCTATTGATGCGTGACCCGTTTGGCTTTTTTATGAAGCATATGCTAAATATTCGTCCGCAATTAGAGCTGGAGGACAACAGTGAGATGCGTGAATTTGGTACCATGCTGCATGATGCGCTGGAGAATTTCAGCACACAAGTCCACACACATCATTACCTGCCAGATGAGGCGCTGATAGAAAGTAGCATTGCCTATATGCAAGAGCGTTATGTGCTGGAGGACAGCGCACTACACCTTACGCGCAGCGGCATTACACGCGCCTTAACGCAGGTGATGGAAATGGAAAAAGCGGCATTAAAACAGCATCACAAGGTGCTGATTGAGCAAGAAGGCAGCATTATATTGCCCAAAAGCGGCGTTACCATCAAAGCGCGTGCAGACCGTATTGCCTACGCGCCCAGTAAAAAACATGTGCATGTGTATGATTATAAGACCGGCACGTTACCAAAATTGTCTGACATTAAAGCATATATGGCACCACAATTGCCCATGGAGGCCTATATTGCACTAAAAGGCGGGTTTGCAGGCATCGAACAGGCTGAAAAAGCCACTATCTACGGCATAAAATTAGGCAAAGTAACGGGCGATGACAGTATCCAAATAGAGTATAGCGCCGAAGAGCTGGAAACATATGCGAACCATATTGATGAACTATTATGCCAATTTCAGCAAGGAAATGCAGATTTCCCCATTACACCAGATACACGCTTTGCACCTAAATATAACGATTACAGTTATATTGAGGCATATGCCTAACGTATAGTAATCTGCATAATTAACGATACAAACATCCCCCTCGTCATCCCACGGCGTGTCCGTGGGATCTCCTGCTAATTTTGTGAGATGCCATGGATAAACCATGGCATGACGCTGTATCGTTAATTATGCAGCTTACTATAGTTTTAATGAGGTAAGGACTGAGAAATGGTCTGAACCGTTGGCAGCAGCAATACTCCGCGACATTATTTCAAACGCATCAGAATACCATAAATGATCAATCGGAATGTGGAACAAGGCTGGGAACATGCTTGGCCATGTACCGTTCAAACCAAGCGCTTCTTGTCCATCTTGTAGGCCTGATGCTTTTAGTGCCTGCTTATAATAACCATGATAGGGCGTTGCATTAAAATCACCCAGCACCATTTTATGCGCTGTATTATCTTGCGATATAACTTCAGCTATATGCTGCAACTGCAGGTTCCGCTTACGGTAAAACTCCAGTGAGATAGGAGAAGAGGTATGAATACCATATAATGAAACAGCTGTACCATTCACATCTAATAGTGCATGCACACCCTGAATATCTCGTTCCATATTTGGGTAGGTAAGGAGGGCATTGGAATGAATAGGAAAGCGCGAGAGCAGAATCTTGCCATGCCAGCGCTTGCTAGGATACACAATCTGATACGGGTATAAGTTTGCTAGCTCTTCCCTTACCTTATATTTCAGCGCTGTGGGTGCTTCTTGTAAAAATACCACATCCACATCATCGGCATGTTGCTTAATATCCGCAATCACAGCATCAATATCCACTTTTAGATAATGTACATTATGCTGCAAAATCGTGAACGACTTCGCTTCTTCTTGTTCCAGAGAAGTATTTTTTGGGATTATATAAGGCCAAAGGTGCAAAAACGCACAGGCAAGCACCACTATATAGGACACGCATAAAAAACGGCTCCGAACATACCAAGCCAATATTAGTGCAATCAGTGCCAAAAAAGCATATTGCAGCTGGAACGAGGCTGCCAAATCTAACAGATAAAAATCTTTACCTATCCACGGCGCAAGGACCGCAACCAAGCCAAGCAGCACACCTACCCATAATATAACAGACAGCAAATGTTTCACGTTACTGCGTCATTACGCAGCTTGCTTTTCCATCTTCTTGGCTTTTTCTTCGGCCTCTTCAATGGTGCCCACCATGTAGAAAGCGCTTTCTGGCAAGTGGTCATATTTACCTTCTACAATACCCTTAAAGCCTTTGATAGTATCTGCTAGGCTTACCAACACACCAGGCGTACCGGTAAACACTTCTGCCACATGGAATGGTTGAGATAAGAAACGCTGGATCTTACGCGCGCGAGCCACGGTTAGCTTATCTTCCTCAGATAGCTCGTCCATACCCAAAATCGCGATGATATCTTGCAATGACTTATAGCTCTGTAATACACGTTGCACTTCACGTGCTACGTTATAATGCTCATTACCAA
This sequence comes from Rickettsiales bacterium, assembly GCA_020631295.1. Lineage (GTDB taxonomy): Bacteria > Pseudomonadota > Alphaproteobacteria > Rickettsiales > UBA8987 > JAHDHN01. The sequence goes on from JAHDHN010000019.1 coordinate 13,763, forward strand.
TCACACGCGGGTCAAGCACGCGAGAGGTAGAATCCAATGGATCTACCGCAGGATAAATACCCAGCTCAGCGATTTGACGTGACAATACGGTGGTTGCATCCAAATGCGCAAACGAAGTTGCAGGCGCAGGGTCCGTCAAGTCATCCGCAGGTACGTAAATCGCCTGTACTGATGTGATCGAACCTTTATTTGTAGAGGTAATACGCTCCTGCATCGCACCCATTTCGGTGGCCAATGTCGGCTGATAACCCACGGCAGAAGGAATACGACCTAACAGGGCAGATACTTCAGAACCGGCCTGTGTGAATCGGAAAATATTATCCACGAAGAACAATACGTCCTGGCCTTCTTGGTCACGGAAATATTCTGCCTGCGTCAAACCCGTTAGAGCTACACGTGCACGCGCACCAGGAGGCTCATTCATCTGACCATATACAAGCGCAGCTTTAGACTTATCAGGCTCTTCTAGATTGATTACACCAGAATCTATCATCTCGTGATACAGGTCATTACCTTCACGTGTACGCTCACCCACACCGGCAAATACAGAGTAACCACCATGTGCTTTTGCGATATTATTAATCAATTCCATGATCAATACGGTTTTACCTACACCAGCACCACCAAAGAGACCAATTTTACCACCTTTTGCATAAGGCGCGAGAAGATCTACTACCTTAATACCAGTTACAAGAATCTCTGTTTCCGTAGACTGATCAGCAAAATCAGGTGCCTCTTGGTGAATAGCCATTTTTTGTTTCACTTTAATTGGGCCGCGCTCATCAATTGGGTTGCCAATTACATCCATAATACGGCCAAGTGTTTCTGGCCCCACCGGCACAGAAATAGGCGCGCCTGTGTCAGTCACTTCAGCGCCACGCACCAAACCATCAGTAGAGTCCATCGCGATGGTACGTACGGCACCTTCACCCAAATGCTGTGCTACTTCCAACACCAATGTTTTACCGTCATTTTCTACTTCAAGGGCATTCAAAATGGCTGGCATTTCGCCTTCAAACTGTACATCCACTACCGCAGAAATAACCTGCGTTACCTTACCCTTCGCACCGGCCTTAATTGGCGTAGGCTTCTTAGCACTGGCCTTCTTGGTGGTTGTTTTCTTTGCTGCTGGCATTGTTGCTCTCCTTCTCTAACTCGTTTTCCTAAAGCGCTTCTGCACCGGAAATAATTTCAATTAATTCTGTAGTAATCGCGGCCTGACGCGTACGGTTATATTCCAACGTCAAGCGATCAATCATATCACCTGCATTACGGGTTGCATTATCCATTGCTGTCATGCGTGCGCCATGCTCACTGGCGGCATTCTCTAGTAATGCTCCGTAAATCTGCACAGCAATATTTTGTGGCAATAATTCTTCAAGAATTTCATTCTCACCTGGCTCATATTCATAAAGCGCAGATGCACCAGCAGGTGCCTCTTCTGCCGTTTCTTCTAGCACCAGCGGAATCAAAGCCTGCTCACTCACCTCTTGCTCCAAAGGGGAATGGAAAATGTTATATACCAAGCTCACTGCGTCCACACTACCTGCCTCAAACAGATCAATAATTTGTTTGGCTGCGGTTTGTGCATCTTCATAATCTGGCTGCTTGCGCACAGAGGTATCAATATTATCACCCAGCTGCCCTTCATTGGTAGCTTGCAATTGCTCACGGCCTTTTCGGCCCAGGGTCATCACAATCACCTGCTTGCCTTCTGCTTCCAGCTCGCTAATGCGCTGTTTCACACGCTTCACCGCATTTGTGTTCAAACCGCCGCACAAGCCGCGGTCTGAGCTTACCATTGCAATGAGATGTGTTTTTTCAGCGCCCACGCGTCCAGCCAGCAACGCCGGTGCAGAGCCTGCCTCTGCAGCAGAGGCAATATTCTGCAACATGGCTTGCATTTTCTCGCCATAGGGGCGTGCTGCTTCCACACGCTCTTGCGCGCGACGCAGCTTGCTTGCTGCCACCATTTTCATCGCTTTGGTAATTTTCTGTGTGGATTTTACACTACCAATACGATTCTTTAGGTCCTTTAGATTTGCCATAGCGCTCTGTCTCTATCTAACCTTCAATAATTACGCAAAACTCTTGGTAAAATCCGCCAATACAGATTTTAGCTTATCTTCTGTTTTGTCGGTAATTTTCTTGTCTTTGCGAATGTCGCTCAGAAGCTTCTTCTGCTTTGCATGCATATGTGCAAGCAACTCAGACTCATAACGCTGCACCTCTTTCTGAGGCACTTCATCCACGTAGCCCTTGGTACCAGCATATAGCACCACCACCTGCTCTTCCACTGTTTGTGGAGAATATTGGTCTTGCTTCAATAACTCTACCAAGCGCGCACCGCGTGCCAATAGCTGCTGTGTTGCTTCATCCAAGTCCGAACCAAATTGCGCAAAGGCTTCCATTTCACGGTACTGGGCAAGCTCTAGCTTCACCGAACCAGCCACTTGCTTCATCGCCTTCACCTGCGCAGCAGAACCTACACGTGATACAGACAGACCCACATTCACCGCAGGGCGAATACCTTTATAGAACAAGTCTGTTTCTAGGAAGATCTGACCGTCCGTAATCGAAATTACGTTGGTTGGAATATAAGCAGATACGTCACCTGCTTGTGTTTCAATGATTGGCAAGGCAGTCAAGGAACCGGCGCCAAACTCATCAGATAATTTCGCTGCACGCTCTAGTAAACGAGAATGCACATAGAATACGTCACCAGGATAGGCTTCACGGCCAGGAGGACGACGCAACAAGAGTGACATCTGGCGATACGCCACCGCATGCTTGGATAAATCATCATATACCGCCAAGGCATGCATGCCATTGTCACGGAAATATTCACCCATTGTACAACCTGTATATGGCGCCAAGAACTGCAATGGCGCTGCTTCAGAAGCGGTAGCCGCTACTACGATAGAATATTCAAGCGCACCTTCTTCTTCTAATTTACGCACAATTTGCGCTACAGTAGAACGCTTCTGACCAATACATACGTAAATACAGTAGATTTTCTCGTTTTCATCATCGCCTGCATGCGCTGTTTTCTGATTCAGAATCGCATCAATCGCAATCGCTGTTTTACCCGTTTGACGGTCACCAATAATCAACTCACGCTGACCACGGCCAATCGGAATCAAGCCATCCACAGATTTCAAACCCGTTTGCACTGGCTCATGTACAGATTTACGCGCAATAATGCCCGGCGCTTTTACTTCCACACGCTTATATTCTACATTCTTAAGCGCGCCTTTACCATCAATGGGGTTACCCAAACCGTCTACCACACGGCCAAGCAAACCTTTACCCACAGGCACTTCCATGATGCGGCCTGTACGCTTCGCCGTAGCACCTTCAGCTACAGCTTTATCTGAACCGAACAATACCACACCCACATTATCTTCTTCCAAGTTCAGCGCCATACCCACTTGGCCGTCACTAAACTCTACCATTTCACCGGCTTGCACACCATCCAGGCCATATAGGGTGGCGATACCATCACCCACAGACACTACCTGCCCTACTTCTTGCAGGTCGTCGCTGGCTTTAAAGCCCTCAATCTGCTTCTTCAATACGCTTGAAATTTCACTTGCGGAAATGGACATGTATTTTCTCCTGTGTTATCCGTTGTCGTTTGCTTTAAGTTGTGCTTGCAAGGCTTGTAATTTGCCTTCCAGCGAGTAATCCAACCGGGACGCACCCACATTCACCACAAAGCCTGCTAATAAGGCTGGGTTTACTGTGGCATCCAGAGTCACTTTTTTGCCGGTTAAAGACTGCAATGCCTTGCTGATTTTAGTGGCAGAGGCTTTGTCTAGCTTCGTTGCTGTCTCAATTTTTGCATTGATCTCACCCGCAGCATCGGCAGCCAATGTTTCATAATGCGCTGCCACTTCTGGCAGAAGATGCAAGCGACGGTTAGCGCCCATAAGCGCGCAAAGCTGCTCCACTTCTTTTGGTGCCTTAATGTGAGAGCACAGCTCACCGGCCACTTTCACCAAACTCTCTTTTTGTGTGAGCGGTGATTTTAGTGCCTGATATAAGTTATCATGATCTTTTACAGCAGCAGAAAGTGCAGAGAGCGCCTTAGAGAAACCGGCCTTCACGCCCACAGATGCAAGGGCGCTGGCGTAGCGTTTGGCTATACGGTTTTGCTCTAAACTAGATTGCGACATCGATCCTAATTCCACTTTCGTTTTTGACGTATAATCGTCAATGTGGGCGCCCCATTATCACGCGTAAAATCGTTTGGCAAGGGCAACTACCATAGTAAATTAGAAAAAATGTTTACAAGCTAACAGCAACCCTATAATCGCCTTCGCATAATATTTTTTACTTGGGAGTATATCTATGGGACAACGTGCAAAAATCGCTCTTATTGGCGCAGGCATGATCGGCGGAACGCTAGCACATCTGATTGGCTTAAAAGAGCTGGGTGATGTGGTGATGTTTGATATTGTAGAAGGCATGCCGCAGGGGAAATCCTTGGATATCGCCGAGAGCTCTACCGTGGAAGGCTTTGACTGTAATTTAAAAGGTACACAGGATTATGCCGATATTGCTGGTTCTGATGTGGTGATTGTGACGGCCGGTGTGCCACGCAAACCAGGCATGAGCCGCGATGATTTACTTTCCATTAACAGCAATATCATCCGCCAAGTGGGTGAAGGCATTAAGCAGCACGCACCTAATGCATTTGTGATTGTGATCACTAACCCGCTGGATGTGATGGTGGCAGTAATGCAAGAAACCACCGGTTTTACAGCTGCAAAGGTAGTTGGCATGGCTGGCGTGTTAGATTCTGCACGCTTCCGCTATTTCCTAGCAGAGGCCTGTAATGTGAGCGTGGAAGACGTGACAGCCTTTGTGCTAGGTGGCCATGGTGATACAATGGTGCCACTCACGCGCTACTCTACTATTGCCGGCATTCCATTGCCAGATGTGGTGAATATGGGCTGGATGAGCAATGATGAGCTAGACGCCATTGTGGACCGCACGCGCAAGGGCGGCGGCGAGATTGTGGCGCTGCTGAAAAACGGCTCTGCTTATTATGCACCGGCAAGCTCTGCCATTGCCATGGCAGAAAGCTACCTGAAAGACAAAAAGCGCGTATTGCCATGCGCTGCGCAGCTAAACGGTGAATATGGCGTAAATGGCCTTTATGCTGGCGTGCCGGTGGTGATTGGCAAGGATGGCGTAGAACGCATCGTAGAAATCAGCTTAAACGATGAAGAGCAAGCCGCGTTTGATCACTCTATTGATGCCGTGCAAGGGCTTATGGACGCTGTAGCGAATTTGTAGTTTTTTCTTAAGCTATAATTGCTCTTATTAAGAATTTTTGATTACCATTTTGGCGTCATCTTCGGACAAGCGAAGCGTAGAGTCCTAAAGATCTAGGGCCACAGGAACAGATATCACTCCCTTGGCCCTAGATAGTCCGGTCAAGCCGGACTATGACGGAGGTACAGAATGCAGAAAAAATTAACTGAAATTACTATAGCTCTCTCTTGTTGTCCTGGAGCCTGCGGTCTCACCTTTGCTAAGGCTATGGCGGACCAAGCCACGAGTATGCGTACTATTTTATAGTACAAAGATGAGTATAGCATCAGCCACCACTACCTAACAAACACCCGGCCCATTCACCAAGTTATTGAACAATGTTTTATATTATGTTATAAGGCCAGATATGCATATGAAATCTAACAGATTAGCCTCACGCCGCTTTATTCCACTGCTCTGCCTGCAGGCCTTGGGTGCGTGTAATGACAACATCTATAAAAACGCGCTGGTGGTGCTGATCACCTACTGCCTGGCCAGCAGTGAAGCCGAAGGGCAGCTGCTCTCTGTGCTATGGGTGCAGGCATGTTTGTGGTGCCGCATTATACACATATGCAAACCACC
>JAHDHN010000020.1 GCA_020631295.1 Rickettsiales bacterium
ATTGGCAGCAATAAATCGCTGGGTGGCTATGCAGGAGGGCTGGATAAAAAGCAGTTTTTACTGCAACATGAACAGGCCGTTACGTCGTTGTAGTCTTTTCTTCTTTACGCGCCTCTTCCAAATACCATTGATCGATCTTTTGTAAGCTTGCAATCTCCCAACGTTTTAGAGTCAGTTGATGCAACTTAGACCAAGCATATATATCTGCATACGCCAAGGGATTAGCACCGTTAAGGCCAACACTGCGCGCCTGGTGTAATTCCAAAAACCAATGCCAAATTTGGGCATAATATGCAGGTAACTCGGGCTCCTGCCCGAGCACCTGCATGGCAGACAATGGTACATTTTGCTTTAATAACATGCGCTCTTTTTCAATAAGAGGCATGGTTTGCTCTGTTGTACCGTCTTTGCCTGCTTTGATGGTGCTGGGCTTATAAGCCCGCACCTGCCACGTGACAAAGTGGTGGAGCGCTAGCTCTTGTTCGGCAAAAAAGCCTCACGGTCTCCTACAAATTCAACTACTTGCTCAAAAATCCACGGGAAGCGTTTATAGATAGAACGCACATTATCATGCGTGCATTCCAAGGGTTGACCGCCCTCTATAATACCTTCCCAGGCAAGGGTTAAATCTGCATAGAGTGCGTATGCTAGATCCACCTTTTCAGCTTCACTCAATTCACGCTCTTTTTGTCGATTGCGTGAACGCTCGCGCATTTTATGCATGCGCTTTTGGTAGAGCTGCTGAAACTTGTTTCCATCTGACCCAATCAATGTGATGGTCACGGGTGTATCTTCATGCATAATCTCCGTGCCATATTCCGGGTGATCAGCATGCACATAGTGATTATGCAGTACCATTGCGCGCCCTTCATCGGCAGCTTTGGACGTATCCACATGAGAGAGGTCAAATGTCATATAAGGTTCCTTTGGTTTGGTTATTAGTTAGTAATAACAGTCCAGCCTTGCGTTACGAGTGCATTGATAGACTGCAATGCTTCGCTGCTAGGAGCTGCGTTAGTGCCACCGCTACTGTCGAATGTGCCAGATAATGCGGTGCTGCTGGAGGCTGTTTGTAGCAATGTATCTACAGAGACTTGGTTCAGTGCTCCGCCGCTTACATTCACCTGTAAGAGAGAGTTAGATGTGGCTAATTCTACTTCAGACAATACAGCATTATTGCCAAGGTCCAGCACGCGCAATGCAGACGAATTACTGCGGAAGCATGCTAAACCACTATTGGTGATTGATGCTGTTTCCAGCTGCGTCAGATAGCACAGATTGGCGTTGATTACATTGCCCGCATCCACACTGAAATCAGTAATTGGGCAGTCATCCTCTGAGGTAATCACCACGTTCTTCACTACACCTGCTCCATATGGCGGATTGTAGCTGTGTGAAAGGTTATGGATGTTGGAAGCAGTGATATCTTCAACTACACCATCACCCCAATCCACAGACAAAATTGTGGCACATGCAGAGACAATCGTGAGATCTAGCGTGTCACTGTCGGCAGAAAGCTCAATACGGTTCCGCACCAATGGATCAATCGCAAAGGAACGCTGCAATAGCATGCTGGTGTTACACACACCACCCACACTGGCTGTCCATTCAATCGTTTGCGTAAGTGGCTCGCCTTGCACAGGGTCCATATTTGCGCTGTTAAATGTCACATAAGGGAAGGTGAAATTGATGAAATCAGAACGGTCTTCATTCCACATCACAATGCTCAATGCCTGACCAATATTATTCTTCACAGCCTCTTGCTGCGCGCAATCAGTAAAGAAGATAGACAAACTACCTGAAATATCCACCTGACCCAGGCTTAAACAGCCTTCACAGCTTGCTTTTGTTTGGCTCATATTATTGTTCAAAGAGAAATCAAAGCTGGTTACACCACATAGTTTCTCACAGCCTAAGAAGAACTCTACGTCATCGTAAATACTGCCACAGCAAGAAGCAGCATCTAGCGGTGTGGAAAGCGAGGTGCTGTTGCAATAATCTACCTCGCCAAAGCCCAGTAGATCAAAGGAGCCAGTGATAAAGCTATCCGGTGATGCAGAGAGTGATAGACCGTTAACACCTACACCGCGGAACAGTTGATAGGCGCCTTCTGCAAGGCCACGCTCAACAGTGAATGTGCGCAGGGATTGGCCCACTTGCACCACATTACCCACAGCAGCAACATTAGCCGCGGCCACAGACTCGTTAATCAATACAGGATAGGTCGCATCTTCATCACTGCCATATACCGTTATTGTAGAGGTCCCAAGCGTAATATCTGTTTCCACAGCACATACTAATTTTGTGCCATTATTTTCTGGATTAGCAAATCCCGAGAAGGTCACTAGCTGCCCTTCACAAACGCCTAGTGCTGCAAAGTCAGCATCGGCTATCAGTGCCTGATATTGGTTTGGTGCAATGGCAGATAGTGCAATAGCATTCACTGCTGCTGCATCTGCTCTGTAGTTAGATAAGGCTGCATCAATCAAATCAGCATTATTCTCACACGCCTTCCAGTCAAAATCAATGCTGCCTGATGAGCCATCTTCAACAGAGCGCGTGCACCCTTTGTTGCGGTCACTACGGAAGTCATTGGACTCAATAGTGTTGCGTGTGGGGTTGATGTTACGGTTGGAAGCGTCCAATGTGCGCATTTTGATTGGCGCTTGGATCTCGCCTCCAGGACAAATGCAACTTTCTTCAATGTAAGAAAGTGCGACGGTAGAAGCTGAAATACAGCTGCTGCAATTTTCTGTTGCCATGAATGGTCTCCTTTATGGATGTAAATTAGGTTCTGTTACGAACAAGCACTGCCACACGCCTTGTAAGGAACGCGTACGGTCACTTGATAACGGTTGTTGTTTGGTTGCGCTGGCAGACGATAGGGAATCTCTGTCCATAAGCGCGTATCTGTATTGGTTTGTGGGTTGGTATAGCTGTAATGTTCATATGCACCAAAATGGCAAATGACACATTCAGCATCTAGGTCCACTGCACGGGCCCCTTTTCCATTTAGCGGGTGTACAATCACAATATCAATAGCGCCTTGATATATGATATTACCAAAGCCTCTATTATTTGGCTGAGATGGCAGCCAACGCACAAAGAAATAAGGCTGATTGACGGGCACACGATCGCATTCCTGCCAATTCTCCCAAATCACAATATCTGGCACGCATGGTGCCTCAAGCAAATGCGATTCTAGTACTATGGGAATATCTGCTTCGATCATCTAGGTAATCCTCTGAATATAAGGCACGTTATTGGTGATATAGAGCGTGTCATTGAGCGTGAATTGATCAATCACATTTATGGCATTTGCTAGAGCAAATGAACCGGTGGGATCACGCACCTCCAGCACTTCTGTTGCAGGTGTGTTGAGTGACACTTGCCAGTTAGACACGGCATAGCCTGTATTCACAGGCGTATTAAATATCTTTTCTTCTACAACACGTTGTGCTGCTTTTTTCACCGCTGCTTCAAGCTGTGTTTTCAGCTGCTCTTTTGCACGTGCAATCGCCATGATTATTCTACTAATGTGATGCTATAAGTGGCACCCGCTGCGTCGGTAGAGATAACGGCGCCGCTTTCTTCTGCCACACGGAAACTCTTTCCTGCAAAAGGGCCACAAGTAGCAATAATTACATCACCCACACATGGCTCTTTCGCAAGGGAGCAGGCCAAGATAATAGCCTGCACGGTGCCACGCTTTGTTATACCATTATGCACCGCCCTATCCGCGCTGCGCGTTATAATGCCACGACAGGGGTAAATCTGAGTACTGGTATCTTGTACCATACGGCTGCCATAAGACTGGCTACTGCAATGATGCAGCTCTAAATCATAGAGCATATGGTGATCCAACGAGGTTGACACAAGAGAAGCAATGGATTGAAGCATAGAGTTAGGCCCTACATACAGATATGGATACAGGTTGCGGCTTAGACGCGCGCAAATAGGGCGCGATAAGCGGCATGATGGTGGCAAATGCATCTTGTAAACCGTGCATACCACAGCCATCACCGGCTACGGTGTAGGTATCATGCGCAAAATACTCAATCTCCACATCACCTGCTTTTGTTTTCTTCACTGGCGGCTGGATTCTGTTGCTATTGGGTTGCACTTTATCCGTAGCAACCAATAAGGCTAATTTAATCGTCGCACGCTTTATCACATCAGGAATGCTGTTTGGCTCAATGGTAAAATTATCCGGGTCTGTCATGCCACTGCGTGGAAAGGCAGATTCCTGCGCTGCATCGGTTTTGCACCCGCTCCATTCCAACGTATCTAACAGTTCAGATGCAGTGTGCAGTGATGCCAGCTTCACAGACTCACAAATAGGCGTTTCAGCTGTGGCATACCATGCCTCACCGCCTATATGCGCAGCCCAGTAGGTATCAGCCTCTGCTACAGAGGCATAAGGATGAAAAATAGGTAACATATATTAGCAATCGCAAGAGGTAATTTGAATTTCAAAACAAGCATAGATCACACGTCCAGCTGCCGTGGCAATATCATTACGCACTGTGTAAATTTGTGTATCTTCAGCACCGGTGGCGTCTAAAAAGACAATAGGTTTGTCACTATTGCCACTTACAAAGTCATTTGTTGCAATAAGCGATGCTGTACCTACTGCATTACGCAGCGTTACCGTCCAGTTGCTGGTGGCAATAATATCTGGCGTGGTATCATCTGCTAAAAACGCAGACCAATCTATGGCAAAATCGAGTATTGTGTCGGGAAGCATCTCAAACCGCTTCAAACAACAATCAGGCGAAAAGCTGGTGCTATTATACACATGCACCGTACGTGTATCGAGACTATTCATAGTAAATCCTTTTGTAACGGGGTAAGAACCCTACCCTCTAAATTCTATTTGGATGTAATTTACGGTATTATCTGCAAAGGTCTCGGTGCCGCCTGCGCCTGCCACACGCACACTACGCAACCGCACCATGTCGCCTGCATTGAATATATGGTGGTACCCCTGCAAACTTTGACTAATTTCATTATGACCCGATGCATCGCGTGCATAATTATTTTGATACCATCCACCAATTGTACTCCAACTTGTACCGCCATTTACAGAACGTTGCCAAAAGAAACGAATATTATTGCGTGCACTATTGCTGGAGATACCTGCACGCAGCGCTACATTCCCTGAAAGCACATACCGCCCCGCAGCTGGCAAGGTAATGGTATGATTCACGCTGTCTATGGTGTAATAGGCGTCTTGGTTAATTAAGGTTGCACCTGCAATAGGCACTGTTGCTGCAGAGGTACCGCTTATATTGGTTGTAATATCTGTAATTTGTGTTTGCGCTAAATAAGGCACAAAGGAGGATGGTGGTGTTATAGTAGGGTTATAAAGCTGGTGTTGAGCCATGTTGATATCCTTAATAGCTGTAATAATAGGCAGTAAGTTCTTCTGATCCTGTAAGAGGTGTATTGAATGTTATGCTTATGCCTGAACGGCTATAACCTTGTGTCCCCGCACTATCTTCAACCAATAACATACTGTCTTTAAAGAGCTGAAAAAATCCTGGTGCAGGTGTAGAATTGAGCGTTGCGGTTGTGCCTACTAGCACCGGTATTTTATCCAATACATAGCTAGCTTCTTCAAATGAAGTGCCATTGGAAATCAACACTGCACCAGGCGTTGTACTAGACAATATAAATGGCCGTATATCTGCAGGTAGCATCTTTTTAATGCCGTTATCTGCACTGTCATAGACAACCACGTGAGAAGGTGACGTTGCATCCACAGGTGCATTGATAAATTCATATATACCTGTGCTAGATTCAAGCTGCACACGCTGATCTATTGTAGCGCGCACTGAACTGTTATTGCCTGCATTATCAGAGGCTACAATCTGTACACGCACACTATTTGCATTTAAATTACTGGCTGCACCGGTGGCCTGATTTGTCCATCCGTTTGACAATTGATACCCACCACCAAAATTACCAATAGATTGAAAGTAGACCTCGCCATCAATTTGGCCATACCCTGTGGCCATACCACCGTTAGTAGTACCAAAAAAGTTGGTGTCGCTATAGAGTGAGAATGCTTTGCTTTGACCTGGCGTGGGTACATTGATGTTAAAATCAAAGTTAGCAAGATCTATCGTGGTAGCTTCTGTGAGTACATCGCCTAGTTTTAAATCGCCTGTTGCTCCATCAACAGAAAGGCCATTTGAGGCTGTGACAGCAGGGATATCCTGCCATTCTGCAGTGCCCGAAGATTGATTTATGAGTGTAAGCACCTGGCCTGTTGTTGCCGTACTGGCTGCTATAGCAGGCGTGATTATATTCATTGATGTAGTAGAGGCTATTGTAGTTATCGCACTGGACAATGTGGTACTGCCTAATGACTGTAAGCTAAATTGATTCACACCCAACACAGCCACAGAATTCATGCCCACAAACCCTAGATTATGTGTGTTGGAAGGGTCGTCAATCACCACATCTTCCAACATTGCGCTGCCAAGCCTTACATCACCGCTTAATGCGTCCACATAAAGGCCGCTGCTAGCCGTAGATTGCGCAGCATTGATAGATATTAGATTGCTGGCACCGTCATCATGTGTATAGGTACCATCTGCATTATCAGTGACAACAGATGTGTTCCCCGCAGCGCTGGAAAAATGGTTTTCTCCTGGATAAATAGTCATAAAAGTTGCTTTCTAATGTTAGGCAATGCCGTCAAAATAGGTCACCCATAAGGTAGGGCGAATGTCGGAGCCGAAGGCTGCAGAATCAGTGCGCGCAATGGCCTGAAAATTCACCATCTCACTGACACTGTGTAGCTCTATAAACCCCTGATGTTGGAATTCTTCACCGTCATCATTGGCAACCACCAATGGCAGTGTGTTGATGCTGATACGCACCAAATCTTCAATAACACATTGATCCGCTATATTGCCGTTCTTAGCACTTACTAATAGATCCTTATGCGCCTTCACAAACACACGTGCATGGGTAGCATCTGCAGGTACAGTGAGTGACACAGTTGCTGCCTCATCCACCATAATTTTTTCACCTCCCACCACTTCGCGAGCAGTAGGCAGATCAGAACATAATATAATATTTGCAGGCGCTGTGGCCAACACCACACCATCTGCATCCAACCATGTGGTACCTATAATGGCTGTTGTGTCGCCATTTACAAATAATAGCTGTGTATAGCGCAACGTGCTGTCATCTTGATCTTGATAGCAGTTCTGTACAATTTCAATATCCACATCATCACACTCGGCAATAATGTTACCCACAGCTGTGTAGGCCACACCACCTGGCGCAGTGAGGTAATTATAACTCCAGCTGCTTGTTGTTTCATCATAGACAGACTCCACCCATACTGGCGTGCACGGATCTGTGCCATCATCAAAACTCCAACCAGCGGTTGCTTCTTGATGCGGTGCATTGGACAACGCCCCTACATTGGTCGGATCCCCCACCGTGGCATATCCTGCATTGCGATAAGTTTGCAGGCGATAACGCCCGGGTGATTGCGTGTGTCGAGGAGGACGTGATACAGACATTAGAGCCTACCCTTCTTTTTATGTTGTTTATGTGATTTTGCTGTGTTGCGTTTTAGCGAAAGCATGTGCGATGGGTCTTTTCTTGGCACCTCATCCAGCTCTGTATTCTTAGTATGATAGAATCGCATTTGACCGCTGGCTTCGTCTTTTTCCACCTGCATATGCTGTAAATTGCGCGCTAATAATTGTTGTAGTTTAGATAGTGTCGACATTTTATTCCCTTTCCCTGGCAAAGATGCATGCACCTTCACCAGGGGCTTCTTAGACAAGACTAACCAGTAGTAACTAGGAAGGCTAAGGGTATATTTTTACGTGGGAAGACACGACTCCAGAAATCCGGATTGGCTTCTTCTGGATTGGTCGGCGAATTGCCAGCAATGCCACCATTTGCAGTGCGATCAAAACTAAAGCCGCGTGGATGCAGCACATAGTGATGGCGTGTGTAAAGTGTTTCCACACCTTCGCCGTTGCCTGCACATTCATCGCGATCAATCACAATGGCATTATCATGGCGTGCCGGTGCATAAGAAAATGCGCCTGTACCAAAGATGTAAGAGGTGTAATTGCCGCTTCCATCCACAGGCAGATTATCATCCACAATCACGCGCGCGCCCATATAGGTTGCAATATTGCGGTTGGTTTCACTTTCTGGAATGAAGGTGATGATATTGTTGGTCAACAAATTGTGATACACAACAGAATGCATCACCACCGCAGTCAGTGAGTTGGAACAATCACCCATTGTTGCTAATGCTTGAATGAAGTTTGCACCATCAAATACAGTGGAACCACCCACGCCATTTACAACAGCGTCAAATGTCATATCCCCGTTATCAACCACCATGTTGTGTGCGGCAATACCTTCCAGCTGCGCTAATAGATGGCGCTGCGTGGAACGTGCCCACCATTCAGCCGATTGTGAGGTAAATACATCCAACGGGTCACCCGCAGCACAGGCTTTTACCAAGCTTGCGGCACTCCATTGTTTGGTGCGTGTATGTTTAATTGCACGCTCTTGGCCCATATCTGCTTTGCATGGATCACAAGCTAAAGCAGGGTCATCCGAAGAGATTTGTGCTTCTTTTGAATCGTCCAAATCGTTCCAATAAGGCAGGATAATATCACAGCCTGATTGTTGCTCTAGCTGCAAACGAATTGATTCATCTTCCACTACCACACCGCTATCAAATAGCGCCGAGCAGTTCTTTTTACGTAATAAAAAATGCTCTAGATAAATCTCATTATCTATTGCATCTGCGAGTTGCGTTAATGCCATATACATGGTCTCCTTTGATTGAAAAAATGATGTCTTCCACACGGTATGACGGTGGAGATAATTAATAAGTTCCTGAACCTCCGCTTACGCTACGCTCAGGGTGATGCTTTTTGATGTTACTAATAGTTTCATTTAAGATTTTCTTATTTTGTAGCCCTTGCGAAAGCGAGGGCCCAGGGCGAAACGATAGATAGTGCTTGTTAACCCTGGATCCCGGGTCAAGCCCGGGATTGCAGGAAAAAGTTGTAAAATCATTACAATTACAAACGCTGCTGGCGTTTTTTCTTTAATTTTGCTTGTTCACTTAGTGATAATGTACTGCTGTCAAACAGTGCCTGAGATGGCACAGCACCTTGCTGTGTGGCCGTGCCCTGTGAGGTGCCAAATAAATGCGGCGCATCATAACGCAGGCCATAGCTTACCCATTCTTCCACAGAGTCAAATTGTGCAGCAACAAAGGCCATACCCTCTTCTTCTTGGGTAATATGCGCCTTGGCACGATGCATCACATCCGTCACCGCTTCTTGCATGCCACCTTGGGCCAAAAAAGCTGCCTCCACCTTGCGCTCAATGGATTGCAGGCTGCTATCTTGCTTCGCCTGCTTCAACAAGCCTGTATAATGCTGTTTTTCTTTACGCTTTTCTTTGCGCAGCAAGGCCATTTGCTGCTGCTGTGTATGCAGCTGTTCTTCAGCCGCTGCCAAGCGCTTACGCAGCTGGGTCTTCTCACGCTTCAACGCAACGTTAGTACGCTTCAAGCCAGAGACATCCTCCTGTGCAGGCGCAGCATCGGCATGGTGTTTGTCATGTTTCATAGGATATGTAATCGTTGTTGTTTTAATAACGGTACGGCAGGACAAGGCCCTGCTCTAATAGATGCTCAGCCACATTGGTATCATCGGCATACACATCTGCTATCAGGCGAAAATATTTACCACGGCTCACATTATATAATGTCACATGTTTTGCCTGACGTAACAACGCTACCAAATGCTGCTTAGCCTGACGGGCTTGGGTACGCATGGCAGCATCCTTGCTACGCATTTCCGCAGCGTCAATGCCACGAATACGCACCGAAATGCGCTCCCCCACCAGCGGGTCAAGCGCTGCAATGGTAACACGGAACGTATCCCCGTCATAAATAGAGTGTATTTCATCTACCGCATAAGAGGACGCAAAAAGCGGGCCAACCATGCTTATACAGCAGATATAAAAAAGAGTGAGTGGCTTCATATCTGATATGCGAAGTTTACAACTTAAAGTTGCATATGTCAACCACTAAAATGAAGAAAGATGTATATTATAATGCCTTCAATTAACTTTTTCTTGTATCCCCGGGCAAGCGTAAGCGCAGACCCGGGGTCCAGGGTTAACAAGCACTATCTTTCCTTGTGGCTCTGGGCCCTCGCTTTCGCAAGGGCTTCAATACAGGAAGTTCTTAAATGAGATAACTATATACCTTATACCACACGCCGGAAGGTAACCGATATACGCTCACCTCGAGCCAGGCGGGTGCCGCCTATCTTATCTGACTTGCGCGCTGCGATGCCATGCTGCCAGCGATAGCGTGCTTCATCTGCAAGGCGCACAATGCTGCGCGGCTGCAAATACAGAGACTGGGCAGGAGTCTTTGTACCTGGCGGTGGTGTAAATGCCATTTCTACCGCTGTGCCTAGACTGAGAGACACAATTTCTGGGCCAAAATTATTCGGCTGATCAATATGTGCAGCAATGCCCTGCCCAGGTACATAGGCATTAATAATCACCTGATTGGCGCATTGTGCCATATGCCCTTTTTCTTGCAATGTTATCGCCAGTGCCAAAAGCGGCTGCGGCAACTTCCCTATATAATTTGCAGGCGAAACCGCACGCGATTTATAATCATAATAATAACCATAATGCTGGACCTTGCGCGCCAATGCATCGGACCACTCTTGCGCATGAATCCAGGCCAACAACGCCGCCTCTTCATCTCTTGTGATATAGTCTTCCACATAGGATAACCCTGGCACAGACAAGGCAGCATTCGTTTCAGGAAACAGTGTAGATTGCATTATTGCCTCTTAAACACCAAGCTCTTAAATTTTTGATATTTTTTCAATGCACTATCCTGGTCATTTGTATTTATATGATTATAGCCAGGAAAACTCTTAGGCTCAAATGAATAACAATTTACTATCTTTGTTTTTGTTTTCTCAGCTGCTCTTTCAAATTGAAACATACCATCGTAATAGGGTGTATCAACGCTAGAAATAATGACTCTACCTTTTTCATCAATCAATTCTGTAGCTTCTTGTAAGAAATGCCTAATTAAATAGTGGTTTGTAGATTTCCCGTATTTTGTATTTCGCTTTCCTGTATGAGGAAACTGAAAAACTATTGTATTAACAAAACCAATATTTCTTTCAGAAAAATAACTTCTCAATTTATTTGCATCCACCCCATGGAGCACCTTAACTCCTTCGCGTAATAAAAATTTTGCATTTTTATGAGCTTCTACAGAAAGTTCTTCCTTTGCTTCAAATGTAGTAGCAAACATTTGCTTAATACCAGAATTGAAATTACTAAGAAGCGATTTTGAGAAACTTAGATTTCCTTCTCCAACTAGAATAACATTACCCAAATTTTTCCATATGGGAGCTGTAAAATCGTTCTTTCTGACAGCAGAACTATACATAAAGCACCCCTATAACAACTCACCGCGTTCCAGGTGCTTGTCTAATACCTCTTTATCGAAAGCGCCGGCCTGCCAGGCGGCCACCAGCTCGTTTAGTGCTTGCGGAGAAAGCGGTGTGTCGAAAAATTGGGTATTAAGCGACAGTGAAATCTCTTGTTCGGGCAGATACATCCAGCCTGATGCCATACGCAGTAGCTGCTCAATAGCAGCCGACACATTGCGGGCAATGCCGGCCAGCACGCTAGTCTCCCCGCCTTGCTGCAAGCGCTCTGTTTCTGCGGCAATATTATTCTGTCCTGGATCTCGTAAAATACGCGCGCCAAGTGCGGCCATTTCGTCACGCAGATCTTGCAATTCCAGGCGTTGTTCAGCCAAGCCACTACCAGATATTTCTGCAAAGCCCACGCTGGCACCCTCTGGCAACAACAACATGCGGCTGGAACCAATATGCACCGTATATTCCGCCTGCTTATCTGCCGGGCAGGCACAGCCATAAAAATCATGGCCTGTGTCGTAAATCTTATCCCCGCCAGCAATATAAGGCGTGGGTTGCGCAGTGAGATACAGCGCCTGACGGCGATCTGCCGACGTGTGGTAAAAATGCAAATTCGCGGCAGCCAAACCATATAGCACCGGTTTTTCAATATCAATCGACAGGCCATTAGCCGACACAAACACTGCCGGAATAGCATTCAGCGTTTTGCCAGCAATCAGCGGCGTGATTTCTTGGGTGGCCTGCCAGCCTTTTTGTGAGTCTTTATCATAATGCACCACATGATACTCGCCTGCCTCATTTAGGCTATAGACCGTGCGGCGCAAGCTAGTGTCGTGAGAGAAGCTATCGCTGCTCTCCAATGCTGTTTCAATCACCAACAGGGTCAAGCGCCCTTTGCTGTCTGTCTTCCAATTGACAATTTGCTCTGGCTGATAGCGCAGAATGATCGGATGGTTGCGCTCCTCACACCAATCCAGCAGCAATAGCTGCCTGCCAACCACGGCAATATCACGCACCAGCGCTCGCAACATAGCCTCAAACGGCAGGGTGGATGCGTCCATTTGGTCGAGTATCTCTTTCATGCGCTCTGGCAATTGTGCGGTGTAGGATTTGCGGAAAATACGGCCACAATACCCATCTACAGTGCGTGAAAGTACATCCGGGAAACGTGCACGGGCCAAATAATTTTCATATTCCGCACGGCTTTGCCCGCATGGCTTGGGTAAATAATATTCTCCCATACGTTTGATGCTGTCTTCTCCAGCATAGACATCGCGCATCATGCGCCATATGAGCTGCTTTTCTTGATAGGTGGGGTGGTTGATTTCCACCCCATTCGCGGTGCCTGTGCGTGCCGCCTTATGCGGCAGAAGCTGTTGCATCCGCGCTACTATATAATTGGAAATCATGGGTGTGTCTGAGTGCATTAATACATTCCTTTTAGGGTAATAGTGGGCATGGCCCGCTTGGTGGGCTGCAAGAAAAAATGATGCAGCGCATCGACCATTGCATCCACCTGGTCATCATGTTCGGCTTTGGGAAACTGCGTGGCCTCATGCAGCAAATCCTGCAGCCATGGCTTATGTTTGGGCAGGCATACGAGCCCCGTGGACACAATATGCTGAATGTCCAATGCCCGTTTTAATTTGCTGCCCTCTGCGCGGGTGCGCGGAATGGCTTTTACTGGCACATGGTGCTGATGCCGCAAGGCTTGCAGCAAGGATGTGCCTGCCACCTTATCCTCCACAGCAAAATAGCGCAGCGGACAAAGCTTTAATTGCTGACAACGCTGCCAAAATTCCAGCGCTTGTGCCTCTAGCTCTGGCCATTCCCAACGGCCGCGCACCTGTTCTAGCAAATAGGCCTTGCCGTCTTCTCCCATGCCCCAACATTGCAACACAGAATAATCTGCATGGCGGCCCGTTTTCATGGCCGTATCAGCAAAAATAGCAGCATATTGCAGGGCCGGTGGGCTGTCATATCGCTGCCACCAACTTGGGTCGAATATCTCTGCCTCCAGTGAAATAGGCTTTTGTTGATATTGCCCATAAAACAAGGAGGGCGAAGTTTTGCGCATGGAGCGCAGCTGCGCAAGCGGCTCTTTTTCTTCCCAGTAGGATATTTCTTTGCGGCTGCCTTTTTGCCGCGTGATCGCCGGAATACACACATGGTGAAACGGCATGTCCAGGCCACCGTCCAAAATAAATTGGCTCACATCCTGCTCGTGCAAACGCTGCATGATCACAATCATCGGCGTATGCTCCGCTGCTTTTCGGGTTTTTACCGTATGCAGCAATTTGCGCGTGGCGGCCTCTCGCTTTACATTACTCAGCACATCATCCGGCTTTTGCGGATCATCAATAATGATGGCGCCGGAAAAACCTTCTTCCAAGCGGCCCGCTCGGAAGCCAGTAATTTGCCCGCCCAGTGAGGTGGCATATAGCCCTCCTTCACTGCCACCCTCAGTACTTGTTACGGCCCAATGATGCTTTGCGGCACGGTCTGCCTTGAAATGCAGCGGAAAATATTCCTGATAGGCAGTGCTCTGCAGCAGCTCACGGATTTTGGCAGCATTTAGCGTGGCCAATTCCTCGCTGGCGCTGATATGCAAAAAGCGCGCTGCTGGGTTGATGGCCAAACTATGAGCAATAAACTGAATGACGGCCAATTCAGTTTTTCCTGCACCAGGTGGCACATTAATCAGCAGGTTTTTATGTGTACCATTGCGCAACGCGGCCAAAGCATTGGCAATAATCCTGTGATGTGGTTGGAGCAAAAACCGTTGCCCCTCACGCTGCTGAAAGAAATAGCGCACGAAATAGAGAAAATCCTGCTGCAGCTTATATTGCCGCATACGGGCAAGCTGTATGGTATCTAGGTTTTCTAACACGACTCTTCTAACAACGCATCATAGGCGCGCAGCTCTTCTTCCGAGAGCGGCGGGATATCTATGCTACGCGCTTCTGCAGCTTTTGCAGCAGGCGCATACATATCCATCAACTTAAACTGCGATTCCAATGCCTGGCGTGCTGCGGTGAAATTATTTTCCTCCATGGCACGCTGGTAAATCTCGTCTAATTTATGTTTTTGGTCGGTGAGACTGTAGCTTTCGCTCATAGACTCCTCGCTTGGATGGGCTAGATTCTGTAGCATCGCTCGGGGATGCGGAGGATGAGGTAATATAGCGCTGATACGCGCCTTGTGCGGCGTATTTCATCCCGCTCAGGACATGCCCTTTGCGAAAGGATGCACGCGCACGCTTACATGCGGAACATGGCATAATAATACTTTCAGTAATGAATGGAAGCGCCCAAAGGAAAAGGAATGGCTAATTTATAGCGATTCTACTTTAATAATTTCCTCTTCCCAACACCCGTCATTCCATGGCTTGTCCATGGAATCTCCTCATAAGGGCACGGCAGTTGTTTGGAGATCCCACGAACGAGTCGTGGGATGACGAGGAAATTATTAAAAACACCTCTATTTTTTTGAAAAAAGAGAAACGCCCCAGGAGGGCGGGGCGTTTCAGTGGGCTAAAGGTAACTGAATATCAGGGAGTGTTACTTCTATTCAGTTTCAGTTGAATAATGACACAAAAAAACCACTAATGCAAGATAAAATTTTATGTTTTTTTACAATTAGGTGATATTTTTTTATTTTTCTTGTATTTTATATGCAAAAATACCGAAATAAGCTACTGTTATAGCTGTTATTTCTTCTCAAATGCGATCGCCAAACGCCCTACTGTGATGCCCCATTTTTTCATTACAGTAGTGTTGATAAGCCGTTTTTCATCAATCAAATGCAGCCTGTCATCCATGGCAATGCGCACTCTTTTTCCTTTAAACGGCACCTCTAATAGATAGTGCATCTGCAGCTGATTGCCCTGCTGCACACCGGTTGCAGTGCCATGCACATCGGCCGCAGTGGCGGTAAAATTGTTATCATCTTGCATGGCAATAGACCATTTGCGCGTTTGTGTTTTGCCATCATCAAAGCTGAAATGCTCTGTTAAGGTCCCCTCATTACCCTCCCAGCTGCCCTCTAATATAGCAGTGAAATAACGCTGCGCGCGCCCTTTGCGATCCAGCAATGTGCCCCACACATCAATCTCACCATTTAAATACTCCCTAATATCGATCACGGGTAATTTCATAGACTGCTCTCCTATCTGTCATGCACCAAGGCATATTGATACACATCTGTGGTGCCGTTATTGAACCCTGCATGGCAATAGGCCAAATAATAGCGCCAGCTTTTTAGGAAGGTCTCATCATAGCCAAGGCTCATAATCTGCTGTGTAGCGGCATCCAGATTATGCAACCAGCGCTTTAATGTCTCTGCGTAATCCTTGCCAAAATTAAAAGCATCATGCACGGCAAGGCCCGCCTTATTGGCATAGGCCACAAACATATCTGGGCTGGGCAATAACCCACCTGGAAAGGTATAGCGGCGGATAAAATCACTGGATTTTGCATAGCCCTCAAATAAAGGGTTATCGATTGTGATAGTCTGAATCACCGCGCTGCCTGAGCGGTGCAAACAGGCCTTAATCTTAGCAAAATAACTGTCCCAATATTCTTTTCCCACGGCCTCAAACATCTCAATGGATACAATGCTTTCATAGACGCGATCTTCATGACGATAATCCTGCAATGCAAGCACCGCATTATCGTGCATTGAAATGCGCTCTTCTGCATATGCCAGCTGCGACGGTGACAAGGTGAGCCCTTTGAGCTGCTTGCCCTGCTTGGCGGCATTTTCTGCAAAACCACCCCAGCCACAACCAATTTCCAATACGGATTCTGCATCACTAATATGCTCTAAAATACGGCCATATTTGCGCTGCTGCGCCTCATAAAGCGATTCTTCTTTAGAGTGAAATAAAGCAGAAGAATAGGTCATGCTCTCATCTAGCCAAAGTCGGTAAAAATCATTACCCACATCATAATGCGCCTTGATATTTTTCTTTGCCGTACGCAGATTATTGCGGCGGAAGAAATTAACAATACGCATAAAGAAAATCTGCAGCATATTGCCCTTGAACAACCCTTGGCCAAAGGCTGTTTTATTCTTTAGCAGCAGGTCCAACAGCCCAAGCAAATCATCCGTATCCCACAAGCCCTCAATATAGCTCTCTCCCATCCCCACATCACCACGTGAGATAATTTGGCGAATGGCCTTCCAATCATGAATATGCATCTGCAACACAGGCTGCTGCTCTATTTTTCCTTTATATACAAGCTGCCGCCCTCTGGGCGTTGTGACCTCCAATGTACCATATTCAAGCTTGTGTAATATAGGGTCGAGCAAATATTGCATTAGCGCGTGGTCTCCTCTGTGGGCATTGGTGGTTTGCGTATATAGGTAATGCCTTTTGCAACAATCCGCAATGCTTGGTAATGAATCAAGAAAATCACTTTTAAGGTCACCAGCGGGCGGCTGAAAAACCGCCACCATAAGGCTTTATGGGTAAGCGGCACACGCGGGCCAGACACGGAAGTATAGAGCATATCACCCTCCTCTGTGCTATAATCAATATGCACGCTCACATGCGTGTTACTGTAATCAAAACGGAACCGATATTCACCCTTCACCTCCATGAAAGGAGACACGTGAAATTGCTTCTGCGTCACCATCACATCATCCGGCTGAATCACGCGCTGATCTTCATGAAAGAGCATATAGTTATGATGCTCTTTAAAGGTGTTGCGCACCTCTGCCAGCACCGCGCGCAACCCGCCTTTTTTATCCAAGCAGAACCAGAAAGATACCGGGTTGAAGGCATAACCCAGCACACGCGGCATGCACATCAGCACCACCTCTCCGTCTGCCTTATCCAGGCCAAAGGCTGCTTTTTGTTCCTCAATCCAGTGCTGCCACTGTTGCGGTTTGGATTTGTTGCCATGGTCTTTTTGATACAGCGAAAAAAGGTTAAACCGATTGTTTGACAACACAGGCACATCCAGCTCTTCAAGCGCCTGCAAACTGCTGCACAGATAATATACCTTATAGGAAAACGCATTTTTCTTTGGCTGCGTGCGCGCATGGCGCACCACCGCATCTACTATATCTACGCCCACCTGGCGCGCACTCCCAAATGTTCACACACATGCATGGCCGACATCACACCGTCCTCATGAAATCCATAACGCAGATGCGCACCCGCAAACCAGCTGCGGCGCACGCCTTGGATCCTGTTCATTTGCGTTTGTGCCTGCACCATGCTTTGCGAATAGATCGGGTGCTGAAATTTTGCCTCATGCAATATGCTTTGCTCTGCAGGCATGGTATGCGGATTGAGCGTTACGAAAAGCGGTGTTTCTTTGGGTATATTTTGCAGCACATTCATCCAATAATGCAATGACACATGGCTGGCCCCTTCAGGATTATCCTCCGCTGCATCATACATCCAGCTGGCCCAACAGCGCTGGCGCGTGGGCAGAATTTCTGCATCTTGATGCAATACTACATGGTTATCGCTATAGCCAAAAGAAGACAGCAATCGCGTTTCCTCTTCCACCGCTTCTTCACCCAAAATAGCCAACGCCTCATCTGCATGGCAAGCAAACACCAGCTGGTCGTAGGTTTCCTTGTTGCCTTGGCTATCCGTAATTTCCACTCGGTCCATATAACGCTTTATGGAGGTCACAGCACTATCCAACCTAATACGCTCTTTAAACGGCGCGGAAAGTATTTCTACATATGCCATGCTGCCACCCGTTACCGTGTACCACTGCGGGTGCCCAAACACGGTGAGCAAGCCATGCTCATCAAAAAATGTGAGGAAAGTATGCAGTGGAAATTCCAGCATATCCTGCAGTGACGTGCTCCAAATGGATGCACCCATAGGCAGCAAATAATAACGCTTAAAATACTCACCCACCTTGATGCTCTCTAAAAACGCACCTAGTGTTTGGTTATTATTTTGCTGCTTCAGCACTTTCTTGGCATGGCGGTTGAACCAGATGATATCTTTCAACAGCCGCCAGAATGTTGGATTCCATATATTACTGCGCTGGCCAAATAACGCATTTGGGTTTTTGCTGGAATATTCAAACGCACCACCGCCCACCGTGGCACCAAAGGACATGCTGCTTTTTTCATAAGGCACATCTAAATATTCAAACAGCTTCACTAAATTAGGGTAGTTGCGCTTATTAAACACAATAAACCCAATATCCACTGGCTGTATGTTGCCATTCAGCTCCACATCAATGGTGCAGCTATGCCCGCCTATGCGGCTGTTCTTTTCATAAACGGTAATATCATGTGCGGGATGCAGAATATGTGCGGCCGTCAGCCCGCTAATACCACTCCCAATAATCGCAATGCGTTGTGACATAAAAAGAGTTACCTAAGCCTTAGCCTTTGGACGCACGCGGCTCAAGCCCCCATCCACGGCAATGGTTTGCCCAGTTACCCAGCTATTTTCCGGGTCTAGCAGCCACGCAATCATGGAAGCTATGTCTGCAGGCTTACCAACACGGCCCAGCGCATGCATGGCTTCTGAGAAGGCAAGGCTGGTAGCATTGCTGGTGATCATCTCTGTCATGGGTGTTTCCACCAACCCAGGCGCCACTGCATTCACACGCAAATTATTGCTGGCATAGGTAGCAGCAGCCGAACGAGCCAGGCCAATTACACCGCCTTTGGCCGCAGCAATTGCCTCATGATTCGCCAAACCTTCCATGGCAGCGGCACTGGCCATTAGCACTACGCTGCCACCGTCTCGCATGGTTTTTCCTGCGGCAGCCATCACCGAAAATGCCGTGCGCAAATTGCTATTTATAATAGATTCATATTCTTCTTCTCTGGTCATGTGCGCTGCTTTTAACAACACAGAACCCGCACAATTTACCACACCGGTGATAGGGCCATTCTGCGTAACAGATTCCTTAAACAGCGCTTGCGTGGCGGCAAAATCTTCTGCCTCCAACACTTGTTTTTGCACCGTTCCATCCAGAGATTCTAGCCGTGCTGCATCACGGCTGGTGGCCACCACTGTAGCACCACGCGCGGTTAATGCACGCACCACCTCTGTGCCAATGCCGCCTGCGGCCC
>JAHDHN010000021.1 GCA_020631295.1 Rickettsiales bacterium
AATAAATATTACATGGATTCCTTTCCTCCTATCACACCTGATATTTACGATATGGATTCGCCGCCTTTAGAGAAGGAGGCACGTGTATTTTGCCCTATCGAGCATGATCCAGACCGAGATATCTTCACCATTCGTTATTTTGCGCCCACAGAGTCTGGCGCAGGTGAGGTAGAAACGCGCTATTTCAAAACCATCCATCATCATCGTGATTTTGATACCGCCTTCAAGGGCTGTGCCTATCTGCCTTGTGATAAAGACGGCAATATCACCTCCACCACACTTTACATCAATTTTGCTGGGTTTGACATGGAAAATGAGCGGGAGTTTGCGCAACCGGTGAATGTACTTACCAATAATATTTCACCTGCCAATGTGCAAGTATTACCCTTTTTAGAAGAGGTATTTGCACGGTTGGATCAAGAATGTATCCCTGTGAAAGATCTGAGTCTATCCGGCCATTCTATGGGCAGCAGCTCAGCGCTCATGGCAACATATTACATAAAAAAACACACGCCTTATGCGGATAATACCAACTGCTATATAATAGATGGTTTTGCACCAAACGCGGCGGCTTTCTTATGGGCAGAAATGCAGCGCCTTTATCATCATCCAGAACCTAATAGTGTGGTTAGATATATGGATCGTCCATTGCAGGAAAAAATGACGCGGGCACACTATATCCAAGAGTTCTTGGATGTCGTAGGCAAGGATGTGTATGCAGTATGTTCTAAAGAAATGACCTTTGCTACAGAAGCACTCACACCTCTGAGCACTCCCTATAAAGAATGGACAATGTTTGATGCTGATATGGGCCATGTAAATGCAGATATTTTTTCCCGCATCCAACAGCCTGGTGCATTAGAGGAGCAAAAAGCGACTGGCACGGCCCGTACCTATGCAACTGCAACAACAAGCATGTTAACA
The DNA here is from genome assembly GCA_020631295.1 of Rickettsiales bacterium. Lineage (GTDB taxonomy): Bacteria > Pseudomonadota > Alphaproteobacteria > Rickettsiales > UBA8987 > JAHDHN01. The sequence continues at coordinate 925 of JAHDHN010000021.1, forward strand.
TTGTGGGTAGCAGGCATGAAAGATGGACGTGTGAAGGAAATTCAACGGGACTATGATGCAGAAGATCCAGTCTTAACTATCAAGGCCTTTGCAGAACAACGCTTTGACATATTATGTGACCTCACCACCTCACTTCATAACAAAAGCTACACACCCGCCATTAGCAATGTGGCTGTACAACACACTGCGTTACTAGAGGCATGCGGCACGGAAATAACGTATGATAACTCCAGTGCAGAACAATGCACAGACATTGTGCCAACGACACATGTGAAGCAACGATAGATCCATGCGACACATCACCATCTAACACACCTGCTTGCGAGGAAGAGAAAGATAACTCTCTCTCCATGCACAGCCCTCCAAAAGCCGCTCAAGCACAACAACACTTCCGATATTAGTAAGGTACTATAATATTGGCCATAATAGGGGCAATGTGGTAGATTGGCTTTATGCAACATATCCCCCATAACATTTATGCACCACATGAACCGGTGCGTTTTGCACCCGGAAAAGCACCGGTATTTATGATGAATATGGGTACAATAAACACGCCTCAAATTAATGTACAGATTGCTATGTTTGGTGCTATCTTAGAGATGTGTGGTGCCCAGGTTGTATACCCAAATAAAAAGCTTGAAGATGATCATCCTCAGAAAGTTTTTTTGCGAGACAGAGCCTTTTTTCTGCATGATAAAAACGCAGTGCTTATTTCAAATGATCCAACACAACATTTGAAGCTAAAAGAAACAAAAATACAGATAGAAAAAGATACAAGGAGTATAGAAAAATTACTTCGCCGCCATGGAGCAGCACATCAGTGTCGTATTATACGCACAGATGCATTCTTTGAGGGAGGTAACCTGCTGTATTTTGGTAAGAAAGGAATTATTTTACAAGGTGTAAGTGATTATTATATAGAAGCAGGAAATGCTAAGAACAAAGCACTATTGCAAGATACCCTTACAAAAATTGATGGCGGCCTATCCATACACACCATACAGATGCTCAACCAAGGTAGAGACGGAGAAAAAATACCTAGACACACCTATCATGTTGATCTTGTGGTAGGCAAGCTTTCCGAATCACAGATTATGCTGTATAAAAATGGGCTTGCAGGTGATGTTGTAGAATTCCTGGAAGCTGAATTTGGTAGAGAAAATATTGTCTATGCAGATAGAACTTGCCAGTGCAATATTGTGACAGTGGGCAATTCTGTTGTGTTGCCCAATGCATCAGAATCTGTGCGAAACCAACTGGTGGAGAAAGGTTATAATGTGATTTCGTCTGACAGAATTTATGAGGATGCTGCATTACGTAATGCATTAGATGAAAGAATGCCGAAATGGTTTAGAGGGTTTAACAATGAAAGAGCAACAATAGACGAAATAGTTTTTGATAGAGGTACTAAAGTGCCTGTGAAATTTAATACATATGCACACACGCCAATAGATGCATCAGCATCGATACATTGTTTAGCATTAGAACTTTCCAAAGGACAGCCCTTACTCAAAAACCAATCTCCAGAGGATATTTCTAAAAAAGGTGGGTGGTTTAATTGGTGTTAGACCTTTACAAAATAAACCTATCGAGATCTTGGGCTTCGCGTACTTCGCTCAGATGCTGTTTCACATAGTCTGTATCAATCACCACCGTGTCGCGTATGGCGTCTCCTGCGCCGTAGCTCACCTCTTCTAAGAGCTTTTCCATGATGGTGTGCAAGCGGCGCGCGCCAATATTTTCCACGTTTTTATTCACGTCTGTGGCAATATGGGCGATGGTTTTCAGGCCATCTTCGGTGAACTCCAATGTCACGCCTTCCGTGTGCATCAAGGCTTCATATTGCTTTTGCAGGCTGGATTCTGGCTCGGTGAGAATGCGCAGCATGTCTGCCTCGGTCAGCGGCTCCAGCTGCACACGAATCGGCAGGCGGCCTTGCAGCTCTGGCAGCAAATCGCTCGGCTTGGCCAAGTGGAATGCACCGCTGGCAATGAATAAAATATGCTCGGTTTTAATGGTGCCATATTTGGTGGTCACATGCGTGCCCTCAATCAATGGCAACAGCTCACGTTGTACGCCCTCACGGTTGACTTCTGGCCCGCGCGATTCACTGCGGCTGGTGATTTTATCGATCTCATCTAAGAACACAATGCCGTCATTCTCCACCGCATGTAGTGCTTCTTTCACCATCTTGTCTTCATCCAGCAATTTCTCGCCTTCTTCTTCCATCAGTACGTCATATGCCTCATCCACGCGCAAGGTTTTGCGCTTGGTGCGCCCGCCCATGGCCTTGCCCAGCATATCACCCAGATTGATCATACCCATGGAACCGCCCGGCATGCCAGGAATATCCATAGTAGGCATAGACATGCTGCTCGTATCGGCCACATCCAGGTCAATCTCGCGGTCATTTAGGCTGCCCTCACGCAGCATCTTGCGGAATTTTTGCCGTGTCTCTTCGCTAGCATCTTCGCCCACCAGCGCATCCAGCACGCGCTCTTCTGCATTAAGTTCGGCCTTGGCATTCACCTCTTTTAAATGCTTTTCGCGCACCATGGTGAGTGCGGCTTCCATCAGCTCGCGGATGATCGAATCTACATCACGCCCCACATAGCCCACCTCGGTAAATTTGGTGGCCTCAATCTTCACAAAGGGCGCACGGGCCAGCTTGGCCAAGCGACGCGCAATTTCGGTTTTACCCACACCGGTGGGGCCAATCATCAAAATATTTTTCGGCACAATCTCATCGCGCAGCGGCTCTTCCACTTGCATGCGCCGATGGCGGTTGCGCAGCGCAATGGCCACGGCACGCTTGGCATCTTGCTGGCCAACAATATTACGGTCTAGTTCGGAGACGATCTCTCTGGGGCTTAGCTGTGTCATATTTATAATTCCTCTACCACCACATTATGGTTGGTGAATACGCAGATTTCACCGGCGATTTTCATGGATTTTTCGGCAATGCTGCGCGCGTCTAGCCCGTCAATATCCACCAATGCTTTGGCGGCAGAGAGGGCAAAATTACCGCCCGAGCCAATGGCGGTCACGCCGCCCTCAGGCTCCAGCACATCCCCCGTGCCGGTCAGTACCAATACTGTGTCTTTATCGGCTACAATCAGCATGGCTTCCAAGCGGCGCAAATAGCGATCTGTGCGCCAATCTTTTGCCAGCTCCACACAGGCACGCGTCAGTTGCCCTGGATGTAGCTCCAATTTAGCCTCCAATCGCTCAAACAGGGTAAAGGCATCGGCTGTGGCACCGGCAAAACCGGCCACAATTTTGCCGCCTTCAGCGGTTTTGTGGTTCAATGTACGGATTTTTTGCGCGGTGCTTTTCATCACAGTATTGCCCACGCTCACCTGGCCATCGCCTGCAATCACGGTCTGGCCGTCCTTCTTCACACACACAATGGTGGTGGCATGCCAACCGGGAAATTTATTTGTCTCTGCCATGGAGAATCTCCTTCACTATCTATTACACAAATGGTAGGTGTTGACGTGAATTTCAAGTGCCAAAGAGTGAAATTATACGGAAAATGAACGAAGAAACGCCTACTTCCAAAGTCTTAGAACAAATTGTGGACGCGCATGAGGGCGACACGATTTCGTTGTTTGAACTTTCACACGCGCTGCACACGCGTGGTTTCGGTATTTTGATTTTGCTCTTTGCATTACCGCCCTGCATTCCAGGCATGTTGCCGCCCATCCCTACGCTATTTGGTGTGCCTTTATGCTTCTTTTGTTTGCAAATGGCCTTTGCACAGCCGCAACCTTGGTTGCCTAAATTTTTGGGTAAGCGCCAAATAAAGCGCACCCATCTTTCTTTTTTAGTAGAGAAGGGTGCACGCGTGCTGCGCCCTATAGAAAAAGTGGTGCGCCCGCGCTTGCGTGTGTTTGATTCACTCACCGGAGAACGGCTGCTTGGCCTGTTCGGCTTTTTATGCGCCTTATGCATTGTGCTGCCCATTCCGCTTACCAACTATATCCCCAGCGTAGGGCTGGTGCTGATTTCACTGGGCCTTTTAAGTAAGGACGGCGTGTTTGTGGTGTTGGGCATTTTAGCTGGCATTGTGGGTATTGTGCTCACGCTTCTTGCACTGAAATACGGCCAGCAAGTATTCACCTGGCTCTATCAGCTGGTGTTTTAATCTGCAACTTGTCATTCCGAACGCATGTGAGGAATCTCATGCCTGGATGTTAAATTTTGGCTCTACAATATAGTATGCCACTCCCTCGATATACTCACCATACGGGCATACTCCACTATGAAACAAGACGTAGCTGCGGTGGCATGAGATCCTTCAGTCGCTAACGCTCCATCAGGATGACAAGGAAATTGTTAAATGAGATAAATATATTAAGCAGAAACTCTAGATATCCACTCCACCACATCATCCAACGGTACATTTTCTTTCTCGCCACTCTTACGCTGTGTGAGTTCGGCCATGCCCTCTTTCAGGCCACGTGGGCCGATGGTAATGGTGCGCGGAATACCAATCAGATCCATCGTCGCAAATTTGGCACCGGCTGACTCATCTCGGTCATCATACAACACCTCAATGCCGGCTGCTTGCAGCGTGGCATAGAGCGCGTCACACGCAGCAGTGCATGCTTCGTCTTTCGCACGCAGATTAATCAACCCCACAGCAAACGGCGCTACCTCTTCTGGCCAGATAATGCCTTTATCATCGTGATGCGCTTCAATAATCGCGCCCAGCAGGCGAGACACACCAATACCATGCGCGCCCATCAGCACGGGTTGCTCACTGCCATCGGCCTGGGTGATAGTAGCACCCATTGCGGCCGAATATTTATCACCCAGATAGAAAATATGCCCCACCTCGATGCCGCGCGCCTGCTGCAGCTGCGCTGCTGGCACCGGGCAATTTTCCGGGTCATGCTTTTCATCCGCAGCAGAATAGCAGGCCTGCGCCGCTGCAATATCAATCTCTTCTGCAGCCACAATCTCCTCAAAGGCCTTGTCGTAAAACACTTCGCTCTCACCCGTTTCGGCGATCACCTGGAATTCATGGCTGAGATTTCCACCAATCAGGCCCGTATCAGCCTGAAACGGAATCACCTGCAATCCCATCCGCTTAAAAATGCGGAAATAGCTCTGATACATAGTGTTATACGCCTCGATGGCTGCTTCTTCCGTGGCATCAAACGTATAGGCATCTTTCATCAAAAACTCACGGCCACGCATCACGCCAAAACGCGGGCGAATCTCATCACGGAATTTCCACTGAATATGAAACAGATTCTTCGGCAACTGCTTGTAGCTGGTGATGTTTTTGCGGAAAATATCGGTGATCACCTCTTCATTGGTCGGGCCGTAAATCAAGTCACGCTCATGGCGGTCTTTTACTGCCAATGTCTCCTTACCGTAACTCCCGCGGCCAGATTCCTCCCATAATTCTGCCGGTTGCATGGTGGGCATTAACAGCTCCACGGCACCTGCTTGCTGCATTTCCTCGCGCACAATATTTTCCACCTTGCGCAGCACCTTCAGGCCCAGCGGCAACCAATGATAAATACCACTGGCCAGCTGGCGAATCATCCCGGCACGCAGCATCAGCTGGTGCGAGGCAATCTTCGCCTCACTTGGCGTTTCCTTCAATACAGGCAAAAAATAGGCTGATAATTTCATATGTTTATCCTTTTTCTTACTCTGTAATCCCTGACAAGCGCAGCGCAGATCGGGGATCCAGGGTTAACAAGCACTATCTATCGTTTCCCCCTGGGCCCCGGGTCAAGCCCGGGGATACATATTCTTTCTTGAAACAACATAGATATCTTTCCTATACCATTAGGACAAGATGTAAACCTATGAGACCATTTACAACACGCACGATATTACTTACCCGCCCAGCAGCGGATATTGCCGCCACCCAAGCAGCTTATGAGGCAGCAGGCGTAAACGTGCTGGCCTGCCCGCTGCTGTCTGCGCAATATCATACACTCACAGCACCGCTTCATCCGCAAGCAACCTTATTGCTCACCAGTGCCAATGCCGCGCGTGCACTTGTGCATGCTGATGTTTCACGTGAAGCATCGTTGCTGGCTATTGGCAGCCACACCCAGCAGGTGGCGCTGGAAGAAGGCTACATAAATTGCACTGAGGCTATGGCCGAAAACTATACACCCAACAGCCAGCATTTTGCGCGCTATATTGCCACGCATTATGATGTTGATGCGCCGCTCATCCATCTGCGCAGCAAGCAAGCAGGCGGCGGGTTGGTGAAACAGCTTGTGCGGCTTGGTTTTACGAATGTGAGTCACCAAGTGACCTATAGCATGCAGAGCTTGCGCCGCATGCCACAAGATATCATCACTGCATTGCAACAGGGTGATATTACCGACATCGCCTTTTTCTCACAGCGTACGCTGCAGAGTTGGGCATTGCTGCTGGACACGCATCAGCTACAATCTAGCATGCAGCACCTCACGCTGCACCTCATCAGCCCAGCACTCCGGCAAGCGGCACTGCAACTGCAGCCCAAGGCGGTGCAGGTGGCGCCAGCACCCAGCCTGGAGGCAATGGTGGGATTGCTAAATCGGTAAATAGTGGCTATATAAGATATTCAGCAAATCTGGAGGGAGACTGTTTTGCACACACATACACATTGGCTACATTGGGCCTGCATGGCCTTGCTGGGTTTGGCGATTATGACTTACGGCTATGGCTATCACCAGCTATGGTATAAGCAATCACAGCCAAATGCGGCCGTGCAACAGCATCTGCAGTCACAAGAAGCTTCACATGCAGCCACCCAACGGGATATTACAGCGATACAGCAAGAGATGGTAGCACTCTCAGAGCAATTAGCGGCCATGGATGTACGTTTGAAACATTGGAAAACGGAGCTGAAAGAAGCAGCCGAGCTCACCATTGCTCCGCCTGGTGCTGTGCTATCTGCAGCGCAAGCAACCAGCGCAAAGCCGGTGCAAGCAGAGGCGCCTACGGCCACCACAGAAGCATTGGAAGCAGCGCAGCAGGAAATTGCTGCCTTGCAAACACAAATACGTCAGATTTCGGATGCGCAGCAAGCACTCAGCAATAATCAGCGCACTCTAAAGCAGGCGATTGAGCAGGCCAACAGCACTGCCACCAGCAGCCTGGTAAGCCGTGAAGAAAAGCAAGCCTCCATTCCGTATTTATTGCAGCAGCTAAAGGAAGATATTGCTGCAGACCGGCCCATTGGCGCGGTGACCTCTCTGCTATTGCCATTGCTGGATAGGGATGCGCAAATCAGCCTGCAGCAAGCCTTGCAGCATGAAGTTTCCACCTGTGAGAATATTGCCACGCAGCTGGCAGAAGCAGGAAAAGCATATGAAGCTTCCTTGCCAGAAACAGCAGAAGCCACACCCAGCCAAACCGAGAAATTGCTGAATATGTTGGGCACGCTCACACCTAAGCAGGATGAGACCAGCCTGTGGCTAGAGCGCATTGATATGGCAGTGGAGCGTAGCCGTGAGTGTGATATTTCTCAAAGCATTGCGCTGCTGAAAGACGCACCAGAGCCGTTGCAACAAGCACTGCAGGGCTGGCACAAAGCAGCCTCTGCCCGCTTGGCCCGCAACAAGGAGCTGGCGGAAATTACGGCGGCCATTGCCACGCAATATCAGGATGCAGAATAATAGAATAAAACCGTATAGTTAGAGTAGGACAAAACCCATGAAATTTATCTCCGGCGTGTTTTCATTAGCCTTGCTGATTGCAGTTATTGTGTTTGCTGTGATGGCCACAGGCTGGTTCAACGCCAATCCTGGCACGGTGACGTTTGACTGGCTGGGCGCCACGTTCACCACCAGTGTGACGCGGCTGGTGCTGCTGTTGCTGGCCGGATTATTTTTGTTCTTCCTGCTGATTCAAGCCAGTCTGTGGCTGGTAACCGCGCCCAAGCGCCTGCGTCAACGCCGTGCACTGAATCGCTATGAAAAAGCAACCGGCGCGATTACTGATGCGATGCTGGCCTTAGAGGCCAAGCAACCAAGCCGCCTGAAAAAACAGGTGCAAAAGCTGGAGAAATTGCTGCCAAACCAGGCCATTACCCTATGGACCAAAGGCCGCCTGCAGGAGCAAGAACAAGATGACGCAGCAGCCAAGCAGAGCTATAATCAGCTGCGCCATCATAAGCGTGCCAAGGGGTCTGCGCTCAGCAATTTGCAGCGTTTATATAAGGCCGAGGGCAACCATATGGAGGCCATGTACACGGCCGAAAAACTCTTTGCACATGACAGCAGCGCAGAGAATCTGGCCGAATTACTGGCGGCCTATAAGCGCACCGGCCGGGTGAAAGAGGCACAAAAAGCGCTGGACCAATTTGGTGCGCTCCACCCATTTTCAGGCAAGTCACTGGGTGCTCTTTCCCTCACCCAGGAGCGCGCCTTGTGCTTGCTATTGGAAGCCAAGCAGCAATTTGCACGCCGTGATTATCACGCGGCGTATAAGCAAGCAGTGCAGGCGTATAAGCTTGACCCGCAGCTGATTCCTGCTGCAGAAATTGCCGCGGAATGCGCTATTGCTAACGGCAAGAATAATGCTGCCATGCAGGTGATTGAGGGGCTGTGGGCGCATGTGCCTTACCGCCCGTTATTGCTGCGCTATCTGGAAATTATGAAAGAAAAAGAGCCGCAAAAGCGCCTGAAACGTGTGCAAAAATGGGTGGCCAAGAACGGCTCCTATGAAGGGCATGTGGCGCTGGCAGAAATAGCGCTGGACGCCGAGCAGTTTGATACTGCTCGCAGCCATATGGCCAGCGCGCTGCGCTTAAGGCTCACCAAGCGCGCCTGCAGCGTAATGGCGCAAATTGAATCACGTGATTCAGCAGGTGACCCGTCTTTGGCCGCGAAATGGATTGCCAAAGAAGAACTGGCCGATGACGATGCGCATTGGCTGTGCAGCAGCTGCGGCACTGCGACGGATGGCTGGCACTTGCATTGCCCAGCATGTGATAGCCAAGAAACCATTCTCTGGGGCCCGGTGCCTGGCAATAGTACCGCTAGCGAGACCAGAGCGGCTAACGCCCCGAAAGCGCTGGCTTCTTCTACTGACACCACACCCGTATTATTACAAAATGAGTAATGTGTATTTCACGTGAAGCATCGCAGTCATGTCATTCTGATGGAGCGCTAGCGACTGAAGAATCTCGTGCCACTGCAATCGCTCCTTGTTTTAAAACCGAGTATGTCCCGATGGTAAGTGTCTCTAGAATGGGCATACTGTATTTTCATGAACATCTTACCATCCGGGCATGAGATCCTTCAGCTAACGCTTCAGGATGACGCATAGCTAAGGAAGCATAGCTTGCTTGTTCCCCTTTTATATAGCATTTTCGAAATTTACCAACGGGAATGCTATGAAAATCACATAGTGATTTTGCACGGCGAAGCCAGTGGGGCAATTTTATTGATTCCATCAATAAAATTATAAAACACTATACTTACCCAATATCCAATGCCTGGGCAGCGGCGTTTAGCACTGCTGCGATACGGATGGCAGATTGGATACCTGCTTTGCTCACCTCTGCTTTTTGCAGCGCTGTTGTGTGCGCATCAATGCACATGCCGCAACCAGCAATGGCAGAGACCGCCAAGCTCATCAGCTCAAAGGTCACCTTATCCACACCAGGTGAGGCCATCACATTCATCCGTAAACCTGCAGGCATGGCGGCATACTCCTTATCACTCACCAAATGCACAAAGCGGTAATAAATATTGTTCATCGCCATGACAGTGGCTGCCGCCTTGGCCGCCTCAATCTCTGTGTCAGACAGCGTATCTTGCACCTGCTCTGTTACAGCTTCCACCAATTTTGGGTGCTTAATGGCATAGGCCGCCGCCAGGGCAATAGCGTAACTCTGGCTGAGGGTGAGGCCGTCTAGCGCCTCATCCGACACCACATTGCCCAGATTGATTTTGATATCTTTTGCGTAAGGCTGCAAGGCAGCACGAATCGTTTGTATCGTCATGTGTGTATTCCTTTTTATGCGTTATATGCGTTAAGCATCCATAGATGGCTCTCACTTACGGCCAGAATGTCAGACAGCAAGGCTTGGCTAGTGTCATCCTCCTCTGCTAAGGCCAGCGACTCTTTCAACAGGGCAATATAGGTGCCATAATCCGCAATCAGATGCGCTACCATGTCATCCGAGCCAATGGCTGCTGCTTCCTGCACATTGCTGTGCGGCAATAATTCTGCCAAGGAAAGCGGCGGATATTCACCCAATTGGCGAATGCGTTCTGCAATGCTATCAGTGTCCTTATAATGCTGCGTGTATAACGTTTCGAACATATCATGCAGCGCGAAGAAGGCCTTGCCTTCCACATTCCAGTGAAAAGCTTGCGTTTTATAATATAACACCAGGTTGGTGGCCAGCACGGTGCGCAGTTGGGTAGTAATAGTATTTTTCATGGTATGATTCCTTTTTTGTTTAAAGTTATGCAGTTGCTTCATTAAGGTCGATTGTTTCATCACCCTTGCTCCAATTGCATGGGCATAGCTCGTCGGTTTGCAGCGCATCTAACACGCGCAACACCTCTTTGGGGTTACGGCCCACGCTCAAATCTGTCACCATAGAGAAGCGCACAATGCCATCCGGGTCCACAATGAACACAGCACGCTGTGCCACGCCTTCTTCTGGGTCCAAAATGCCCAGAGCGCTGCTTAGCTCTCGCTTCACATCCGCGAGCATCGGAATGGGCAGATCGCGCAATTCCTCCTGATGCTTGCGCCAGGCCCAATGAGTGAACTCGCTGTCAGTACTGGCAGTGAGCAGCAATGTGTCACGGTCTTCAAATTCCTCATGCAACGCACCAAAGGCCGCTATCTCTGTGGGGCACACAAAGGTGAAATCTTTGGGGTAAAAGAAAAGGGTCATCCATTTTCCCTTGGCGCTGTCATTATTTATATCCACAAACACATTATCGATGGTGATGTCATCGAATGGCTTGCCATCCACCGCTTTTAAGTGAAAAGAGGGGAAGGTGGATCCTACAGAAATAGTCATGATTTATTATCCTTTTTGGTTAATTCGTTTCTGCTGCGTCTGGCTGATCCAGCGCGCAACCTTTGGTAATAGCAGCATCCAATGCATATCCCTGCTGTGCCAAATAGTGGGCACACTCACAGGGCAGTGAAGACGGGTCGGCATCATCCCCTGCCTCTAATGAGGCAAGTGCGGTGATACAGAGCAAGTCATCGTCATTATGCATTGTTATCTCCTATTAATAACAATATAATGATAGGTACCAACGATGTATAATCGTTTGATTGGATGGCAGTGATAGGCGCTGCCTATGGCAAAAAAGGGAATATATGAACCTACGTGATTTACGCTATGTGGCGGCGGTGGCAGAGCATGGGCATTTTGGCAAAGCGGCCGATGCATGTTTTGTGAGCCAACCTACTCTAAGCGGGCAGATAAAGAAGCTGGAAGAGCAGCTGGGCGTAGCGCTGTTTGAGCGAGACAATCGCAATGTGTACCTAACAGAATGCGGCGAAGAGATTGTGAAAATTGCACGGCGCATGCTGCAAGATGCTGCTGCAATAGAGGAACATGCCGCAGCCGCGCAGCAACCGCTGGGCGGGCGTTTTCGCTTAGGCGCTTTTCCCACCTTATCGCCCTTTATTTTCCCGCCCTTGGTGCAAAAGGTGAAACAACAGCTGCCAGACATGCAGCTGGTGTTGGTGGAAGAAAAAACAGAAATTTTGCTGGAGAAGCTAAAAGCAGCAGAGCTGGATGCTGCCCTGCTGGCGCTGCCGATTATGGATGCTTCTCTTGCACATAAGGCCTTGTTTGATGATCCATTTTATGTGGCCACTGCACCCAACCATCCGCTTGCTGCACAGAAGCACGTAACGCAGCAAATGCTTGCCGTACACCCGTTATTGCTGCTGGAAGAGGGCCATTGCTTGCGTGATCAAGCACTGGAATGGTGCCAGATCCATCAGCTGGGTGAAACGCAAGATGTGCGTGCCACCGGCATTGAAACACTGCGCGAAATGGTGAAGGCTGGCACCGGCATCACGCTCATGCCAGGCACAGCAATCAAAGAAACAGATGCTGATATTTGCTATATTCCCTTTGCACCGCCAGCACCCAGCCGCACGGTGGGACTGTTCTGGCGCAAAAGCTATGGCCGCCTGGCATTGATCGATGCAATGAGTGAGTTGGTGGGTGTGCGGTAGTATAGTCACCCTTATTAACAACTTCCTTTCTCAACACCCGTCATCCCGTGGTTCATCCACGGGATCTCCTCACAAGGATACGGTAATCGGCAGGAGATACCGCGGACAAGCCGCGGTATGACGCAAAATAAGAAGGTATATATACTAATTCCACTTAACTTTTTGCAATCCCTGACAAGCGCAGCGCAGATCGGGGATCCAGGGTTAACAAGCACATTCTATCGTTTCGCCCTGGGCCCTCGCTTTCGCAAGGGCTACAAAATGGGAAATTGTTAAGTGGAACTACTACAGTCACTCTTATTAAGAATGACTATAAAGCCCAGCCTTGAAGGCAGACACGGTGTTATGCAGCAAGCACGCAATGGTCATAGGGCCCACGCCGCCAGGCACGGGTGTGATGGCGGCGGCTTTTTCTGCCACCTCATCAAAGGCCACATCGCCCACCAATTTGCTGTTACCTTCAGCGTCTGTGATGCGGTTAATGCCCACATCAATCACCACCGCGCCTTCTTTTACCCAGTCAGCCGTTACCATTTCTGGGCGGCCCACGGCAGCCACCACAATATCGGCTTGCTTTGTTAAGGCGGTGATGTCTTTGGTGCGGCTGTGGCAAATGCTCACCGTGCAGCTTTCATTCAACAACAATTGTGCCATCGGCTTGCCCACAATGTTGGAGCGGCCAATCACCAACGCATGCTTACCGCTTAAATCATCGTTGAAATAATCTTTCAGCATCAGCAAACAACCCAGCGGTGTGCAGGGCACCAGCCCGTCTTGCCCGGTGGCTAATTTTCCGGTGTTGATCACATGAAAACCGTCCACGTCTTTTTCCGGCGCAATGGCCGCAATCACCGCCTCTTCATCCAGCTGTTTTGGTAAGGGCAATTGTACTAAAATACCATGCACATCCTCTTGTGCATTTAGTTCTGCAACCAGTGCCAGCAGCTCTTCTTGCGTGGTGTCTTCCGGTAGCTTGTGTTCAAAGGAGTGCATGCCACAAGCAACGGTTTGCTTGCCTTTATTGCGCACATACACCTCACTGGCCGGATCACTGCCCACCAGCACCACCGCCAGACCAGGCACCTTGCCTGTTTCTGCTTTTAATGCGGCTACATCTGCCGCTATTTGCTCACGCAAACCCGCTGCAAAGGCTTTTCCGTCAATGATATGTGTCATGGTTATGTATCCTTAATCAAGAAGACCGCGATGTGCCTAAAGAAAAGAACGTGCAAAGACAAGCCTTTTGCCGTATGGGGAGATATGTAGAATAATGGGGAATTATGTAAATAACATGCACTACAATATACATAATCCAGCGGATATTGTGCTTGGGCAGCGCATTAAAACAGCGCGTGAGGCAGCATCTATGACGCAAGAAGCGCTGGCCAAGGCGTTGAATGTGAGTGTGGAGCAATTGCGCTCCTATGAACTGGGTGAAAAACGCTTGCAGGCCACCAATCTTTATAAATGCGCTTTGGTGCTGAATGTGCTGGTAACAGAGTTTTTTGAAGGGCTGGAAGATGTAGATATGCGCGCTGTCAGCCACGGCCAAACCAGTGCGCTTGTAACCAAGCGTGCACAGCCGCTTTCCATCTTGCTGGTGGAAGATAATCCAGCGGATGAATATTTGATCCGTGAGGCGATTGAGGCTTCAGACATTGAGGTGGAGCTGCATCATGAAAGTGACGGCGAACGCGCGCTGGAATATTTGGCCAATGGCTTTATGCGCCAGCAAGAAACGGTGCTGCCTGATATTATCGTGCTAGATCTGAACCTGCCAAGACTTAGCGGGTTTGATATTCTCAACACGCTGAAAGAGAAAATTGAGTTCCGTCATATTCCGGTGGTAGTGACCACGAATAGCATCAATGTGGAAGACATGCAGCTGGCCTATGAGCAGCATGCGAGCGGATTCATCAGCAAGTCACTGGATATGCATATCTTCAGCGAGCATGTAAAATATATGCTGCAATATTGGAGCTTCGCCGCCATTTTGCCATCTATGCAGGTGTGATTTTTTTTTGAGTACTATTCTGAACAATTTTCTAGCCTTGCTACGCCCCATCCTCTTACGCTAACGCTTGGAGTATAGGAGGCTTCGGAAGGCACTCCTAGCCCTATATTGGCCTCCGGGTGGCCTGCCACCCGAAGCCCAAAGGGCATAGGGTGGTGCCCAGGGGCGGGCTCGAACCACCGACACAGGGATTTTCAGTCCCTTGCTCTACCAACTGAGCTACCTGGGCAAAAACAAGGCAGTCCCTCTAAAAGAGTTTGATTACTTTGTCTAGTGCCAATTCAATCCTATGCTATATAGTGGTAAAATAATTAACCTTTGCCCGTCATTCCATGCCTTCGTGCATGGAATCTCCTGCCATGTGCTGTGCACTGCTTGAGGAGATACCGCGAACCAGTCGCGGTATGACGTGATAATAATAATGATATGGACAATACACTAACAAAAATCATAGCGGCATTAGATGCGGGCCAGCCGGTGGTGATGCCCACAGACACTGTGTTTGGGATCATGGCCGATGCGACCAATAAAGCAGCTGTCGAAGCGCTGTATAAAGCAAAGAACCGCCCGGATAATCAGCCCTCTCAGCTATTGGTGGCGGACATGAATGCGGCCAATAGGTGGGCAGAATTACCACCTGCGGCCCAACCATTGGCCAACACCCATTGGCCAGGTGCGGCCACGCTGCTGGTGCCGGCCACCAAGCAGGCGACAACAGAGCTGGCACCGCAGGCTATTTCTGCAGATGGATTGGTGGGCGTGCGCGTGCCCGACCACCCGTTGCTGCTGCAGCTGCTTGCCGCCTTCGGCCGCCCATTACTCGCCAGCAGCGCCAACAAAGCCGCGGTGGAGTATGTGAATGATCTGACAGCTATTCAGGCTATTTTCCCCGATTTGTTATGTATAGAAGGCCAACCTGCTGGCCATGCCTCTGCCATTTTCAAATGCACCGGTAATGAAGTGGAAACTATCCGTGTAGGCACAAGCGCATGAAATATAAAACGCAGGACATAAAAGCGATTATTTGGATGATAATTGCCTGCGTGATGGCGGCCGTGATGATTACGCTGGTGCGCTATATTGGTGAACAGGTGCGCGTGGAGCAGGTAGTGTGCTTTCGCTATGTATTTGCACTGATGTTCTTTCTACCCTGGGTATTGCAGCAAGGAACACAGGCGCTGAAAACAGCGCATATTCGCATACATATCATACGCAGCCTCACCGGGCTGGCGGGCATGTTTCTGTGGTTTTATGTGCTGATGAAAATCCCGCTCACAGAGGCCACAGCACTGAGTTTCACTGCACCTATTCTGACCGGTGTGCTGGCAGTATTATGGTTGGGGGAAACCATGGGCGTGCGTCGTAGCCTTGCCATGGCCGTGGCGTTTATTGGTGTGCTAGTAATTTTGCAACCAGGCACGGCGCTGTTTTCGCCTTATGCCTTATTGGCCGTGTTCACCGCATTTTTATGGGCCATTTCTGGTGTGTTGATCAAAAAACTCTCCACCAATGACAAGCCGGAATTGATCGCTTTCTATATGGTACTGCTCATGACACCCGTCACGCTGCCCATTGCACTTTATGGCTGGGAGCCTATGTCTGCCTCCATGTGGGGCTGGCTGGTTGCGCTGGGCTTGGTGAGCAATTTGTTTCAGGTCTCCCTCTCCCGTTCCATTGCCTTGGCTGATTTGGTAGTGACCATGCCGTTTGATTTCTTCCGCCTCATTTTTGTGGCGCTGTTCGCCTATATTATTTTTGAGGAAGAAATGGGCTGGCATACGCTGCTGGGCGCAGTGTTAATTCTGTCTGCCGCGGTCTACACCGCCTATCGCAAAAAAGTGGTGGATACTGTCTAGATAGTGTGGCCCATTAACAATTTCCGCGTCACCTTGGACAAAGGAACGCATGTGACTGCGATCCAGGGTCCATTTTGCTTCCCGCGTGATGGTAAATGGATCCTGGATAGCGCCTTCGGCCCTTCCAGGATGACGCAAATAAGAATCAAAAAGATGGTCGGAGTGGCGGGATTTGAACCCACGACCCCTTGTCCCCCAGGCGCGAATTCGTTTTTTCTCTAACCTGCTAGAAACGTCTGAAACCCTATGTTTTCTGCGCATTACAGGGTATTAGATAAAATACGATATTTAACATTTTATACCGTAAATGGGCCAATTATCGCCTGTTTTCAACATTCATTGGCACAAAATTGGCACAGTTTTCATATACCAAAAAGGAGCATGATTTATGGGTGGCGGTGTTACACCTGATTTAGCCATTCTCAATATATATAAGATCTTTTGACTATGTTTCTATTAGTGAATGGTATTTCAGATGTATAAAAATGTTTCAAAGCCCGGGGTAGAACGGGACATTGCATTGGTAGATGACATTTTGACTCAGGACGGTGAATGTGAATGGATAGAGTTTAAAAAAAGATAACTTTGATCCTAAGCTTATAGGTAAGCTTAGCTCAGCATTAGCCAACAGTGCTATAATAAAAAACAAAGAAATAGCATACATTATTTGGGGAGTTGATGATAAATCCAACACAGTAGTCGGAACTAACTTTCACCCTAGTAAAGAAAAGATAGAAAACCAACCGCTTGAGTTGTGGTTATCACAAAATCTAAAACCAGATATTGCATTAGAATTTAAGGTTATCAACCATCCTGAAGGTAGGGTGGTTCTGTTAGAAATACCTCACCCCAATACAACACCGATTTCATTCAAGAATATACCATATATTCGAGTAGGTAGCACTACACCTAAGCTAACTGACCACCCTAAACGGATGGAAAAACTTATAGAAAAGATAAAACCGTATAAGTGGGAACAAGGCATTGCAGCAAGTTTTCTTAAAAAAGAAGAGCTATTAAAACTTCTTTCATATGAAGAATATTTCTCACTTACCGAACAAAATACACCAAATACTACAACGAGTATTTTACAGAAACTAGCCGCAGACTGCTTAGTGTCTCAAGATGTAGGTGAACGTTGGAATATTACCAACTTAGGAGCAATTCTTTTTGCAAAAGACCTGAATGACTTTGATACATCATTGGCACGAAAATCTGTACGTTTAATTGTATATAAAGGCAAGAATAAAGCTGCACAAGTACAGAATAGGCATGATGGTAGGTTGGGTTATGCTATAGGTTTTCCTCGGCTTATTGAATATATAAATGCTCTTCTTCCTGTTAATGAACATATCACTGATGCTTTCAGGGAAGAGCAGCCACTATTTCCTAAACTGGCCCTACGTGAACTTATAGCTAATGCGCTAATTCATCAGGATATGACAATTACTGGTACAGGCCCACAAATAGAAATATTTGAAGACAGAATTGAAATAAGCAATCCTGGTGCATCGCTTGTAGAACCAGAACGAATGATTGACCTTCCACCAAGATCAAGAAATGAGGCAATGGCAGCTTTAATGCGTAGGATGCGCTTCTGTGAAGAGCAAGGAAGTGGTATAGATAAAGTTATTGCACAGGTTAAACTATTTCAATTGCCCCCTCCATATTTCAAAAAAGTCGAGCAATCAACGCAAGTAATATTATATGGTCCAAGAATGTTTTCTGAGATGACTGCCGAAGAACGATGTCGTGCTTGTTATCAGCATACTGTGCTGAAATGGCTAAGTAATGAAAGAATGCGGAATAAAACTCTTTGTGAACGTTTTGGTATAGAAAAGCAAAATGCCGCACAGGCAACTTCTGTAATTAAAGATGCAGTCAATAGAAATTTTATTAAGGCAGCTGTTCCTGAAAGACCACGTTTAGGATATATTCCTATATGGGTGTAGTTTTCTTGATCTGTTCTTTATTTTAATACCTAACAACACAAAAAATTATAAAAAATATAAGTATATCAATGATTTAGAAGGATTTTATTTCTTGATAGGTTGTATTTGAACACACAGTTTCTGTATATTTTTCTGTACTGCTTTATAGATTTCTGACTA
>JAHDHN010000102.1 GCA_020631295.1 Rickettsiales bacterium
CATTTACTGAAAATTAGCTTTTCCTCAAAATTATAACGTTCTTAGAGGTGCCCTTTATTGATTTATGGTTATTAAATTGCTGCTGAACGTTAGAGCTTGCAATATCTAAAGCTTTTTTTATTCCTTCTGAAATACTGGTAGGTTTAATTCTTGTGCCATTTATATTTGTTGTGTTTAATGCATCTGTTACGTTAAATACGGGTATTGGTAAAGTTAAAGTGAAGAAAAGCTTGGGATCCTTTGGTACATTCAATGTACAAGAAATTTGATTAGTTCTTGCAAGGTTGATGGTGTAGTAAGAATATTCCTCTCCAAACACTTTTTGTATGTTATTTGTAAGTTCAGTGGATATTGCGCTATATAATATGGCATTTGCAACTTTTTCAAAAACCTGCTTTGGCTTCTTTAGCATCTTTCCGGTAACTGTAAATTTCTGTTTGGACAATTGATGTGTAAGAGTTGCACCCTTTTTGCTAACCTCAACGTCAAAGCAAATATTTTCAAACAGTATTTGATCAAATAACGCCTGAATATTTACCTTCTTTTTGCCCTTCTCTTGTGCGGCGCATGCATCAATATGCGTATAGATAACATCAAAGTGCTGATTAGTATTTTGCTTTCCCATATATGTTATTATATACAGTAATATTAATATTAGGTTAACAATAATATCTAATTATTGAATTCTCTTAGAAAGCATTATGCAACTATATCATTACCACAGCATTGATTCCACGCAGAAAGAGGCTGTGCGACTCTTGGATGCGCAGCAGACCAGGCCACCCTTTTATGTGGTGGCAAGCACGCAAACAGAAGGACGCGGGCGGTTTGATAGGCGGTGGCAGTCTGTTAACGGCAATGTGCATGTTACGTTTATATTGCCATGGCAACACAAGCAGCTCAGTCTGCTTGCGGGGCTGGCAGTGCATGCGGCATTGGTGGAGTTGGGTGTGTCTGCTGGTGATCTGCAGCTCAAATGGCCGAATGATGTGTTATATAAAGAGCAAAAAATTGCAGGCCTGTTGTGCCAATTGCATGCAGGCTGCAGCCTGGTGGGTATCGGGGTAAATACAGCACATGCGCCAGATCCAGCGGATGTGCGTTTTCCTGCCACCTCACTTGCGGCATATACTCTCTCTGCAGAGCAGGTGATAGATGGCATAGCAGAGCAGCTGGAGCATGTGTGGCAGCAATTGCATGAGCAAGGCGAGGGCTGGCTGCAACAAACATGGCTTCAAAAAGCATGGCGATGGCAGCAGGAAATAACGTTGCTGCAAGGTGAGGCGGCGTGCACAGGCATGTTTGCGGGGCTTGATCCGCAGGGTCATATGCTGCTACAGACGGCACAAGGCATGCAAACCATTGCTGCCGGTGATATGAAGGCAGATGCATGAAATTACTGATCGATATAGGCAATACCAATATCCATGCCGCAGTTGTGCAGCATGCAGAAATTCTACATAGCTGGCGCATTGCCACCAAGCCCATCCGCACGGCCGATGAGTATCACACACTGCTACTCGCCATGTTAGCACGTGATGATGTACGTAAAGAGGATATTAGCGCAATCACATTAGCCAGCGTGGTGCCCAGCATTACCGATGCGTTTAGGAGCTTAAGTGATGTGTTTAATGTGGATGTGAAGGTGATTGATCATAACACAAAACTGCCCATCACAATTGCGTTAGACAGCCCTAAAGAGGTGGGCGCAGACCGCATTTTAAACGCTGTGGCAGCCAAGCAGCATGTGCCGGATGCAGCGTGTATTATTTTGGATTTTGGCACGGCAACCACATTGGATGTCGTGACCAAAGATGGTGCTTATATTGGTGGCATGATTGCGCCTGGTCCTGAATTATCGCTCAAAGCATTGCATCAACATGCAGAGAAATTGCCAATTGTGGAGATTGAGAAACCCGCCAATGTGATTGGCAGCAACACGCGTGATGCGATGCGTAGCGGCTTGTTTTATGGCTATATGGGCTTGATCCGTGAGTCTATCAGCCAGATTCAGGCAGAGCTGGACGCACCTGCGAAGGTGCTGGCCACGGGCGGCTTGGCCTCACTGTTCGCGCCTTATATAAAGCAAATTGACGCACACCATCCTAATCTGACGCTAGAAGGCCTAATGGCGTTGTGGTAAATATTGTGGTTTTAAGTAAACTGTATAATTAACGACACAAATACCACAACGCAATCCTTTGACAAACCGTGCATTTCTGCGTATTATGAGGATGTCTAGCAATAGACTATGGCAATAGAGTATGTATGGAAATAAGCGGGATGGACCCGGGGGCGGTACCCGGCGCCTCCACCATATTATGCGGTTGAGGGTGGTGAATCTGCCACTGGTAATGGCGTAATATGATGGGGGCGAAACAGGATCGACATACGTAGTAAAGCATATATTGTTGCTCGGAAAAGATAGCACCGTAACGCTTCGTTAAATATAATTGCAAACGACAATTTTGCATCTGATGAAGGAGCACTTGCAATGGCTGCCTAAGGGACGCCTTGCTAACGCAACTTTAATCGCGGCTTTGGGGGAGCCGGGCAACAGAATCCCCCTCTTATATAAAAATACACTGATTTTCTCTAAGATATTATGCAGATTACTATAATAGGCAGATAGACAGACTAATGACTATCAGTCACCCTCGCCAGGGGCCTCGGTGAAGTGCTCTTCATATTTATTTGGCACATCTTTGAAATCGTCTGCATCGGCAGGTGCACCACGATTAATGGTGATGTTTGGCCATTTTTCAGACATATCACGGTTAATCTCTAACCATTTTGCGTTATTCTCATCCTCTGGCTCAATAGCTTCAGCTGGGCATTCCGGCTCACACACACCGCAATCAATGCACTCATCTGGATTGATCACCAGCATGTTTTCACCTTCGTAAAAGCAGTCCACCGGGCATACTTCCACGCAGTCCGTATATTTACACTTAATACAATTTTCTGTTACAACATATGCCATGCAAATGCTCCTTTGTTCTTTCTAATGCTGATA
>JAHDHN010000022.1:0-1910 GCA_020631295.1 Rickettsiales bacterium
TGGTGATGAAGGGTGTTATTTTTCGTGAATTTCTGGATTTTTTAGAGCAGGCGCATGGCTATGAGTTGGTGGATAAAATTATCACCAAGTCGCAAGTGCCATCCGAAGGTGCTTATACCAGCGTGGCGACCTATCCGCATGATGAGATGATCTCACTCGTAGTGGCGTTAAGCGAAGAAACCGGCGCAAGCGTGCCGGATTTATGCAAATTATTTGGCAAGGAACTGTTTGGGCGCTTGGACCGCGTGCATCAGGGCGTGGTGGCCAGTTTCTCGCATGTGTTTGATTTTTTAGAGGCGCTGGATAATGAGATACACCGCCAGGTGCGCAAGCTTTATGACAATGCCGAAGTGCCTGATGTATTTGTAAAAGAGCGGGAGGGGGAAGACCGTTTGGTGGTGCATTATCTTTCCAGCCGGCCTTTTGCAGATGTGGCTTACGGCCTGCTGGAAGGCGCTATTGCGCATTTTGGCACGCCCTATGAGGTGGAAAAAGACCCGGTAAAAGAAGACGGCACAGAGGCCTATTTTACATTGCAGAAAGCGGCATAGGCGTTACAATTTTTATATGGGCACGCCAGAAGAACAGATTGGGCTATTAGAACGCCAATTAAAGCGTGAGCGCATGGCGCGCAAAGAGGCAGAATCTCTGCTGGAACAAAAATCCGTTGAATTATTCGATGCGACTGAGGAGCAAAAATCCTTGATGCGTAAGCTGATGCAAACGCAGCAGGTGGAGTCTATTGCGCGGCTCTCGGGCGTAATTGCGCATGATTTTAACAATATGATCGCCATTATTAAGGGCCTAGCAGAAATTTTGTTGGACGATTTGGATGCAGGCAGCGAGGCGCACACCAATGTGGGCATGATTTTGAAGGCCACCGAGCAGTCTGTTGGGCTGATTGACCGCATTCGGGATTATGGTGCGCGCAGTAAGCATGATCTAAAGCCGGTGGATGTGGAGGCCTCACTTTCAGAAACGCTTTCCATGTGCCAGCAGCATTATCAGGATATTGCGTTTAGCTATAGTGGCGGGCAGCAGAGCCTGATGATTGAGGGCGATGATACGCAGCTTTCTGAGTTATGGATGAATATTTTAAAAAATGCGGCAGAGGCATGCGCGCATAAGGGCACTATTGATATCGCTGTGAGCATCAAAAAGCGCTATGATCTCACCGCACGCAGCCGTGATATTCCGAGTGCATTTCAGGGTGATGAGGTGGTGATTGGCCGCACGGGCAGGGAGGCCTTTGTGGAGCCGGCGGTGCATATTGCGGTGCAAGATTCCGGCTGTGGCATCACGCCAGAGGTGATGGAGAATATCTTCAAGCCCTATTTCTCCACCAAATCAGGCGAGGATGCATCTGGGTTAGGTATGTTTGGTGTGGAGGGCGTACTTTCGGCCCATAGTGGCGGCTTGCGCCTGCTAAGCGTGCCTGATCAAGGCACCTATGTGGAGCTTTTATTGCCATTGCAGCAGGCGGTGGATACTGCAGAAGTGACTGAAAAAACTGCTGCGGAAGCTGTTGAAGAAGTGGATAAGCAGCCGGCAGTATCACGCATGCACGTGTCGACTATAGAGCGCATATTGGTGGTGGATGATGAGCCGATTGTGGCGCTGGTATTATGTAAACAGCTGGAAAAATTAGGCTATGAGGTAAGCTCTATCCAAAATCCGGAAGAGGCATTGGAGGTGTTAACAAAAGCACCGCAAGCCTTTGACCTGTTGATCACCGATCAAATTATGCCGGAAATGAAAGGCTCTGTGCTGGCAGAAAAAGTACATAGCTTGCGGGCCGATTTGCCCATTTTCCTCTATTCAGGTTTCTTGGATGATGAAGAGCGCGGCGGCCTAGATGTGCCCTATATCAACGCCATCCTCAAAAAACCTATTGATGTGGAATTATTGAA
>JAHDHN010000022.1:2010-9057 GCA_020631295.1 Rickettsiales bacterium
CAAATTAGTCGGCGCTCTCTAAGTCCAAAAAGGTGAGGCGGTCACGGCTGGATGGTGCGCTATCTATGGCGCGTTGCAGCTCTTGTTCATCAAAACCCAATGCAGAAAGCGCAGTATATATGCCCAATGTTGTATATAGTGCAGTTAGTGCAGCATGCATCGTTTTTGGATTGCATAATGCAGGCATCTCTGTGTCTATGTTGTTGCTGACTCCTTCATTTTTTATGCCTATACCTATCGCTTTTGTGTTACTGCTATCCAGGCGCACTGCGTTATCACCTGCCACTTCACACGCAGCACGCATGCCCTGCAATGCGTGTTGCATTGCTTGCGATGCTTCAGCATCACTCAACCTATCACGATGCAACGCTTTGCCATAGTTCTCACGCAGTGCAGCTTCATCATAGGCTGGCCAACGTACCTCATCATATGCCGCATTACCTGCCAAAAATGCTGCCTGGTGACGCAACATCCATAAGGTGCATGGCGCAATCATCTCTCCATGCAATATGTCCTTACATGATGCTGGATCATCTCTAACGGCCCCACCATTAGTGACCTCAGCACCACTCTGAGCAGAGCCATCTCCACCACACCGCTCATCTTGCGCAGATTCCAGCAAATGCGCCAGCAAATGCTCCCCTTGGCTGGCGGGAGCGGAAGAACCGGCCAGTGTCATGGCGACACCGGCCGATATTAACCACTCAATTAATTCTATAACCGTTTCTTTTTCCCCATGCAACAGTTTTTCACCGTTTTGGAGAAAATATTTTCCATATTGGTGAGAAATGGTGAAATAGTCGTGGTGAAAAGCAGTGCCAAGCAGCCTATGTGAAAGTGCGGCATCCAGCATGCAGCTTGCATAACACATGGAATCGGCCAAGCCTGCCAGCGCCAGGCGGATAGGGGCCTGCTGCAGCACCTCAAGCGGGAAAAAGGCAGCAATGGGCGGCTGCGCAGTTACCGATTGCTTATGATTATTTTCATGAATAATCGAGGCATTGGCGGCCACATAGCCATTCATAGAGGCCGCCGTGCCGACGATTATATAAGGTAAATCAAGCTGATATGCTGCTAATTTGGTAATGTCGTTTACACTACCGCTACCAATGGCCAGCAGCAAGGTGGCAGGCGTTGCTTTTGCCTGCGCGGCAAGCTCTTTTGCATGTTGGATATACGCCTTAGTACCGGCAGGCATCACCAGGCTGCTGAGCTGATGGTGCGTAGCTAATATTTCTTTCAATGCAGCGCCGCAGGCAGTCTCGGTGTTTTCGTCGCTCACACAGAAAATATGTGCCACACCCTTAAGCTGCTGCAGCAACGCCGGTGTGATGTCGTCTGCAATGTCAATATGCTTCACACGCAGCTTGCGTGCGTGTTTCTCCAGCGCCTCTGCAATATAGTGCTTGCCTATTGTCATGATGCGCTACTATATATCGTGGTATGTATAAAAAAGCACTACTATTTATGGTGTGTGCCGCCAGCGTGAGCGGTTGCGCCCAGTCCCAGCCTCCCACAGCGCCTGACTATGAGGTGGCCGATGTGGTGCCGCCGGTGGAAGAGCCTGCCTATAGCAGTGAAGAAGAAGCGTTTGAAGCTTGGGCAGAAGTGTTCCGTACCGAAGCTGCCGCTGAAGGTGTGAGCCAGGGCACGCTGGATGCGGTGTTTAACAAGGTGGTGTTCAAGCCGCGTGTGATTGAGCTGGACCGCAAGCAGCCAGAAGGTACCATCACCCACGCACAATATTTGCAGCGCGTGGTGCCGCAATCACGCATTGAGAAAGCACGCAGAAAGTTGCATGAGAACCGTGCGCTGTTAGAGCGCATTGGCGCGAAGTATGGCGTGCAGCCACGCTTTATTGTGGCGTTATGGGGCATAGAGACCGATTTTGGTGGCAATACGGGCGGGTTTTATGTGCCGAGTGCCTTAGCCACGCTAGCGTTTGATGGCCGCCGCTCCAGCTATTTTCGTGGCGAGTTGCTAAACGCGCTGAAAATTATGGATGCTGGGCATATTGCACCGCATGCAATGAAAGGCAGCTGGGCCGGTGCGCTTGGCCAGTGCCAATTTATGCCCAGCAGCTTTTTGAGCTTTGCAGTGGATGAAAATGGCGACGGCCGCAAAGATATTTGGGGCACGAAGGAAGATATTTTTGCCTCAATTGCCAATTATTTGGCGCAATCTGGCTGGAATGATGAAGAAACCTGGGGGCGCAAAATTCAGCTACCTGCTGGGTTTGATACAAGCCAGGCGGAAAGCAAGACCACGCGTGATTTGGCGGAATGGCAAGCGCACGGCGTGCGCAAAAACTCGGGCGCGGCTTTGCCGCAAGCAAAGGTGAAGGGCCGTGTGGTGCTGCCGGGTGATAGTCTGGATAACGCCTATATGGCTTACGGAAATTATGATGTGTTGATGAAATGGAACCGCTCAAATTATTTTGCAACGGCGGTGGGCACATTGGCGGATGCTTTGCGGTAATCAACAGTATGCTCGTCATTCCATGGTTTATCCATGGAATCTCCTGCGATACTGCTGTGTATGTAAAAAGAGATGCCACGGACCAGCCTACGCTAAAGCTTCGGCGGGCAGGCAAGCCGCGGCATGATGAACTATAGTTAAACAATAAGGAGATCTCTTATGCGTATTATTCTTCCTCTGTCTTGTGTGGCATTGCTGGCGGGCTGTATGGCCAGTGAAGCAGCTAAAACAGCGATTATCCACACTAAAGAGCAGCAAGCCAAAAGCGGCTTGTATAAAATTGGCAACCCGTATGAGATTTTTGGCAAAACCTATGTGCCAAAGGAAGATCCGTATTACGAAGAAAAGGGCGTTGCATCTTGGTATGGCCCAAAATTCCATGGTAAGAAAACCGCCAATGGTGAGATTTTTAATAAGGAAGTGTTCTCTGCTGCACATCGCACCCTGCCGATTCCAAGTGTGGTGGATGTAACCAATTTGGATAATGGGCGCAAAATGCAGCTGCGGATCAATGACCGTGGGCCGTTTGCGCATGACCGTATTTTGGATGTGAGTGAGGCCGCCGCGCGCGAGCTTGGCTTTCATAATAACGGTACGGCCAATGTACATGTGACGTTCAACCGCCTGGCCACAGACCGCATGCTGGCGGGCACTAATATGCATATCAATACCGATAAGGCCTCGCGCAATTCGTCCTATGCGGCGCGTTTGCAGCAGCCTACCATCGAAAATGCGCATATTGATACGCAAACCATGGTGCCAACAGAGCGTTATGAGGTGGCCAAAGCAGGCCAAATTACAACCGGCGCCTATGTAGCTGGCGCACAAAAGCAGCCGCATAATTACTATGTTGCAGCCGCTGCAGCTAAGCCGTCTTATGCACCGCCTGCAGCCGTGCGCAGTTCCATAGCCAAAGAGCAGCCCAATTATGCCGGCCATTATTATAGCGACGCAAATGCCTATGAAGAAAAGGTAAAAAATGCCGCTTCCACAGCAGAGAACACCGCAGAGAGTTATAATGATACAGCGCCTGCAAGCGGCGGAAAATTTGCCGTGCAGCTGGGGGCGTTTAAAGAATATCAAGCCGCAGAAGCGCTAAAGAGCCGTGTGAGCAATGCCCAGATTGTAACAAAAAATGGTGTGCATAAGGTGCAGGTGGGTGGCTTTGCTTCGCGCAGTGATGCTGCATCAAAGCTCAGCAGCTTGAAGTCTGATGGCTTCACCGATGCGTTTATTGCACAGCGTTAATATAGCTGCTTTATAGGAGAAATTATAATATTGTTTCCTGCGGCATGCCTGTCCTGCGACTGTGTCCGCCGAAGCTTTATGCGTAGGTGGAAGCTCGAAGAGCGTAGCGGGAACCGCAGGATCGAATCTACCAGTTATGATGTATCAGCATTTGACCCTGTGGATAAATCACAGGGAACAATAGCTTCTATGTTGTTTCTAGTTAACGCATAAATATCTCAGAGGCAGCAGCGGTGGATTGTACTATTCTTTGGAACGCATTAGAGGCAAATGTACTATTTGCCATAAGTTCACTATCCAATAGGTTGGTTTAAGCCACCAACTTCAGTTGGTCTTAATGGACTTTTAGTCCAGATTAATGTATCGGCATGTAACCTCTCTTGTAAAAATGAACCGCCCGACAGGGGGTACAGGTTCATTTTTACAAGAGAGGTTACATGTCATATTCCACATCTGGGCACGCCAAATTTCACACACGCTACCATATTGTTTGGGTTACAAAATATCGATATAAGGTCTTAAATAAAGACATCAAATTGCGCATTCGAGAGATTGCGCGCCAAGTATGTGATGTGCTTGATGTCCGTATTATTAAGGGCGTATTATCCTCTGATCATGTGCATATGTTTATTGGGCACTTCTAAAAACCCCACTTTTGCGTCCCTGACGCGCAAATCCGAACTTTCGCGGTGTCGCACGTACGTTAATGTACGCTTACGCTTCCACGGTTTCGGATTCACGCGCCAGGAACACAAAACCGCTACGCTTTGAGGTTTTTAGAGATGCCCTATCGAGATACTGCCGAAACATAGTGTTGCGAAGTTGTTGGGTTTTCTGAAAGGCAAGAGCTCTATTTGGGTGGCTCAGAATATTAAAGGCAGGCAGCAGAATTTTGTGGGCCATACATTCTGGGCGAGAGGCTATTTTGTGTCTACGGTTGGTGCGGATGAGGCAGTTATTCGTTCTTACATCCAAAACCAAGAAAAAGAAGACAAGCGTCTCTATGACCTGTTTAACAGGTAATAAGTAACAAAAACCGCTTCGAGCGGTTCAAGCGAAGCGTCTCAAACCTCCACTTCTAGTGGAGGTATGTGGCTTGAAAAATATTTTAATCCCAAGTGCCAATCGAATAAGCCTCAAGACGCTTTGCGTGTTTGTTCCTGCTGTGCTGCATTGGCAGTGGTGGCCGCGTTTATGATTGCATCAACGGTAATGCCAAAATGGGCGTATAGCTCTGGAGCAGGAGCACTGGCACCAAAGCTTTGCATGCCAATGAAGCTGCCGTCTCGGCCGATATAACGTTCCCAGCCCAGCTGCGCGCCGGCCTCAATCGCTATTTTATGCGTATGTGGTTTTAGCACCTTATCTTGATAGGCAGCGGACTCTGCATTGAACAGTTCCATGGAAGGCATGCTCACCACATCTGCGGCAATGCCTTTTTCATGAAGTTCCTCTGCCGCTTGCAGGGCAAGCTCCAGCTCTGTGCCTGTGGCGATGAGCGTGACAGTGGCATTATCGGATTCACGCAGTAAATAAGCACCCTTGGCGCATTTATTTTCTGCATCATAGGAGCTGCGCACAGAAGGCACGCCTTGGCGCGAAAGCACCAACACGCTTGGTGTGGTGCTGGTTTTTAGGGCAATTTCCCAGCACTCTAAGGTTTCTGTGGCATCAGCTGGGCGCAGCACATGCACGTTCGGCATGGCACGCAAAGCAGCCAAATGCTCAATAGGCTGGTGCGTGGGGCCGTCTTCACCCAGGCCAATGGAGTCATGTGTCATCACAAACACCACCGGCTGCTGCATGAGAGCTGCTAAGCGAATGGCTGGCTTGCAATAATCGGTAAATACAAAGAACGTGCCGCCATAAGGGCGGATACCGCCATGGAGCTGCATGCCGTTCATAAAAGCGCACATTGCATGCTCGCGCACACCGTAATACACATAACGGCCAGAGAAATCATTCTTCTGCACCGGCGTGAGTTCGGGTGTTTTGGTCAGGTTAGAGCCGGTAAGATCCGCTGAGCCACCAATCAAGGCAGGCATTGCAGGCGTAATCACCGCCAACGCGTTGCCAGAAGATTTACGCGTGGCTTCTTTTGGCTGCGTTTTGGCAAGATCGCGCTTATAGGCATCAATCGCCGCTTCAGTGGCGGCATCTATGCCAGTGGCATGGATCTGATCAAAGGCCTCTTTCTGCGCAGATGCTTGGTAACGCTGTTGCCAGGCATCATAGTCTGTTTGGCTACGCTGGCCTGCCTCACGCCATGCACTCAAAATATCAGCAGGGATTTCAAACGGGCCATGCTCCCAGCCAAGGGCAGCTTTGGTGCCGGCAATTTCTTCTTCACCCAACGGTGCGCCGTGGCTAGCACTAGTGCCGGCCTTGGTGGGCGCGCCATATGCAATGGTGGTTTTGCATGCAATCAGTGACGGTGTGTTGCTGGCTTTTGCCTTGGCAATGGCTGCGTCAATGGCTTCCATGTCATGCCCGTCAATGCTTTGCGTATCCCATCCGCAGGCCTCAAAGCGTTTGATATGGTCCTCGCTGGTGGTTAAATCGGTGCTGCCATCAATCGAAATGCCGTTATCGTCAAACAGCACAATCAATTTGCCCAGTTGCAAATGCCCTGCTAGTGAAATCGCCTCTTGGCAAATGCCTTCCATCAGGCAGCCATCACCGGCAATCACATAAGTATAATGATCCACCAGCTCCTTGCCAAAACGTGCATCTAACATGGCTTCTGCCAGCGCCATGCCACCTGCCGTGGCAATGCCTTGCCCTAGCGGGCCTGTGGTGGTCTCAATGCCTGCAAGCTCGCCATATTCAGGGTGGCCCGCCGTGGGCTGGTGCATTTGGCGGAATTGCTTGATGTTCTCCAGAGAAATATCCTCATAGCCAGTGAGATAGAGCAGCGAATAAAGCAGCATAGAGCCATGGCCTGCAGAAAGCACAAAGCGGTCACGATCCTGCCATTTTGGTGCCTTTGGGTTGAATTTTAAATGCTTGGTAAACAGTATGGTGGCCACATCTGCCATGCCCATAGGCATACCTGGATGCCCAGAATTTGCGGCCTGCACGGCATCCATAGAAAGGGCTCGGATGGCATTGGCAAGCTGTTGTGGTGAGGTGGACATGGTGGCAAATTCCTTATGTGAGATATTTATATTGCGCGCAGCATAAATAGCATGGCTCTAAACTCAAGAGCGATTACGCCATTGCAGCAGTATTATTCCCACAATCAGCAACAGCCACATGAAAAAGAGCGGCAGCTGCTTGTGGGTAGAGTAGGGCGTGGGCTCTGCAGTGCGCGCGGGCAAG
>JAHDHN010000022.1:9157-16140 GCA_020631295.1 Rickettsiales bacterium
TGCCAGGAAAAATCGCTTCGTAGCAAATAAGCGGACTAAAGAGCAGCTGATGTGTGCCTAAATAATAGCTGCGCGGGCCATTACCCGGGCTAAAATCCATGCTGCCAGGCGTGATTTTATTGATGAAAGGAAAAACCTCACGCAGCGGCACATATTCACCAAAGGGCACCAAATGGTGCTTGTCGTAATTATGCACAATACTGCCAATATCATCCAGCGCCACAAAGCTGTTAAAGAGTTGCTGCCTTTCACGGTCAATCCGCAGGCTGCCGGTGAGCAGATATTGGCCGCTGGTCATGGCTTTTTCAATGGCACCACGTGCCCATTCATCTTCATGCAGTGTAAAGGGAATGGCGGATTCTGGCCATATGGCAATGTCAAACTCACCTGGCTTGGTGGTGAGTTCCAAATGCGTTATAAAGGCATCTAGCATAAAGCCTTCATCCCATTTTAATGTTTGCGGAATATTTGGCTGCACCACGCGGATGATGGTGCTTTTGGGTGGCATTTCTTCTTGCTTAGACACCAGCAGCTGCAAGGAAAAGAGCAGGACGGCCAACCCAATGGCATAATAGGCTTTGTGCTTGTGGCTCGCATAGGGCAGCACCAGCCATGCACAGAGCAAAAACAGCACAGACATGCCATATACCCCAATTATGCTGGCTGTTTGTGCAAGGGCAGAAAAGCTGAGCCACTGCATGCCCGCCACATTCCATGGGAAGCCGCTGAAGAGATAGCCGCGTGCGAGTTCTATAGCGCTGAAGAGCAGGGTAAAGAGCAAGAATGAGGCCAGCGGCGTGAGTTTCCAGCTATGAGAGAAGCGGTGATGCAGTATGGTGGTAAGTGTGATATATAACGCCACTGCACCAGGAATGAGTGTGAGTGCAAAGGGAATCATCCAGCCGAAGCGCAGCGGATCTACCAGCAGAGAATGGCTTATCCAATACAGGCTGGTGAGGTAGTGCCCAAAGCCAAAGCAAAAGCCGTGCAAGGCAGCTTGCTTCCAGCTTGCTGCTTCATGGCTGCGCCAGAATAAAAAAGCGAGCGCCGCAAGCCCCACAGGCCATAAAAAGAATGGCGGAAAAGAAAGGGTGTAGGCCGCGCCTACACCCAATGTAAGTAGAAATGGTTTTTTCACGAAAGAAGTGCGGCGTTATGCCACTTCTTCGTTGATCCACTCTTCCAATGCCGTTTTTGGCAAAGCACCCACTTTGGTGGCCACCGGCTTGCCGTCTTGGAAGATCATCAGCGTAGGAATGCTGCGCACACCATGCTTGCTGGGTGCTTCTGGGTTCTTATCGATATTCACTTTTACGATATCAATCTTATCGCCCAGCTCATCGCTTAGCTGGTCTAAAATAGGAGCTACCTGGCGGCAAGGGCCACACCATTCTGCCCAAAAATCTACCAATACAGGCTTTCCTGCATTAATCACATCTGTTTCAAAATTTGCATCACTCGTTTCACGTGCCATTGGCATTCTCCCTTTTATAAGCGTTATGTTTTATAGCTAATGATTCGTACCTAAAACGTCAAGGGTTGCAGCCTGTTTTATTTTTTCAAGAAAAGCCGTTGACAGATATCGCTCTCAGTTTATGAGAGTGATTCTTAATTTCATAATTTGGGGCAGAATATGCTAGAAACGGCAATCATATTTTTTCGCGAAGGGCTGGAGGCCTTTTTGATCGTGGCGATTATGCTAGGATATTTAATGCATATGGGGCAGCGCAGCCATATTCGTTATGTAATTGCGGGTATTGTGGCCTCTGTGATTGTGAGTGTTATTTTGGCATGGGTGCTACAGCAATTTGATATTTCTGGCCCGCTGGTAGAAGGTATCATGGCGATTATCGGCTCTATCTTGGTAATTAGCATGACAATTCACATGCAAAAAGCCGGGCGTCATATTAAAAAGATGATCACAGATAAGGTGGGTGCTGCGGTGCAAAAAACCATTTACGGTGGCACTACCTTATTCATTTTCACCACGCTGATGATCACGCGTGAGGGCATTGAACTAGTGCTATTTTGCTATTCTATTGCGCTGCAATCCACATTCCAGGAAATGATGCTAGGCGCCTTGCTGGGCTTCTTGGGTGTGGTGATTGTGGCCCTCTTATGGGTGAAATATAGCGGGAAAATTCGCCTGGATATTTTATTCCGCATCACCTTTTTCTTACTGCTGGTCTTCGGTATCCATTTATTCTTCTATGGCCTGCACGAACTGGCAGAGGGCGGCTATCTACCGTTCTTTAGCTAACAAATAGTAACGAACTGACTACTCTAAAGGATTAAAAAATGAAGACAATCTATCTGTCTAAGGCAGCTTTTACGACGCTTCTTTTAGGCGCATCTTGCTTGCAAGCTGCTGACATAGAGATAACCGATGCCATTGTGATAATGGCAGATAGTGCTTCGATTCACAACATGCCAGGCTCTGTGCATGTGATTGAGGCTGAAACGCTGGAAAAGCAGCAATATCGTGATGTAAACCGCATTTTGCGTGATGTGCCAGGCGTGCATCTGCAGGAAGAAGATGGCTATGGCTTGCGTCCGAATATTGGGATTCGTGGTTCTGGCTTGGACCGTTCGTCTAAAATCACCTTAATGGAAGACGGCGTGCTGATTGCACCAGCGCCGTATGCCTCGCCTTCTGCTTATTATTTCCCAACAGCAGCACGTTTGAGTGGTGTTGAAGTGTTGAAAGGCCCTGCTGCTATTGCACATGGCCCGCTTACCACCAGCGGTGCAATCAATTTGCGTTCTACACCCATCCCAACGGGCGAAAATAAAGGTACATTAACCTTGCTGGGCGGCCAGGATAACAGCCTGCGTGCGCATGGCACTTACGGTGGTTCTACAGAGCATGTGGGCTTCTTGCTTGAAACAGTGCAAGAGCGTTCGGACGGTTTTAAATCTCTACCAAATGGTGCTGATACCGGTTATGAGATCCAAGATTATGTAGGGAAATTGCGTGTTAATACGGATGCAAATGCGGACATATATCAGAGCGTTGAAATTAAAGGCCAATATTCGGATGAGCTTTCGGATGAAACCTATTTGGGCTTAACAGAAGACGATTTTGATAGTGATCCGTATCAGCGTTATGCCGGCAGCCAACTGGATCAGATGGACAATCATCATTGGGGTGTGCGCTTGTCGCATTATGCGGATTTGAGCAGCGTGCTTGCAGATGATGAGGCCGAGATTGGCTTGTCTACTGTGGCCTATTACAATGAATTTGCACGTAACTGGTATAAGCTGGACGATGTGAACGGCAATAAAATCAGTGCGATTTTGGAAGACCCAACAGCATTTGCAGCCGATTTGGCCAATATTAAAGGTGCAGATGGCGGCAGTTTGGCACTCAAAGCCAATAACCGTGAATATAAATCGTACGGTGTGCAAACGCAGCTGGATGCAGCCTTCAGCACGGGCAACATAGAGCACGCGGTGGAAACCAGCTTGCGCTACCATGAAGACGAGATGGATCGCTTCCAGTGGAAAGATTATTATACCATGAATGGTGGTGCGCTTGATCTGGTAACGGCTGGGCAGCATGGCACGGATTCTAACCGTATTGATAGCGCCCATGCGATTGCGTTTTATCTGCAAGATGAGATCTCTGCGGGTAATTGGACAGTAACGCCAGGTATTCGCTATGAGCATATTAATCTAAAGCGTACGGATTGGGGCAAAACAGACCCAACGCGTAGCGGCACGCCAAGCACTAAGCAGAACACGGTGGCTATTTGGATGCCGGGCATTGGTGCGGTATATGATGTGTCGGACACGCTTTCCTTGCTTGCCGGTGCGCATAAAGGTTTTGCGCCACCAGCACCGGGCAGCACAGATGCAGATGCAGAAACCTCTTGGAACTATGAGCTGGGTGCACGCACCAAATTTACCGTGGCAGATGCAGATGTGAAAATGTCATTGATTGGATATTACCATGATTACGACAATGTGCTGGGCACTGCAACCAACTCTACTGGTGCGCCTGTTGGCTCCAGCATTGGTGCGCAGTTCAATGGCGGTGAAGCACGTGCTTACGGCGTGGAATATGAGCTGGCAACCGATTTGGCAGGTGTGCTGAACGCCAAGCCATCTTGGAGTGTGCCTGTGTCTATGGCATATACATGGACAAATGCCGAATTCCGCAGCAACTTTACCGATAGTTTTTGGGGCACTGTAGAGTCTGGCGACAGCCTGCCTTATGTGCCAGAGCATCAGCTAACACTGAATGTGGGCCTAGAAGCAGGCAAGTGGGACCTCAACAGCAAGTTTAACTATGTGGCCGCGACGCGCAGTGAAGCAGGCTCTGGCAGCATTCCGTTTAATGAGAAAATTGACGGACGTTTGTTGGTGGATCTTTCTGCAGGCTACGCGCTGAATGAGAAAGTGAAATTCCATGCCAAAGTGGAAAATCTGTTTGATGAAGACTATGTGGCTGCACGCCGCCCAGCGGGCTTGCGCCCAGGCAAACCACGCCGTGCCTACGCGGGTGTAAGTTTGACGTTTTAGGTATTTTGGTTTGTGCTTCACGTGAAGCACAGTAGTCATTCTGCCTGTCCGCCGAAGCTTCCTGTCGTCCGAAGCTTTAGCGCAGGAGGATAGCGTAGGCGGAAACGCATGTGAGGAATCTCATGCCACTGCAGTTGCGCCTTTTTTAGTGATTTCAGTTAACTTTTTCCTGCAATCCCTGACAAGCGCAGCGCAGATCGGGGATCCAGGGTTAACAAGCACATTCTATCGTTTTGCTCTGGGCCCTCGCTTTCGCAAGGGCTTCAAAATAAGAAATTGTTAAATAAAATAACAATATTGTTCCCTGTGGTTTATCCACAGGGTCAAATACTTCAACAGCATAACTGGTAGATTTGATCCTGCGATTCCCGCTACGCCAAGGCTTCGCAGGACAGGCATGTCGTAGGAAACAGAGTTATGAATTGTTAGATAAAACGACTAAAGCACCTTGCCCTTAAACTCACACCATTGTTTGACGTTGCAATTGGTGCAGTCGGGCTTGCGGGCTTTGCAGATATAGCGCCCATGCAGAATCAGCCAGTGATGGGCGTGTTGCAAGAAGGCTGGCGGGATTTTTT
Organism: Rickettsiales bacterium; assembly: GCA_020631295.1. Lineage (GTDB taxonomy): Bacteria > Pseudomonadota > Alphaproteobacteria > Rickettsiales > UBA8987 > JAHDHN01. The sequence goes on from JAHDHN010000022.1 coordinate 14,260, forward strand.
TGAGCAATGCGGCTTCGGTTTTTTCCGGCACGTTGGTACGCACGATGCCTAAGCGGTTGCTCACACGGAACACATGCGTGTCCACCGCAATGGTGGGCTCGCCAAACGCACAATTGAGCACCACGGCTGCGGTTTTGGTGCCCACACCAGCCAGCGCCTCCAGCGCTTTACGATCTTGCGGCACCTGCCCGTCATGCCGTTCTAACAGTTGCTGGCACAGCAATATCACATTCTTGGCTTTGCTGTTAAACAGCCCAATGGTTTTGATATAGGTTTTTAGGCCATCTTCACCCAAAGAGAGCATTTTTTCTGGCGTGTCAGCAATCTCAAATAACGCTTTAGTGGCTTTGTTCACGCCCACATCGGTTGCTTGTGCCGAAAGCACCACCGCCACCAGCAGGGTGAAGTGGTTTGTATAATTCAGTTCGGTTTGCGGCTCTGGGTTTTCTGCCTCAAACTGCTCAAACACAGCTATTATGGTGTCGCGGGATAACATCAACGAATCTCCAATTTCAGGCCCATAATATGCGCAAGCTTCTCTATACGTTGCTCGGATTCTTCATTCAGATAAACGCGCGCGCCTGGATCCACATGCACCTGCAGGCTCTTGGCCTTTTGTTTGAGTTGAATATGCAACAGCGCCTCTGCGGAGCCAGCGCTGATGCGCAAGCCCACCCGCATGGCAATGCCAATTACTTGCGCGCGGAAGGCCTCTTCCTGGCTCAGCAATACATGCGCTGATTTTGTGATGCGTTTTGGGTCGCTAGTTTGGTGGCGGAAGAATAAGATAACGGCTAAAAAGACACGGTCTTTATGGCTCAGGGCTGGCAGCTCCACCTCCATCATCCAGCGATAGGCAATTTCAGCGCGGTTAGCTTTATGCTCATGCCAGCCAATGCGGCATAAAATACAAGCCACGTGGCGCAGATATTCTGTGGTGCTGTCTTCCGTGCGGAAGAGCGGCGTGAGCCAATCAAACAAAGTGCGGCTAAAATGCTGCCAGCTATCGCTTGGCTCTGGCGCTAAATAAGCCGCCATGTCCAGCGCGCTTTGCAGCAAGGCTTCCTGCTGTTGGGTGGGGTATGGCAGGCGGTCATAGAGCACACCCTCACGCACCCCATGGGCAGAAAATACCACGCGGCGTGCATCGCTCTCTTCCAGTAATATATCCAGGCATAACGCCGCATAGGCCAAATTATCGGCGCGCTTTTTGCTCATGCCTGGCATGTTTAAAAGCTGCTTGGGCGTGGCGTTGATAATGCGGTGCAATACTTCCCGCAGGCCCGCTGTATCTGCCTCATAAGCATGAATGATTGGGTAGGGGTAATGATGGTGTTCCATATGCATTTTGCCAATGGTACGGAAGCTTCCGCCAATGAGATAGAGCGTTTCATGCTCGCTCATGCCGCGTGTGTGAATATAGTCACGGATGGTAGTAGCAGTATGTTGCATACGCTCTTTTTTCTTCTCCGCTTGTTCCGCAATGGATTTTAAGCGCAATACGCCCAGCGGCATGGAGGATGGGTTTAGCAGCGTGACTTTGCCGTCTTCATTGTCATAGGCAATTTCGGCTAGTTCCAAGCTACCGCCGCCCAAATCGCACACCAGGCCGCGCGGATGGTGCAGGGAGGAAATCACGCCCAGCGCACCGTATTTTGCCTCCAGCTCACCGGAGATGATATGCACGCGCACGCCAAATGTTTTCATGATGTGAGTGACGAATTCTTGCCCGTCTTCCGCATCGCGCACGGCTGCGGTGGCAAAGGCGATCACGTCGCTCACCTGCACATCGCGGGTGATGCGCACAAAGCGTTCAATTGCTTCCAGCGCCTCTTTCTTCCCTTTTTTGTGCAGCTTGCCGGTTTGTTCCATGTCACGCGC
>JAHDHN010000022.1:16240-18778 GCA_020631295.1 Rickettsiales bacterium
TCTTTCACATTTGCTTCCATAATCTGGCCAAGCAGCTGCTCATGCACGGTGGGTGTGGTGATCGGCAGCATAAACTCAATGCGGCGGTCTAGGTTGCGTGGCATAATATCGGCTGATGTCATGAAAAGAAGCGCAGCAGGCGAGGGCAGGTTGTGCCCATTGCCAAAAGCATAAATGCGTGAATGTTCTAAAAAGCGGCCAACAATGCTTTTGACCGTAATAGTCTCTGACAAGCCCTTCACACCCGCTTTGAGGCAGCAAATACCGCGCACAATCAGGGTGATCTGCACGCCTGCCTGGCTTGCTTCATAGAGCGCATCGATAATATCTTTATCCACCAGCGCGTTCATTTTCATCCAGATGGTGGCCGGTTTATCCGATTTGGCGAATTCGATTTCAGCTTTAATGTGCTTTAGCAATGTTGGGCGGAGGTCCTCCGGTGCGAGCAGCAGCGTGTCCAGCGTTGGGCGTGTATTTTCTGTGTCATGATGCTCAAAATAATGGAAGCATTTGGCCACATCGCTGCAAATTTTCTCATCTGCGGTGAAATAGGACACATCACTGTAAATCCGTGCGGCATCGCTATGGTAATTACCGGTGCCAAGATGCACATAGCTCTCTTTTTTACCGTCATATTCACGCACCACCATGGCCATTTTAGCATGGGTTTTGTAATTCCCCACATTGTAGATAACATGGGCGCCAGCGGCCTCCAAATCTTTACCCCATTGCAGGTTAGCGGCCTCATCAAAGCGTGCTTTTACCTCCACCATCACCACCACGCGCTTGCCTTGCGTAGCGGCGTGCATCAGCGCATGCACAATGGGTGAATCATTGCTGGTGCGGTAGAGTGTTTGGTAAATATCCGTCACAAATGGGTCATGCGCTGCTTGTTTTAGGAATTCTACCACCACCTCAAAGCTCTCATAGGGGTGGTGTACCAAAATATCTTTCGCGGCAATGGCGCCGAACATATCACCGCCAAAATCATGAATACGCTCTGGCAGGCGCGGGTGATGCGTAGGGAAAATAAAGCCGTGCCATTGGTTATAATAGTCTTTTTGCGCCATATTGTAGAACGCAAACCCGTCTTTCAGGCGCAAGAAGGTGTTGCAAGGCAACAGCATAGGCTCTGTGTGGCACAGTGCCTGCACCACCAGGCTGGGCGGTGATTGCATTGTTTGAGATTTATAGGAAATGGCCATGGCATGGCCCACATCGCGCTGTTTTAGGCTGTCACTCAAATGCACTAAAATATCTTCGGCCTCTTCGGGCAAATCCAGTACTGCATCGCGCAATATCACCTGCAGGCCAATATAATCTGCGCGTGGATATTCCTGCTGCATATAGTGTAATAGCGCGTCTTCCAGCAACACAAAGCGCGTGGGTTGGTTCAGTGTTTTGCGCTTGCTGCGGCTTTCTGCCGGCAGGCGAATAAAGCTAGAAAGTGTATCTGGCACCGCCATGAGCTGCACCTCATGCGCCTGTTGCACCGCAATCACACGCTGATTATGCGGCACCGATGTGCCCGCTATTGGCGTGCTAAGATGCGGCAGGATATGCTGCTTCATATAGCTCTCCAGCCAATGATTATCCGTTTTGGATAAATCCATTGCGGGATTGCAAAAATGAATCTGCGCTTTCGCCAAATCGGAGAATAGGGCGCGGGCTGTTTCTTGCTGCGCCTCTACAGATTGATAAATTTTCTCCGAAATGGTGATACGCTGCTGCCTGGGTGATTGGCCATCAATGCTTTGTTTCTCCAATTTGGCGAGCTCTTGACGCAGCACGCCAGCATAGCGCACAGAAATAAACTCATCAAGATTGCTGCCGGTGATACTCAGGAATTTCAACCGCTCCAGCAAGGGAATAGAGCGTGATTGCGCTTCTTCCAGCACACGCTGATTAAATGCCAGCCAAGAAATTTCCCTGTTTATGTATCGGTTATTGCTCATTTCTCATGCAGCATATACAGTTATAACCGTTATGCCAAGATACCGTGAAAAAATTACCAGCGATCATAGTGTGGAAGAGATTTTCTCGCTTGTGATGGATGTGGAGAGCTATCCAGGCTTTTTGCCGTGGGTGAAGGCGGTGGAGATTGAAGAGCGCCATCTGAGTTATCTGATTGCCAATGTGACAGCGGAGTTCAAGCATATTACCCAATCATATCGCTGCCATGTGAGTTGGCGCCCGGTGGATGAGGCGAATGATACGGCGCATATTGATGTGGAGATGATTGAAGGTCCATTCACCCATTTGGTGAATTACTGGCGCATTCGCCCGCGCAACGCTGCAGCAGGCACAGCCATTGAGTTTGCGATTGATTTTGCCTTTACATCACGCACCTTAAATACGCTGATCGGCGGTGTGTTTTTAAAAGCGCAAAAGAAGTTGCTAACAGCGTTCCAAGAAGAAGCCGGCAAGCGCTTTTCATAACATGCGTAGGTTGCATTATACTTGTTTTAGATAATAATTTCTACTGCAATCCCTGACAAGCGCAGCGCAGATCGGGGATCCAGGGTTAACAAGCACATT
>JAHDHN010000023.1 GCA_020631295.1 Rickettsiales bacterium
GGGCAATTTTGGATGCACCTAAAGCCACCAAGGCCAACTTTAATTACTCTGATGCGCTAAAAGCACGCGGCGGCGTGTGGGATTATGAGAATCTCTATGCCTTTTTGTTGAACCCAAAGAAATACGACAAGGGCACGGCCATGAATTTTGCTGGCTTGAAAAAGCCAGAGAAAACCGCTGCAATGGTGGCCTATTTGCGCACCTTGCACCCAAACCCACCTGCATTACCAGACTATACACCGCCGGCACCGGTTGAAGAAGTGCAGGCAGATGCTGCTGCACAGGCTGCAGAATAAATACTGGAGCAGCGCTCCTTTCTGCGCTACACTGCGTCCTTAGTATCAATCCTATAAAGGAGTAATCTATGGAGAATTTCTTCACCGCTGATGTAATTTGGCTGTCTGTGGGCTGTGTCGCACTGTTGTTGGAAGTAACAGCCGTTCCTGCCATTGGCTGCTTTTTTGTGGGACTTGGCGCCCTTAGCTTGGGCGGCTTAATGACTTTCGGCGTGATTTACCCAGAAAGCACCATCACACAGATTGCCTTCTTTTTATGTTTAACCGTGATGTGGGCAGTGGTGTTGTGGCGCCCGTTCCAGAACTTCATCAAAAAAGGCGGCGATACGGAAGGCTATAATGACATGATTGGCAGCAGCGCCACCGTGGAAAAAGGCGGATTAAAAGGCAAAAAATCTGGCAAAGTACGCTGGAGTGGCGCGCTGATGAATGCTCGCATTGCTAAAGATGCTAGTGCAGATGCCTTCAAAGAAGGCGAGCAGGTGGTGGTGAAATATGTAGAAGGCACCACCTTATTCGTAGATGGTCAATAGGCGTTATTTGTAATGAAGCACCTGCCCTTCATAGTCTTTATGCTGCTGTTTTTTGGCGGCATGATTGCGTTGGTGAATCAGCTGCCAAGCGCGAGCAGTAAGGCAGGTGAAAGTCAGGCTGCAAGTGCACCGCGCCCGCTTTCTGCGCTGGATTGTACTACGCGCAAAACTGTGCTGCTCCGTCATATTGAAGAAGCCAATGGCTGTTGGGATGACAGCGAATGCTTTGCCTCCCGTTTGGGCTATCCGTGGCAACATGCGCCGTGCGATTATCAACTCTTTAGCCGTAGTGAAAAAACAGCAAACGCTTCGCTGCAGCCAAAGTTGCTGGAATATATGCAAGCATGCGTGATTGCAGATGAAGCACAAAAGCAAGCCTGGCAGGAATATGAGCGCAAAGCAGCATTAGCATCTTGCGAGCCATTATCGCATATCAAGCTGGTATGCATCAGCGGTAAATGCGCCAATCAAACCCAGGCATTGCTGCAATTTGACGATGAGGGTGTGGATATATATGGCTCCCGTGGCCATATTGATATGCCGGAGTGATGTATAGTCATTCTTCTTAAAAAAAAGTTACAACTCTGCATAGTTAACAAAACAAATACCCACTCTTCGTCATACCGCGGCTTGACCGCGGGATCTCCTGCCAGTTGCCGTGACCTTATTGGGAGATTCCATGGATAAACCATGGAATGACGGGTGTGGATGTAGGAGATTGTTACAGAATAAAATGAGGTAAGGGAGAGAAACGCAAAGAATTAGAGTGAATGGCCTGGGCAGCTATGCTGTGCGTGAGGTGCAATGATACCTGTATCATTAGAGAATTCAACACCTGCTACTGCTGCTGCAATATCGGCTACAGATACAACTCCAGTTGTGGTTACATTTGTTAAATCGTCTAAAGATGGTTTGTTCATCACCTGTCCTCCAAATATCGTCCTCTTAACTTTCTTTATCGACGATAAATGTTTCAGAATTATGACGGATGGCGTATTTTTTGCGAATCTCTTCAAATATTTCGGCTGGCGGGTGGTCGCCATAGCCGCGATCTAGCACCTCACCATAGTCAAAGAGATTGATGGATTCGTTGCTGTGCTGGGTTTTTTTCAGCTCCACATATTTATCCGGCTGCACTTCCAGAATTGCCCAAAAATCTTTTTGCGCAGCGGTAATCCCGCGATACAGCGTGATGATGCCAGCTTTGTTGTCGCTTTCATCATTTTCAGGCTTCTGAGAGTGGTCTTTGTCCCAAAACATACCCTAATCATAGGCATGGTTTAAGGGAATGTCAAAACTTTGACCTTCGCATATTATTATGCCATAGCCATACGCATTATGGGTACAGCACTTTATCATATTCATTTGGTGTCCGATTCTACGGGCGAAACACTCAGCAGCGTGATGCGCAGCACCATGTCGCAATTTAAACAGGTGGCCTATGAGGAGCATACCTGGTCGCTGGTGCGCACGCCAGGCCAGATGGACCGCGCCATTGAAGGCATTTTGGATACGCCGGGTATTGTGCTTTATACCATTGTGGATGATGAGCAGCAGGCCAAATTACTGGCCGCATGCAAGCAGCATAACGTGCCATGCGTGCCGGTGCTGGATGAGGTGATTCATGCTATGTCTGGATTTTTAGACCAAGAGGCCAAGGGCACGGTGGGCCGGCAATATCGCCTGGATGATGAATATTTTGCGCGTGTGGAGGGCATTAATTTCACCCTGGCGCATGATGATGGGCAAAATACGGAAGATTTGGACGATGCGGATATTATTATTGTGGGCGTGTCGCGCACCAGCAAAACGCCCACCTGCGTGTATCTGAGTTACCGCGGCTTGAAAGTGGCCAATATTCCTTACGTGGCCGGTTGCCCGCTGCCAGATACCTTATTCACCGCCACCAACCCGTTTATTGTGGGATTGGTGATCTCGCCCGAGCGGCTGATTCAGATTCGAAAAAGCCGGCTGCTATCATTAAATGAATCGCGCGATACCAGCTATGTGGATATGGATGCGATCAAGGCCGAAGTGCAGGAATCCCGCAAACTTTATTTGCAGAAAAAATGGCCGGTGATTGACGTGACGCGCAAGAGTGTGGAGGAAACCAGCGCCACCATCTTGCAGCTCTACCAAAAATCCAAGCATCAAGGTGAGGGGTAATATTCTCGTTCTTAATTAACGGCCGACAGAGATATAGCTAAAGCCTTGCGCTTCTATCGCATCCGCAGGGAATAGATTACGCAGATCAATCATGCGTGGCTCTGCCAATAGCGTGCGCGCCTGATGCAAATCCATTTCCTTAAATTCTGGCCATTCGGTTAGGATCACCATCGCCTTGGCATCATCCAGCGCCTCTTCTTTGCTGTTGCACCAGGTGATATTCGGCAGATCCATCTCTTGCTTGGCCTGCGGGAACGCTTCTGGATCATATACATGCAGCTCCGCGCCCGCCTCATGCAGAATCGGCACAATATCCAGCGCTGGCGCGTGGCGCATATCATCCGTATTCGCCTTAAAGGCTAAGCCTAAAATAGCCAGCTTCTTGCCTTGCACATCACCACCGCACGCGGCAATAATTTTCTCTGCCATGCGCTTTTTGCGGCGCGCATTGCTCTCAATCACCGCTTCCACCACCGTGATTGGTACGCTATGGTCACGCGCCACTTTGGTGAGTGCCAGCGTGTCTTTCGGGAAGCAAGAGCCACCAAACCCAGGCCCGGGCTTCAGGTTTTTCGGGCCAATGCGCGTGTCCAATCCCATGCCATATGCCACATCTTCAATATCCGCCTGCACGATCTCACAAATATCAGCAATCTCGTTAATAAAGCCAATTTTGGTCGCCAAAAAGGCGTTTGACGCATATTTTATTAGCTCCGCAGAGGCAATATCAGTCGTCACAATCGGCACACCCTGCTTGGCCAGTGGCGCATAAAGCATTTCCATCACCTGCTTGGCCGGTGCATCTTCCACGCCAATCACCACACGGTCTGGGTGCAAGAAATCCTTAATAGCCGAACCTTCGCGCAAAAATTCTGGATTGGAGGCAATATAGCTCACCAGATTAGGGTTGGTGCTGTGCAGCAACTCAGCCACTTTTTGGTTGGTACCCACCGGCACAGTGGATTTGGTAACTACCACAGTGCCTGCATCCATGCAGTGTGCCAGGCTGCGCGCTACGTTAAACACATAGGTCAAATCGGCACGGCCTTTTTCATCCTCCGGCGTGCCCACCGCAATGAACACGGCGCGTGCACCGGCCACGGCTTCGGCCAGATTCGTGGTGAAGTGCAAATTGCCAGAACTATGGTTTTTACCTACTAATTCGCTCAATCCAGGCTCATAAATAGGTATTTTACCTAGTTTAAGATTCTCGATCTTCGCTTCGTCAATATCCACACATGCCACATCCATGCCCAGCTCTGCAAAGCAGGTGCCGCTCACCAATCCCACATACCCTGTGCCAATCACCGCAATTTTCATGCACATACACATAGGGCAAGACGCACCCAATGCCAAGGGTGGTTTTGTTAAGCTCTATTATAAATCAAACGCCGCCGTTTCCTGCGGCTCGTCCGCAGTATCCAATGCAACAGTTATGCTGCATCAGTATTTGACCCTGTGGCTCCCGCTACGCTCTGCGAGCTACGCAGGACGCAGTAAACCACAGGGAACAAATTCTTTATGAATTGGTTCCTAGATTGATTAGATACTACCCAAACAACAACGTATCCGCATGCTCTGTGTCGTCGATGGAGATGGGATAATCACCCGTGAAGCAAGCATCGCAGAATTGCGGTGCGGCATTGTTGCGGCCCTCGGCCTCACCCACAGCGCGATACATAGCATCCACGGATAAGAATGCCAGGCTATCAGCACCAATAAACTGCGCCATTTCTTCCACACGCATTTTGCTGGCCAGCAGCTTTTCTTTCGACGGCGTATCCACGCCATAAAAACAGCTATCCGTAGTCGGCGGGCTGGAAATGCGCATATGCACCTCTTTTGCGCCAGCCGCACGCACCATATCCACAATTTTCTTGGAGGTGGTGCCGCGCACAATACTATCATCCACCAGCACCACACGCTTGCCTTTTATCACTCGTGCATTGGCATTATGCTTCAGCTTCACACCCAAATGGCGGATCGAATCGGTGGGCTCAATGAAGGTGCGGCCCACATAATGATTACGGATAATGCCCAGCTCCACAGGAATATTAGCCGCTTGCGCATAACCCAGTGCTGCAGGCACGCCAGAATCTGGCACCGGAATGACCATATCCGCATCCACGGCATTTTCACGCGCAAGCTCAGCACCCATATGCTGGCGTGCCTCATACACATCCTTGCCTTCAATGAAACTGTCTGGACGTGAAAAATACACATATTCAAACACGCAAAAACGCTTAGGCGTTTCGGGCAGCGGAAACAGGCTGCGAATCACGCCCTGCTCAATAATAATCACCTCGCCCGGCTCCACATCACGGATAATCTCCGCGCCCATAATGTCAAACGCACAGCTCTCACTGGCCACCACAAACGCATCATCCAGCTTGCCCAGCACCAGCGGGCGCACACCATGCGGATCACGCGCCGCAATCAGCTGATGTTCGGTGAGCACCACCATAGAATAAGCGCCCTTGATTTTTTGCATGGCACCCACCACACGGTCCAGCACCGTTTGTTGGTTGCTGCGCGCAATTAAGTGCATCACCACTTCCGTATCCATAGTGGTATGGAAAATGCTGCCTTCTGCAATCAGCTCTTTGCGCAGAGAAGCGGCATTGGTGAGGTTGCCATTATGCGCCAGCGCCAGGCCACCAAAATGATAATCGGCATAAAGCGGCTGAATATTACGCCCATTTTGCTTGGTACCAGAGGTGGAATAACGGTTATGCCCAATGGCTGCATTGCCCTTAAGCGCGGCAATCACCTCCTCAGCACCAAAATTATCACCCACCTTACCAAAGGCCTTGCGCTGGTTGAAATTTTGCCCGTCAAACGCCACAATGCCGGCCGCCTCTTGCCCGCGATGCTGCAAGGAATGCAAGCCAAGCGCCGTGTGCGCCGCAGCATCTTCACTGCCCACAATGCCAAACACGCCGCATTCTTCATGCAGCTTATCGTCTTCAAAAGGGTGTGTGGTTAGTTGCATCGGGTGCGCATCCTATTGTGTGTTAAATTCTTCTTCGGAAATCACTTCACGGCCTTGATTCAGCGCCTCTTTGGCACCATCAAATACGCCGTTCTCATCCATCTCTTTTGCTTTTTCTTTGCTCTTGGCAAAGAGATCACGGAAAATCTCTACCGAGTCCTCCACCCAGCTGCGCAAATAGCCAGAGCCTGTGGAGGTAATGCCGTAAGTTGCGCCATGTGTATTGGGCTCTTTATCCGACCATAAGCTCACCACCAAATGCACCGTAGACGCAATCACCACACCTTTGAAAATACCAAAGGCCAGACCAAGTAATTTATCAATCAAACCGCCACGGCTGTCGCTCAGCATAGAAAGCCCCATGGCGCTCAGCAGCTGCAACAGCAGGAAGGAGAGAATAAAAATACCGATGATTGCAGCACCATTGGCCACAATGGATTGTTTGAACACACCGCCCATAATCACCTGCGCTTGCGGAAATAAGAGCGTGGAAAGCAGAATAGCTCCCAGCCAGCTGAACAGGGAGAATGTGTATTTAATAAAGCCGCCTACAAAGCCGGTTAAGGCAGAAAACAACACCACTAATAGTACAAAAACGTCAAAGCCTGTCATTTAAATACCTTTCTAAAGCATGTATTTTACCGCGTCATACCGCGGCTGGTCCGCGGTATCCAGGGCTGCAACGCATACTCTCTCTTTGTTGCTCTGGATCCCGTGGATAAACCACGGGATGACGCCACGTAAAAGAATATTCTAAGCCAGCACCGTACGCAGCTGCGCTATATCAGCCACTTGCGTATAGGTGAAGTCTTTTTGTGCAGGATATTGCCCTGGCGGCACAATCGCGCGTGTAAAACCCAATTTGGCCGCCTCCCGCACACGCTGTTCCATATGCGATACTTTACGGATATCGCCCGACAAGCTCACCTCACCAAAGCACACTGTGTGCTTGGGCAGTGCAATGCCACTGATGCTGGAAAGCAGCGCTAAGGCCACCGCCATATCGGCCGCTGGCTCCTGAATTTTTAGGCCACCTGCGACATTTAAAAACACTTCTTTATCGGCTGATTGCACGCCTGCATGGCGTTGCAGCACGGCCAAAATCATCGACAGACGGTTTTGATCCCAGCCCACCACCGCACGGCGAGGTGTGGCCATGGCACTGGGCGACACAAGCGCTTCAATATCCAGCAACATTGGCCGGCTGCCCTCCATGCCAGCAAACACGGCGCAACCAGGTACAGGCTCCTCACGCATATTCATAAATAATGCACTTGGGTTGGTCACCTCCTGCAGGCCATTCTCACGCATTTCAAACACGCCAATCTCATTGGCCGCACCAAAGCGATTTTTAATCGCGCGGATCAGGCGGAATTGGTGATGGCGATCGCCCTCAAAATACAGCACCGTATCCACCATATGCTCCAGCAATTTGGGGCCAGCAATGGCACCGTCTTTGGTCACATGGCCCACCAGCACCAACGCAATATCATGCGCTTTGCAGTGGCTGATCAGCTCATGCGCCGCCACACGCACCTGGCTTACCGTGCCCGGTGCAGATTCCACCTCTGGCACAAACATGGTCTGAATCGAATCAATCACCACCATGGGTGGCTGCTTGGTTTTCAGCGTAGCAATAATATCCCGCACATTGGTGGCGGCGGCTAAGGTGAGCGGTGCGGTTTCCACGCCCAGGCGCTTGGCACGCAGCTGCACTTGCGCCACCGATTCCTCACCGGTGATATATACACAATCTGGCAATCGGCGGCTAAGCTCCGCCATGAGTTGCAAGAGAAGTGTGGATTTTCCAATGCCTGGATCACCGCCAATCAGCATGGCCGCGCCAGGCACAATACCACCGCCAAGTACACGGTCTAACTCACTGGCGTGAGAACCAACACGCTGCACCTCTTCTGCCGCCTCGCCTAAGCTGCGCAGTTCAATGCTACTTCCCTTGCTGCTTTGCTTGGCCTTAGTAAAATGCGCCGCGGAGGATTGCTCCTCCAGCGTGTTCCACTCGCCGCATGCCTCGCACTGGCCAGACCATTTGCTGGCCACTGCACCGCATGCATTGCACGCAAATTCTGTCTTCGCTTTTGCCATCCCTTATTGCCCGCTCCTTTATCTTGCATTGCATATCATAATTATACACATCTAAACAATGGATTTTGACAAATAGCATTTGCCGCGCTAGTTTCGCCTCATGGTTGTACCTTCTGCCCCACAGATAAAAGAACGTGTGAAAGACGCACTGCATAGCATGCAGGCGCGCAGCCTTCAGCAGCTCTCTTCCGGGCGGCTTTCGCGCTTTAATCACCTCATGCATATCTCGCATCAGCACCGCTATGTATATTGCGAAATCCCTAAGGCCGGCTGCTCTACTGTAAAGCGCAGCTTACACCAGCTGGAGACCAAATCAGAGCTGCCTATGGCACTGCATGATGTGCATAAGCGTGCTGATTCGCCGCTTGCTGCACCCATGGACGGGGAAGATGGCTTCATGCAACATGTGCTGGGAAATTATTGTTTCTTTGCCCAGGTGCGCAACCCATATACGCGCATTCTTTCCTGCTATCTGGATAAAATACAACCCACTAACCCGGAGTATCACTATTACCTCACCTTGCTGCGCATCAAGGCACAGCCAAGCTTCCAACAATTTTTAGAACGGCTGGCTTCACGAGATTTTCTGCTGGAGGCAGATATTCATTGGACACCGCAAACCAAGCTGCTCTGCACCGACCGTGTGCAGTATGACCACCTGCTGAAATTTGAGACATTTCCAGAACAATTCACCACATTCCTGCAGGATGTGTTGCAGCAAGATATCACACCTTATTTTACAGAAGATAGTGCCCATAAAACCAACGCTGCTGCGCAGCTGGAACGTTACTACACACCACGTGCCATTGCACTCTTGCAACAGCTCTATGCAGATGACTTTTCTGAACTAGGTTATAGTACGGATATTACCAACGCCACGGCGTAACTTTCTTAATAAGAGCGACTATGTTATGAGTATTAAGCTTCAAGGTGATAATAATGCGTGGTAAAACCCCATCACCTGCTCTGCCTTCTTCGGCAAACTAAAATCTGAAATATCATATTCTATGTCACCTGCAGATATGTTCTGCAACGCCGCGGCCAAGGCCTCTGTGCTTTGCTCTTCCACCCAATGGATGGGATAATTACCAAAAATCTCCCTCACATTCTCAATGGCAAAGGCCACAATCGGCTTTTTGGCCTGCATGGCCTCCAGCAGCACCAGGCCAAAGGTCTCATGTTGCGAAGGAAACACAAACACATCGCACAGATGCATATAGTCTGCAGCATTGCTCACATGACCAGGAAAATGTACGTTTTTGTTGTTAGCAGCGGCCAAGCGCGTATTGAGCGACTGGCTGCCATCACCCACCATAATTAAATGGCTATCTGGCATCTTAGCGCTTAAAAACGCATGCACCAGCATCACCGGGTTTTTGCTTTTTACCAGGCGACCAATGGAGCCAAACACCAGCGCATCGCTCGGGATATTAAGCTCTTTGCGTAAATCTGCCAGGCGCTTCTTCGTCGGCGCCTTACGTGCTGCTATCCAATTATCAATGCGTGTGATCTTTCCTGCATAATTCTCCGGCACTGTGGTGGGCTGCGTGTTGTTGATGCAGATCAAGCCGTCTGTACAGGCAAATTTAGGCAGATAAGCACTTTGATGCAATGTGGCCACCACCGGCGTGCCCTTTGGTGCAATGCGCGGCAGAATCTTTGCATCATGGCCGTAATGTGCATGGATAATATCCGCCTTAATGCGGCGTGTGTGCCACCACATAAACGGCGTGGTGCCATGCTTGGGCATGCGGTGAATTTTCACCGAAGGCAGCGGATAGCAATCCGCATCCGGGTGATGAAAAATATGGCTGTTAAAGCGCAAAAACAGATGCACATCATGCCCTTGCGCTGCCTGATAATTGGCCAGCTCCAGCGCATGGCGCTCGCTGCCTGCAAAGCTTTTGGTAATAAAACTATGGATGATAGTAAGGCTCATGAACCGAGGCATAACCATGTTTATACAGTCATTCCACCTAATAATGCCTAGATCTTGTTTCCTGCGGCTTGACCGCAGGATCAAATCTAACAGTTATAATGTATCACTATTTGACCCTGTGGCTAAACCACAGGGAACAGTGCTTTGTGCCTCGACATTGCCTGTGAACTATGCTAGCTATGGTTGTATGTTGATTGATTCTGTACAGTTAAACCAATTTCGGGAATTGCTTGGTGATGCGGCAGATGCCGTTATTGCGGATTATTTTTCTAACGCCGCAGGCTATGTTGCAGAGATTGAGGCCGGCATTGCAGCAATAGACCACACGCAAATCCGTGAGGCTGCGCATCCGCTAAAATCCTCTTCTGCACAGCTTGGCTTTTCTGCTGTGGCAGAAATTGCAAAAGACATAGAATATGCCGCGAAAGACACCGCGCCCATCGACCAAATCTCCAACCAATTCCCTGCCCTAAAAACAGCGCTCTCTGATACAGAAGCTGCTGTTTAATCCGTCGGCTCTATCACTCTATTGTCATATAAAATAAAGCTCAGCATTAATCATTCTGTCACAAATGACTGTTATAACTAGAAAACAAAACATTTGAAGAGAGATAGTAGCATGAATGAATTTCTAGACGCATTACAAAACCATTTTTCTAAGGAGAATGATGAGAGGAAGGTTAAAAGATTCTACGATGCATTGGATAAAGAGCCTTATAGTGAGGCCATTCGTAGCTATAACTTACTACAAGAAATTAAAGATTTTGCATCAGACTATCCAGACGTGGATGTAGAAGCATTCATGGCTGAGTTTACAGAATTATTGGGCACCGGAGAAAATGATCCACTTGGCAAAAAAAGAGAAGCACTAGACCTTACCACTGCTGCTGGCAGAAATGCCTTTCGTGAAGCAGAGTTGGAAGCAATGAGAAAGGCACTTACACGCATTAAGAAGCTAGAAGAAGAGGATATACCACAACATCATGCAGCTGAGTTAGAACAACCGCTAGAGGCGCCTATTGCTGAAATAAATACTCCCACAGCTGAAGAAAAAATTGTGGCAGAAGAGGTAGTAGAAACAGCTGCAGAAAAAACGGAAAAAAACAAAGAAAATGCTGCTGATGCACCAGTTACTGCACCACAACCTGGAAAGACGGTTGCTACGGAAGAGGTAACGCAAGCAACTCCTGAGACTCCTTCATCCGATATAGAAGTTACAGATGTTGTAGAGGATAAAGAACCAGAGAATGCGGCGCCTATCGAAAATAAGGCACCAACAGAGCAGTCTAGTACAGAAGAAGTGATCCATGTAGCGGTAACACCCAATGCTGCACCTCAGAATACAGCCGAGCCAGCAACGGAAAATAACAACGAGCCAACTGCAGAGCACACACCAGCAAAAGAGGGTGTGAAAGCTGAGACAGCAAATAAAACAAGCCCTGAATCCCAACAGGCCGATATAGCTGCAGAAGAAAAGAAAAACGACGACATACCTGCCGCAGAAAAAGAATCAGAGAAAGAGCGCCAGCCGCTTGGAAAACGCATAAAAGATCTGTTTACTCGCAACAAAGAGGGCAAAGCAAAAGAACCTAAAGACGAGAAA
Organism: Rickettsiales bacterium; assembly: GCA_020631295.1. Lineage (GTDB taxonomy): Bacteria > Pseudomonadota > Alphaproteobacteria > Rickettsiales > UBA8987 > JAHDHN01. Next base: position 11,633 of record JAHDHN010000023.1, read on the forward strand.
GAGAAACAGGACAAAGCCGCAAAACGCGAAGCTCGCCGTGAACGTCTGAAAAATGTTGGCAAAAAACTCTTTGGCTGGGTGGGCAACCTAAAAGAAAAAGTCCAAGAACGCAAAGCACGAAAAGAAGCAAAGAAAGACGCAAACGAAGAGGCACGTACACAAGAAAACAGTTCTAACGTATCAACAACAAGCAATGAAGAAAAGAAAGAGTCTAAACGTTATAGTATAAACACAGGTGTAGTACATAACTCCAATATTACAGGTACTGAGCCCAGCGGAGGTATAGAATATACACGCACCACAACACAAGACTCTGAAAAGAAAGGTATGCTTGGCCTGGGTAAAAAAATTGACAAGGCATTAGGTGGCAAACCACATACATTAGAACGTGGCATTGGTGTGATGCTAGACCCTAATGCTGTTCCTGTAGGCAGTAATTTCCTCTATGCTAAAGATGAAGGCGGTGTAGTGGGTGATATTTTAGGCGATCTACAAAGCACTTCGCAGATGACGCTAACAATTTCACCGCAAGGAAAATTTGCCAAAAAGATTGGCTTGAAAGAGATAAATAGTTTTGCAGGCACATATCGGGTAGATGCTGGGCAACCAATAGACGCACAGCGCCGCTATGTACTAAACGGACAAATGGTGGGGGGCGGTGTAGGCTTTGATTTGGGCAAGCATAGCTTTAATACAAATATCAAATTTGGAGCCGGTGGGAACTTCACAGGCGGGGGGGCATTTAACATAGATGGACGCTATGCATATGCCATTAAAACAGACCTTACTGCATTTGCCGCAGGTGAATATATGAAAAACGGCGACAATAAAATTACCAACATCATGGCAGGTACCACCATTGGCCATGATGGCGGCAACCAATATAGTTTTACAACAGGGTATAGTGCCATACGTGCAAATGATATACTCTATAATAATAACATCCTCTCCGTACGTGCAGATGCTACCTTCCCACTCAAGAACGCAACATTAGGTACAAGTATTGTGGGTGATATGAGTAAAAATCCAAATGATGTACAATCTAAATATATAAACAATCCAGGAGTTGGCTTAGAATTACAGGCAACAGAAATTGGCAAAAAACTAAAATTTGATTTCAATGTAGGCTACGAACAACGCAAGCAAACAGGTTCGACATTTGAAGTTGGAGCAACTATGCATTTCAATGGAAAACAAAAAACTGAATCCACACCTGATCGTCAATAGCTTAGATAACATAGCTCTATACCCAGATTCCCTTGGCATTTTGCGGCAATGGGCGTATGGGAGCCCGTATGGTTGCGCTTCCACATATAGATGATCCGAATAATCCTCCACGGCTGGTGGTTGCCATGTCTGGCGGGGTGGATAGCTCTGTCTGTGCGGCACTCTGCAAAGAAGCGGGCTATGAGACCATTGGCATCACCCTGCAGCTTTATGATATGGGCCAGCAGCTGGCGCGCAAGGGCGCCTGTTGCGCCGGGCAAGATATTGAGGATGCCAAGCGCGTGGCCGAGCATATTGGTATTCCGCATTATGTGCTGAATTATGAGAGCATTTTTAAAGAATCAGTGATGGAAGAGTTTGCTGATAGCTACGCCAATGGCGAAACGCCGATTCCGTGCGTGCGCTGCAATCAATCGGTCAAATTTCGGGATTTATTCACGGTGGCGAAAGATCTTGGCGCCGATGGCCTGGTGACCGGCCATTATGTGCAGCGCCACGAAGGCAAAGCCGGCGCAGAGATGCATCGCGGTGCGGATCTGAATAAAGACCAAAGCTATTTCTTGTTTGCCACCACGCAGGAACAGCTGGATTTCCTGCATTTCCCGCTGGGTGGGCTGGACAAAGCCACCACGCGGGAACATGCCAAGCGGCTAGGGCTAGAGATTCACGACAAGCCCGACAGCCAAGATATTTGCTTTGTGGCAGGCGGCAATTATGCCGATATTGTGAAGAAATTACGCCCAGATGCCGCCACGCCAGGCGATATTGTGCATATTGATGGTACCGTGCTTGGACAGCATGAAGGGCTGCTGCATTATACGGTAGGCCAGAGGCGCGGTCTAAAAATCAGTTACCATGAGCCGCTTTATGTGATAGAATTGGATGCTGAGAAGCAGCAAGTGATTGTGGGGCCCGAGGCCGCGCTGGGCAAGCGGAGCTTTTATATCAAAGATGTAAATTGGCTGAGCCACACACCACTTTCTGATACAGGCACAGAAGCAGTTGTGAAGCTGCGCAGCCTGCATGCAGGTGCCAAGGCCACCTTATTTGCCGATGCAAAAGGCGCACGCGTGGTGCTGCATGAAGCAGAAAAAGCGGTAACGCCAGGCCAAGCATGTGTTGCATATAGTGATACACATATGTTAGGAGGCGGCTGGATTATGCGGGAGGGCATAAGCAATTGATAGATAACGCAAAAAATGTACCGGATGTGGTGGGTGATGAGAGGCGCATTAGCGGCCAGCTGCTGCTCTATTGGAACTCCATTCGTAAAGACCGCCTGTTTCCTAAATTGGAAGATGTGCACCCCACCGAGCTGGGCGCCTTGTGGGATGATGTATTTCTGATTGATATTTTGGGCGAAGGCCGCTTCGTGAATTTTGTACGCAGCTATGTGGGCAGCAATGTGCGTGGGCTGCTCACCGCAGAACAAACGCTGATCGACCCGCTTCTGGAGACCCATTTTCATGAGGTGATGAAGCAGCGCAAGCCTGTGTTTTCCTTTGATGAGCTGGGCAACCCGCCCATCTTGCTGTATCGCATGGTGCTGCTGCCACTCAGTGCGGATGATAACCGTATTGACGGTATTTTGGGCGGTATCCGCTTCAAGGCAGCCTAATTGTTACATGCGGACCAAAGCAGCTACCTTCTGCTGCAATGCCTGGGCAAACGCGCCACGCAAGCACAGCGCCTTATCCATGCGCTGCATAGTGAAATTATGCATATACGCCGTGTGAGTGAAGAAGCGTTGGTGCGGCAAATGCGCCTGACCTGGTGGCATGAAAAGCTGGAAAGCTATGCGGCCGGTGAACCGCTACCGCAGCATCCGCTCTTGCAGGCGATGATAGAACATGCCCTTCCTGCCGCCGCATTGCAGGCCATCATAAAAGCCGCACAGCCGCTGGTGGCAGAGCAATCTTGTACACTGCCTGATTGGCAGCATTATTTTACCGCCTTTTATGCAGCACAATACCCCATTAAGGACAATGCAACCATAAGCGCTCTAGCGGAAATGCATGCTGCCTTTATGGCGCTGAAAGAGGCCGTGTCTGGCTTGCAGCGCCCAGCCTTATGGGTGGATGATGCGCTGAAACAAACATATGCATTGTCGCTGGATCATTATGGCAGCGAACCATTCTTGCAGGCAAGCATCCAGATGATCCAAGCGCTCACTGCAGAGTGTGATGCAAGCATCACAAACGGCCGCACAAAAAAACATCCGCACATAAAGGCACTTTGTTACATCGCACAGCATTATACTGCGCAGCTGCGCGCACAATCTTATGATGTGCTCACCCAGCCACCACCACGCGCCCCTTCTATGCTGGGCTATAGGCTATGGCGCTTGTTTAAGAGGTAGTCTCAGTTAACTTTTTTACTTAAAATTTCTTATTTTGAAGCCCTTGCGAAAGCGAGGGCCCAGAGCGAAACGATAAATAGTGCTTGTTAACCCTGGATCCCCGATCTGCGCTGCGCTTGTCAGGGATTGCAGGAAAAAGTTAAATGAAATGACTACAAATAGCGCTCCAGCAGCAGCTCAGCAATTTGCACAGAGTTGGTGGCAGCACCCTTGCGTACATTGTCTGCCACGCACCAGAAGCTCAGGCCATTAGCCACGCTGTGATCCGCACGCAAGCGTGAGATATAAGTGGCATCTTCGCCCACAATCTCCGCCGGTGTCACATAGCCGCCATCTTCACGACGGTCTAGCACCACCACGCCTTCTGCTTCGCGTAAGATTTCTTCGGCCTCTTCTTCTGTCAGACGCTCTTCAAATTCTACATTGATTGCTTCTGCATGGCCAATAAATACCGGCACGCGCACGCAGGTCGGCACCACTTCAATGGACTCGTCCAAGATCTTCTTGGTCTCCACCATCATTTTCCACTCTTCTTTGGTATAGCCATCCTCCATGAACACATCGATATGCGGAATCACATTAAAGGCGATGCGCTTGGTGTAGACTTCCGGGTCTTTAATATCATTCACATAAATGCCCTTGGTTTGCTCATAAAGCTCATCCATCGCATCCTTGCCGCTGCCCGACACAGACTGATAGGTGCTCACCACCACGCGCTTAATGCGAGCTGCCTGATGCAACGGCTTTAGCGCCACCAGCATTTGGATGGTGGAGCAATTTGGGTTGGCAATAATGTTACGCTGCGTGTAGCCCGCCAGTGCCTCTGGGTTTACCTCTGGCACGATTAGCGGCACATCTTCATCCATGCGGAAATGAGAGGTATTATCAATCACCACGCAGCCTTGCTCTGCTGCAATAGGTGCATATTTAGCCGAGACAGAACCACCAGGCGAGAACAAGGCAATATCCGTGTTGGAAAAATCAAAATCATCCAGTGATTGTACGGTGAGTGTACGATTATCACCAAAGCTCACCTCTTTACCCGCAGAGCGCGCGCTGGCCAGTGCCACAATCTCACCCACAGGAAAATCGCGTTCGGCTAACACATCCAAAATTTGGCGGCCTACATTACCGGTGGCGCCGACTACGGCAATATTTGCTGTTCTGCTCATGATTTACTCTTTCTGGTTCGTGGACGAGCTGCTATATCCTTTAGCATAGGATTCGTCAATGGAGGGAATGATGAAGATACCAAGCAGTATTTTGCGCGCCTATGATATTCGTGGTGTGGCCGGTGAAACACTCACACCAGAGATTGCGCTGCATGTGGGCAAGGGCTTTGCCACAGAAGCCGCAATCAAGCTGGGCAAAGCGCCCACCATTGCCGTGGCGCGAGACGGGCGTGTGAGCTCACCCGCTTTGTGTGATGCCTTGATAGAGGGCATCATCAGCACCGGCGCAGATGTGGTATATCTCCATATTGGCCCCACGCCCATGCTCTATTTCTCGCAATATCATCTGGATGTGGATGCCGGCGTGATGGTGACCGGCTCGCACAATCCGCCGCATCATAATGGCTTTAAGATGTCGATTGCCAAGAAATCCTTCTTTGGCGATGCAATTTTGGGCTTAGGTGAGCGTATTGATGCAGAAGACTATCACACCGGCGCAGGCCACATGCGTGAGCAGTCTATCCAAGCAGACTATGTGGCGCATCTGGCCAGCGTGCTGAGCAGCACTTCCAGCGATATCAAAGCCGTGTGGGACCCAGGCAATGGTGCTGCGGGAGATGTGCTGAGCGCACTCCTGCCTCAGCTGCCGGGTGAACATCATCTGATCAATGCGGAGATTGACGGCAATTTCCCTAACCACCACCCGGACCCAACAGTGGAGAAAAACCTGGTGCAATTGCGTGAGAAGGTAGCAGAAACCGGCGCCGATGTAGGCCTGGCCTTTGATGGCGATGCCGACCGAATTGGCGCAATTGACGGGCAAGGACGGGTGATTTGGGGCGATCAGCTGATGATCTTTTTTGCCGAATCAGTGCTGAAAACCCACCCAGGCAGCACCATTATTGCCGATGTGAAGGCCAGCAACGCGCTGTTTGACCGTGTGAAGCAAGCCGGCGGCCAGCCGCTTATGTGGCAGACGGGCCATTCGCTGATCAAAAGCAAACTCGCCGAAACGGGCGCCGCACTGGCGGGCGAGATGAGCGGCCATATTTTCTTTAACGATGAAAATCCGGGCTATGATGATGGTATTTATGCCGCGCTGCGCCTGCTGCGCATTTTGGCAGAGAGCGATGAAAGTTTGAGTACGCAGCTGGACGCATTGCCGCAGGCCTTCACCACACCAGAAATTCGGATTGAGGTGGAAGAGAGCCGCAAATTTGCGATTATCGATGAGATCAAGCAGCGCGCGCAAGAGGCCGGCGCGGATATTTCAGAGGTGGACGGCGTGCGCGTAACCACGCAAGATGGCTGGTGGCTGGTGCGTGCGTCCAACACGCAATCGGCCATTACCCTGCGTGCAGAGGGCAATAGCGAGGAGGCACTTTCACGCCTAACCGCACTGATTGCCACCGAACTCAACGCCACAGGCGTGGCACATAGCTTGTAGAGGAATATGTGACCTGTAATTTTTAAGAAGAACGACTATAATTATAATTTAGTTATTCTGCAGCCGCTTTTCGAAAGCGAGGGTCCAGAGCGAAACGATAAGTGGTGCTTGTTAACCCTGGATCCCCGATCTGCGCTACGCTTGTCAGGGATTGCAGGAAAAAGTTAAGTGGAATGAGTATATATCAGGGACTCGAACCCCCGACACGCCCACGCACGCGTTAGCGTGCAGTCAAAAAGCTAATCCGCGGATGATGTTGGCGAAAAAACGCAAAGAATGTGAGTAAAAAGTGGTAGCGGAGGAGGGACTCGAACCCCCGACACGCGGATTATGATTCCGCTGCT
>JAHDHN010000103.1 GCA_020631295.1 Rickettsiales bacterium
ATCCGGTCTAACACATCTTCCACATCCATATGCGCAGTGATGCGCCCAATGCTGGTGGCCGCCAGGCGCAGTGCCTCCGCAGCCAGTTCGGGTGGTCTGTTTTCTTCCATGGCAGCAATATATTCCTGCACATAATGCATGGTTTGTTGCGCAGCTTCCTGGTGACGCGCACGGGTGAATAGGGGAGCTGTTTGGCTATCCGTTCGTGCAGCAACGGCCTCTGTGATTGCTTGCATTGCTGCCTCTGTGCCTGCACCTGTTTCTAATGAAATTCCAAAACTATTAGGCACTGTGTCAGCTGTTATGGCCGCCGCCGCATCTTGCTTATTATATAGCATAAAATGCGTGGCGCTCTTGGGTATATCTGTTGCAACAGGCGCTGTGTTCTTCTCTGTGCTGTCTATCACCTCCAGCACAATATCTGCCTCTGCCACGGTGGCATGGGCACGTTTTATGCCCTCTTGCTCAATCACATCGTCCGTATGCTCACGCATGCCTGCTGTGTCATAGACTTGTACAGGAATGCCCGCCAACTCCAACGTGATTTCCAGCACATCGCGTGTGGTGCCAGCCTGTGGTGAGGTAATGGCCACCTCGCGCTGTGCCAACCAATTGAGCAGCGTAGATTTGCCCGCATTGGGTGCACCCATAATTGCCATATTCAACCCTGCGCGAATCAGGCGCCCGGCTTGGTTTTTCTCCTCCATCTCAATCTCTGCATAAAGCGCCTGTGCCTTTTCCACCGCCTCGGTTTTTACCGAGTCTGGAATATCCTCATCAGGAAAATCAATATAGGCCTCACTCAGGCTCATCAGCTGTAAAATTGCCTCACGCCAGCCATCGCATGCCTGGCTCAAGCGCCCATCCAGCTGCTGCATGGCCTGGCGGTGCTGTGCCTCGGTCGTGGCATCAATAATGTCGGCCAGTCCTTCAGCTTCAGCAATATCCAGCTTGCCGTTTTCCACCGCGCGGCGGGTAAATTCGCCTGGCTCTGCCAACCGCACGCCTTCCATGCGGTGTAATGCGCCTATCAGCAATGCCATCACCGCCTCACTGCCATGCAGGTGCAGCTCGACTGTCTCTTCACCGGTAAAACTATGCGGTGCATTGAAATAAAGCAGTACTATCTCATCCAGCTTTTGTTCGCTGTCATAGATACTACAAAAATAGGCATGGCGCGGCGTGAGGGATTCTTTGCGGCTAAGGTGCAGTGCAATGTTATAGGCTTCTGGGCCAGAGATGCGCACTACCGCCACGCCTGCTTTTCCGGCACCACTGGCTTGGGCATATATCGTATCTTTCACAAAGAAAAACCTTACGCTTTTTGCTGCTTGCGTGCTTGCAAACGGAACCCAATGGGTTCACGCGCAGCAGCCACTTCTGGGTCTTGAATTTTTTGTTTCATCAGTAAAATACTGATCTGGTTTACATGCTGAATCAACTCAACTGGCTCGCCCTCTTCGGTTTCACCCATAAAACAAATTAAAGATGGGTCGTGATAGCCAATATCGGTCAGTGTGAAGGTCACCGCATCGCCAAAACTCACCAGCCGCACGCCCACCTCATGTTCCTCATCCAGCTCGGCTTCAAAATCAATGATCCATTGCGCAAGCTTCTCGTAATAATCATTGGCAAGCTCCTGATTAATCAGATTATGCACTTGCGCGGGAGGCGTTTGGTTCTTTTTTTCGGGCGTGGTGTCTTTTTTGCTCATGGCTGTGCTTTTATCCCGCCCGCTTTTGTGATACCAGTGAAAAATGGAATGGAAACGCCACGCGCTTGATCTGCTTTTTCCGCCGCGCTGTATTAGCTGCCGGGTGCCCACAGCCAGTGCGCATGAGCTCTGCGCAGAATGCTGGGACACAGTGCGGTTTGTGCACCCGCCTTATTGTACGGTTTGTGCCTTGCCTTTAGAATTTGATATGGGTGAAGAAACCACGTGTGCCAAATGCAGTGATAAGCAGCCTTTTTATGACTCCTTACGTACCGTATTTCATTATGACGAACACAGCCAAAAGCTTGTCACCCGTTATAAATACAGCGACGCGACATATATGACAGAGCGCTTTGCCAAATGGATGTTTGAAGCAGCAAAAGACTGCTTAACGGATCATATTGATTTTGTGGTGCCCGTGCCGTTGCATTGGCGGCGCAGCTGGCGCCGAGGCTATAACCAGTCTGCCTTGTTGGCGCGGCGCATTGCTGCTTTTTCCGGTGCGGGTTATGCGCCAGATATGCTCAAACGAACGCGCCACACATCACCGCAAGCCAGCTTGAATCAGCGGCAACGTCGCCGCAATGTGAAACAAGCTTTTGCACTGCATAAACGTTATGCAGATGAGGTAAAGGATGCCCATATTATGCTGGTGGATGATGTGATGACCACTGGTGCTACGCTTGAAGCCTGCGTTGCTTCATTACGCCAGGCTGGCGCAAAAGAGGTGCATTTACTTACCTTAGCAAGACGGTTTTAAAAGTGAATATGTAGTTTCCTGCGACTCCTGTCGTCCGAAGCTTTATGCATAACGCTTCACTTTTTCTTGCAACATATATAGTTATCATAGTATAATGGGTACATCTACTTCGGTAGATTTAGTTTACCACTAGGTATCGCCTCCCTTCGGGGAGGCAGAATTTCATAGAATTAAGTCTCCAAAAGCTTTCTTTACGTCCTTGAATTGCCCTTTTGATATTCTGCCCATTTTCTTCATGAGGCGTTTAGTGTCTAAGGTGCGTCCTTGGTCTAAGATAATAGCGCCACCACTCCCAAAGTCCGATGCAAAATGACTTGGAATATCTTTATAATTAGAGGTCAGTGGTAATCCGAAAAATGATTGCGCATTAAATTTCTTCAGAATTA
>JAHDHN010000024.1:0-13488 GCA_020631295.1 Rickettsiales bacterium
TGTTCTTGAAAGAATGCGAATTTAGATTCAACTACGGAACACCAAAAGAACAACTTAAAACACTTAGAAAATGGTATTATATAGCAGTTCTGCTTAATTATTGGACATTTCCAAAAAAAGCATAACTGCTATCAAGACACGCGTAAGCGTGGATTGCACGGCGATAGCCAGTGGGCATTAACATTTGGATATGTCCAAATGTTAATGCTAACTACTATAAATAAACGTTATCTATGCCAGCCCCTAAATAAATGTAGGAAATACTATATATTCACTGCATGCTCATGTTATGCTTGGGGAATGAAAGTAAACATTCTTGGCTGCGGAGCATCGGGCGGCGTGCCGTTAATTGGCTGTGACTGTGCTGTGTGCCGCAGCGATAACCCCAAAAACCGGCGGCAACGCGCCTCTATTGTGATAGAGGCGACCACCAAAACAGTGCTGGTGGATACCTCGCCAGACCTGCATTGGCAGGCGCTGGATGCCAAGCTATCACATATAGATGCGGTGCTGTTCACCCATGCGCATGCTGATCATACCCATGGTATTGATGAGCTGCGCAGCTTTAATTACCACAAAAACGCACCGATTGATTGCTATGCGGATGCGGCAACGCTGGCAGAATTGCAGGCGCGCTTTGCTTATGTATTTGCCGCGCCGATTAAGGAATATGGCTGGTTTCGCCCAGCCTTGCAGCCGCATGAAATTACGCTGGGTGATGTGATTCAGCTGGATGCGTTGCGCGTGCAGACATTTGCGCAAGACCATGGCCGAGTGCAGACCATGGGCATTCGTGTGGGTGATTTTGCCTATTCCACAGATGTAAAACAGCTGGATGAGACGGCATTTAAGGCGCTGGAAGGGGTGGAAACATGGGTGGTGGATTGCTTGCAAGACCAACCCACGCCCACCCATGCAGATCTGGCACTCACCTTGCATTGGATAGAGCGCGTGCAGCCCAAGCGCGCCATTTTAACGCATATGAGCCATTATCTGGAATATGAAGCACTAAACGCCCGGCTGCCTGCCCATATTACACCCGCCTATGATGGCTTGGTGCTGGAGTGTTAATGAATATAATATCGTATTGTCATTCCGAACGCCCTGCCGTCCGAAGCTTTAGCGTAGGAGGGATGTGAGAAATCTCGTGCCACAATATTGAGATGCGTATAGAAGCTGCGCATGCCCCACTCTAGAGACACTCACTATAAGGGCATACTCTACTTCAAAAAAGACGAAATTGCAGTGGCATGAGATCCTTCAGCTGCGCCTTCCGCCGTCGCCAGGGCTATGGCGGACACAGCAGGATGACAATATGTTCCTGTATTATTTTAATACACCACTTCCATTAAATATAACCCGCATGCTGGGGCGGTGGGGGCGGATTGGTTGCGGTCTTTGGCTGCTAGCACGCGTTGTAAATCTGCTTCATTCCATTTGCCTGTGCCCACCCACACCAAGGCGCCGGCAATGTTGCGTACTTGATGGTGCAAAAAGGAACGTGCTTCTATGGTAATATGCAATTCTCTGCCATGGCTGGCCACAGTGATGCTATCAATGGATTTTACCGGTGATTGTGCCTGGCATTCTGCTGCGCGGAAGCTGGAAAAATCATGCGTGCCTACCAATAATTGCCCGGCATCATGCATGGCTTTTGCATCTAACTGCCTGGATACATGCCAACAACGCCCTTCTTCCAGGCGCAGTGGCGCACTGCGGTTGATAATGCGGTATAGATAGCGACGTTGTGTAGCATCAAAGCGTGCGTGAAAGTCGGGCGCTGCCTCTTCCACTGCTAACACCACCGCATTGCCGCCATCCAAATGATGGTTCAAGCCGCGCATGATGCTATAGGTGGAGCGCTCTGCCTCAATATCCACATGCGCCACTTGCCCGCGCGCATGCACGCCAGCATCGGTGCGGCCAGAGCCTTGCACGGTCACGCGCTCTTGGCAGTAAGCATAGATTGCTTGTTCCAGCTGATGTTGCACCGAAACACGCTGACGTTTGCTTTGCTTATGCTCATTCAGCTGCCGTTGCCAGCCTAGCGTGTGCGTGCCATCATATTCTATGGTGAGTTTGTAGCGTTTCATAGCATGCTCTTTAAGGCAAAAGATTGTCCTTTCCAATGGTATATAGTGCATTCATTTTATGAATGGACTATGAAGACCGCCCAAAAGGGCGGGATTCCGCCGCGTTGAGCTGCGCGATTTGTGCGTAAGCACAAATCTAATTCACTATTATACATGTCTTGTTCCCTGTGGTTTATCCACAGGGTCAAATGCTGATACGCCATAATTGTTAGATTTGATCCTGCGGTCGAGCCGCAGGAAACAGTATAAATTCTCAAATGGAATCATCATAAACTCCTAGACGATTGAGAGAGTTACCGATACAGAGCTTGGCCATGGATATTCTCACAACGCTTGCAAATAACGTGCTGGGTTTGGCAATTGTCATCAGCATTATGGTATTTATTCACGAATTTGGGCATTATTTTGTCGCGCGGCTTTGCGGGGTGAAGGTGGAGACATTCTCCATTGGTTTTGGTCGTGAGATGTTTGGTTTTACGGATAAGGCCGGTACCAGATGGCGCTTCAGCCTGCTGCCGCTGGGTGGATATGTGAAAATGTATGGCGATGCCAACGGTGCGAGCGCCGAAGATAAATCTAAAATGGATGCGATGAGTGAGGCAGAACGTGCGATCTCCTTCCATGCCAAAAAGCTATGGCAAAAAGCGCTGATTGTGCTGGCCGGCCCTGCAGCCAATTTTTTGCTGGCAATTGCTATTTTTGCTGGCCTGCTTATCCAATATGGGGAGCGTTATGCGCCGCCAGTGCTGCAAGATATTGTGCCAGGCAGTGTTGCAGAAGCTGCAGGCTTGCAAGCGGGTGATGAGGTGCTGCGCCTAAATGGCATGGCAGTGAATGATTTTAACGATATCCGCATGCAGGTGAGCATGCATCCGAATATCCCGATTGAGATGCAGATTAAACGTGGTGATGAGGTGATTGCATTGCAGGTAACGCCGCAAGCAGTGGAGCAAGAGAGCCAGTTTGATGATAAAGTAAAAATGGGGCAGCTGGGCGTGCAATCTGCGCCATCAGAGCGCCGTGAAGTGGGCGTGTTTGCTGCCATGGGAAAAGGGGTGGAGCGGACCTACGATCTCTCGGTGATGACGCTAAAAGCCATTGGCCAGATGATCACTGGCAAGCGTGATACGAAAGACATTAGCGGTATTATCCGCATCGCGGATTATTCGGGCAAAGCCATAAAGCTTGATATGGTGCAGCTGCTGGGCTTCTTGGCGCTGATTTCTATTAATTTAGGTCTGGTGAATTTATTCCCCATTCCGGTGCTGGATGGTGGGCATTTATTGTTTTATGCCATTCAGGCTGTGACCCGAAAAGAAATGGCCGAAAAAGTACAAGACATTGCTTTTCGACTTGGCTATACCGTGCTTATTCTTTTAATGATGTTCGCATTATGGAATGATTTATCGTATTTTGGAGTGTTATAAATGAAACAAAAATTAGCCCTGTTTATTGCCGCAACTGCTGCTGGATTATCTGCTGTATCTACGCAAGCAGAAATTGTATTTTCAGCCATCCAGCTGGAATCCAATAAAACACCAGAAGCCTTCCAAGAGGCGCCTGTGGTGCAAAATGTGGTGGTGAAGGGCAATCAGCGTGTAGAAACCAACACGGTAATTTCTTTCTTAGGCGTTGTGCCTGGTGCGCCGGTAACGCCAGAGGCGATTGATACAGCACTAAACACCTTGCTAGATTCGGGTTTGTTTGCCGATGCCGCAATTGAACAAAAGGGCAGCACATTGGTGGTGACAGTGGAAGAAAATCCGATTGTGAACAGTGTGCGTTTTGAGGGAAATAAAAAGATTGATGACGATATTTTAGAAGGTGAAGTAGCGCTGGAGTCACGCGGTGCGTTCTCAAAATCAGTGTTGCAGCAAGATGCGAACCGTATTTTGCAGCTTTATCAGCGCAAAGGGCGTTTTGCCACGCGCGTGGATCCACAAATTGTGCCTTTGAGCCAAAACCGTGTGGATGTGGTTTTTGAAGTGGATGAGGGGAATAAGACCGACATCCAGAAAATCAATTTTGTAGGCAATGAGGCGTTTTCTAATGGCCGTTTGAAGCGTGTGATTGAGACCAAGGAAGACAGTATCCTGCGTTTTTGGTCTGGTGCAGATATTTATGATGAAGATCGCTTGGCGTATGATGAAGAGCTGTTGCGTCGTTTTTATAACCAAAATGGATATCCTGATTTTCAGATTGTGTCTGCCAACGGCGAAATTGCACAAGATCAGGGCGAGTTTTATGTAACATTCGTGCTGGATGAGGGGCCAAAATACCGCTTTGGTGATTTTACCGTGCAGAGTGAGCTGCCTTATGTAAAAACTGAGAATTTGGATGATATCGTAGATGTGCGTTCCAAACAGCGTTATGACAGCCGTGAGCTGAAAGATGCAGTAAATGCGATTACTGAAGAGCTGAGCAAGAAAGGTTATGCATTTGTGGAGGTATCTCCGCTATTGGCACGCAAGCCAGAGCAAGGGCTAGTGGATGTTGCCTTCCGCGTGAGTGAAGGCCCACGTGTATATGTAGAGAATATTGATATTAACGGCAATGTACGCACGTTGGATAAAGTGGTGCGCCGTGAGTTCCGCTTGGCGGAGGGTGATCCATATAACTCTGAGAAAATTAAGCGTTCGCTGCAGCGTGTGCGTAATTTGGGTTTCTTCAGTAATGTGGATGTGGAAACCACACCGGGTTCTGCTGTGGATAAAATTGATGTGGCGTTGAATGTGGATGAGAAATCTACGGGTGAATTGACATTTGGTGCGGGTTTCTCCTCTAACGACGGTCCGTTGGGTGAGGTGAGCCTCACAGAGCGTAACTTGCTAGGCCGTGGGCAATATGCCAAATTATCAGCCTCTATCTCTTCTATCAGCCAGCAATTTGAAGTGGGTTTCACGGAGCCATATTTCTTAGGTAAAGATTTTGCGCTAGGGTTTGATGCGTTTAAGGTAACGCGTGAGGGTAATAATTCTCGCTCGAACTTGGCCTATGACAGTGACAGTTTTGGCGGTAAGATTCGTGCGTCTTATCCTATTTCTGAGCATTTGCGCCACTCATTGCGTTATGAGTATCGCAGTGATGATATTGATAATATTGACCCGGCCGCTTCCTTGTTCGTGCAAGGCCAGGCGGGTGATTATACAACCTCATCCATAGGGCACACGCTCACCTATGATCGCCGCGATAATCGCTTTGATCCAACCGAAGGTTTCTATGTGCGTTTGAACCAGGATTATGCCGGTTTGGGTGGCGATGCTGAATATCACCGTCATGAGGTGCAAGGTGCGGCTTATTTCCCTATATATAGCGATGATGTGATCTTCAAACTATCCGGCCGTGCGGGATATATTGAAGGGTTAAACAACCAGAATGTACGTATTAATGACCGCTTCTTTGTGGGTGGCCGTCTGTTGCGTGGTTTTGATAATGAAGGTATTGGCCCGCGCGATAGAGCCAGCCTCGATCCGATTGGTGGTAACAGCTATTATGTGGGTACGGCAGAATTGCAATTCCCGCTGGGCTTGCCAGAAGAGCTTGGCTTTAAAGGCTCCGTTTTCGTAGATGCGGGTTCATTGTTTGACAATGAAGATGCAGATGCCAACCCAAATGCAGTGTTTGATGAAGATGATATCCGTGCTTCTGTAGGTGCTGGTATTTCTTGGAAATCACCTATTGGCCCGATCCGTATCGATTACGCCCATGCATTCCAAGACCAAGCCTTTGATGAAACGGAAAAAATCCGCTTTAGCTTCGGCACGCAATTCTAATTCTGAGGAAGGTATAAGATGATCCAGAAAATTTTACTCCTATGCGCTGGCTTATGCTGCGGTGCTGCTATGGCTGCCAATATTGCAGTAGTGGATTTGGTGCGCATTGTGGAAGAGTCTAAAGCGGCGCAAAGTGTGGCTGCACAAGTGAAATCCAAGCGTGCGTCTTTGGTAAGCCAGCAGCAGGCGGAAAAAGCCAAGCTGGAAGCGGATGATAAAGCATTGATGCAAGAGCGTAGTGTATTAGCGCAGGATGTGTTCAAAGAAAAAGCATTGGATTTTCAGCAGAAAGTGATTGCCTCACAGCAATCATTGCAGGAAAAGCAGCGCAAATTAGAGCAGTCTTATGTCGCTTCAATTCAAAAAATTCGCAATGAGACCGTAGCGATTATTGCAGAGCTTGCGGCAGAAAAGAGATTTGATGTGGCCGTTGCCAAATCAGAATTGCTTTATAGCGCTGGCGCAACAGATATTTCTGAAGAAGTACTAAGCGCGTTAAATAGCCGCTTAACCAGCGTACCATTGCAGTAAGATTGCAGAATAGGAGAAACAGCCCGTCATGCCTGATAGCCGTTTCTTTGACACACAACCCAACTCTGCCGGTGCACTGGCTGAGCTGGTGGGAGCTGAGTTGATAGGTGATGCTGCGCTGCACATCACTCACGCCGCGCCGTTGCATGTGGCCGGGTCAGGTGCCATTAGCTTTCTGGATAATAAGCACTATGTAAAAGTGCTGGGAGAAAGCCAGGCCAGCGCCTGTATTTTAGCGCCAGCATATCAAGAAAAAGCCCCTGAAGGCATGACATTGCTGCTGTGCGATGCGCCTTATGTAGCCTATGCTAAAATTGCAGCCCATCTGCATCCAAAGCCTGCACTAGCTGCCTCCATTCACCCTAATGCGGTGATTGATGAGACGGCAGAGATTGGCGCAAATGTGCATATTGGTGCCAATACGGTGATTGGTGCGCATGTGAAGATAGGTGAGGGTGCGATTATTCACCCGAATGCAACGCTTTATGATGCGGTGACTATTGGTGCGCGCACAGAGATTCACAGCCAGACCTGTATTAGCCACAGTGATATTGGTGCGGATTGCATTATTCATCGCGGAAGTATGATTGGGCAAGACGGGTTTGGTTATGCCACGGAGCATGGCAGGCATATTCCGGTGCCACAGCTTGGCCGCGTGGTGATTGAGGATGATGTACATATTGGTGCAAATTGTACTATCGACCGTGGTGCTGGTCCAGATACACGCATTGGTGCAGGCACCAAAATGGATAATTTGGTCCAGATTGGCCATAATGTAGAAATCGGCAAGGGCTGTATCATTGTCTCTCATGTGGGGATATCCGGCAGTGCAAAATTGGGGAATTATTGCGTGATTGGTGGACAGGTGGGCATTGCTGGCCATCTGAATATTGGTAATCAAGTGCAGGTGGCCGCACAATCTGGCGTGATGAGAGATTTGCCAGACGGTGCAGTGCATGGCGGCAGTCCTTCAGTGCCGATCAAGCAATTTCACCGTCAATCCATTGCGCTGGCAAAACTTGTAAAAGGAAAGGTATAAACATGACCGCAACAGAACGTCAGATTACAGAAATTCTTAAGATGATTCCGCATCGTTATCCTATTTTATTGGTGGATAAGGTGAAGGAAATCGTAGCCGGTGAATCTTGTGTGGGCATTAAGAATGTGACCTTTAATGAGCCGCATTTTATGGGCCATTTCCCAAACCACCCGGTGATGCCTGGCGTGCTGATTATTGAAGCAATGGCGCAAACAGCAGCCGTGTTGGTGGTGGAGACCGTAGGCCAGGCGCAAGCCGGTGGTAAGATTGTGTATTTCACCTCGATTGACGGTGCAAAATTCCGCCGCCCTGTGGTACCGGGTGATGTGGTGGAGCTGCATTTAAAGGTGCTGCAGAACCGTAAAAATCTATGGAAATTTACCGGTGAAGCTATTGTGGATGGCAATAAAGTGGCAGAAGCTACCATTGCTGCCATGTTGATGGATGATGCATAGAGTATAAATAATAATAGTTTTCTCGTCATCCCATGGTTTATCCATGGGATCTCTAGCGAAAGCTTTTTATGAGGAGATACCACGGTCAAGCCGTGGTATGACGGAGGATGGAAGGAATATTGGTGTTATGATTCAGAAGATCCACCCAAGTGCAGTGATTGAAGACGGCGCCACGCTTGGTAGCAATGTGCAGGTTGGTCCATTTTGCCATGTGGGTAAGGATGTGGTGCTGCATGATAATGTGATATTGCACAGCCACGCGGTGGTGGTGGGCAATAGCATTGTGGGTGAAGGAACGGAGATTTTTTCTTTTGCTGCTGTGGGCCATGTGCCGCAAGATCTGAAATTTACCGGTGAAATGACCAAATTAGAGATTGGCGCTAATTGTAAAATCAGAGAGCATGCTACGTTGCATCCAGGTACAGAAGGTGGTGGTGGTGTAACGCGTGTGGGTGATAACTGCCTGCTTATGGTGGGTGCGCATGTGGCACATGATTGCCATGTGGGTAACCATGTGATCATGGCAAATAATGCCACGCTGGCAGGCCATGTGACAGTGGGCGATCACACAGTGATTGGCGGGCTTTCTGCAGTGCATCAATTTGTTTCCATTGGTCAACATGCGATGATTGGCGGTATGTCTGGCGTGGAAAATGATGTGATTCCTTATGGCACCGTGACCGGTGAGCGTGCGCATTTGTCCGGCTTGAACTTAGTTGGGTTAAAGCGCCGCGGGTTTGATAAAACAGATATCAACGCATTGCGCGCGGCCTATAAAACCTTGTTCGCAGATGAAGGTACCTTAGAAGAGCGTGTGGCCTCTGTGGAAGCTGTGTCTGCAGAAACGGTGGAAACGGTGCTTTCCTTCATTGCCAGCGATGCGCGCACCCGTCCGCTTTGCTTGCCTGATTAGGGTGTTTAGAAATTCATAAAAAGTATTGTTCCCTGTGGTTTACTACGTCCGGCGAAGCTCGCAGAGCGTAGCGGGATCCACAGGGCCAAATGGTGATGCAGCATAACTGTTATAGTAATTTCATTTAACTTTTCCCTGCAATCCCTGACAAGCGAAGCGCAGATCGGGGATCCAGGGTTAACAAGCACTATTCATCGTTTCGCTCTGGGCCCTCGCTTTCGCAAGGGCTGCAAAATGGGAGATTGTTAACTGAAACGACTATAACTGTTGCATTTGATCCTGCGATCCCGCCGTCGCCAAGGCTATGGCGGACAGGCAAGTCGCAGGAAAATAGTGGAGACTATTAAGGCTACAATCCAACCACGCTGCGGATTTCGTCCAAGTCAGTGATGCCGGCAGAGACTTTCTGCAGTGCATCTGTTTCAATAGGAATAAAGCCTTTGGACAGCACATATTCCTTCATTTGCTTATGCGTGGCGTTTTGTGCAATCATTTCATTCAGCTCTTCATCCATCACAATAATTTCACTGATGGCCACACGGCCAAAATAGCCTGTATTATCGCATTTCTCACAGCCATCTGCGGTATAAATTTCTTGGCCGTCTTTATGGTCTAACAGTGCGGCTTCTTCCTCTGTGGGTGTGTAGGGCACTTTACAATGATCACACAAGCGCCGTGCAAGACGTTGCGCCACACTGGCCACCACAGAGCCAGATAAAATAGACGGGCGGATATCCAAATCCACCAAGCGTGGGATAGCGCCCAGCGCATCATTGGTGTGCAGGGTGGTGAATACTTGGTGTCCTGTCATTGCTGCGCGCACGGCCATGGTGGCGGTGTCTTTATCGCGCACCTCACCCACAAAAATCACATCCGGATCTTGCCGTAAAATAGAGCGAATGCCTTCTGCAAACCCAAGGTGAATATTGTCCTGCACATTGGTTTGGCGGATCATATGCAGCTGATATTCCACCGGGTCTTCCAATGTCATGATATTGCGATCTGGTGAATTAATATGACTGAGCACAGAATAAAGCGTGGTGGTTTTTCCGCTGCCTGTTGGGCCTGTAATCACAATCACGCCTTCTGGCTTGCCCAGCGCCTTTTTAAACAGTTTGATATTTTCTGGGCTGTAACCCAGCTCTTCCATGGTGAGCAGCGATTTATGCTTATCCAGCACACGCAGCACAATATTTTCGCCATGAATGGTGGGTTGCGTGGACACACGAAAATCCACCTGGCGACCAAGCACATTATAGTTAATACGGCCATCTTGCGGCTGGCGGCTCTCGGCAATATTCATGCCAGAAATAATCTTCAGACGTACCACAATGGCCATCCAATAATCTTTGTGGAAGCTACGAATCTGGCGCAGTTTGCCATCAACACGGTAGCGCAGGCGAATAAACGCATCTTCCGGCTCAAAATGCAAATCAGAGGCGCGCCTGCGCACCGCATCTGCCAGCAACACATCCACCAAGCGCACCGTGGGATTGGTGTAGCTTTCTTCATCTTGGGTAATTTGAATCAGGTCACGCTCATTGTCTTTTGCCAGCGCTTCCATTTCACGCAAAATACCGTCAATAGAGAGCTCATATTCGTAGTAATTATCAATAATATCCAGCAGCTCGCTCTCCGCGCAATGCACGGTTTCCACCTTGTAGCGCTTAGGAAAATAACGCTGGATGGCATCAATGGCGAGCACGTTGAATACATCCGTCATTGCCAGGAAGATGCTGTTGCCTTCTATAAAGAGCGGTACAGCGCGGTTGCGAATGGCCACATGCTTGGGTACTTGTGCAATCAGCTCTGGGTCAATAATGGTGTTAGAGGCATCAAATTGTTTCACGCCGCTGGTTTCGCTTAACACTTCGCCCAGCGCATTTTCTGTGATAAAACCAAGCTCCACCAAAATGGTGCCAATCAGCTTGCGTTCTTTCATGTCACGCTGGGTTTTTAGCGCGATATCCAGCTGATCTTGTGAGATATAGCCCTTATCCAGGAGCTTTTGCCCAAGCGGCTTATGCGGCGCCTGCTGGGCCGCTTCGTCAAACATTTTTTGCCCAGAGGCAATAATATCATCGGTGTTTTCTACCATAATCTTACTCATATCATGCCTGGGAAAAGATAACCAGCAGCAAATCAGGTCGACTCTCTCTAGGTTATTGATGCCGTTGAATATATTTGCTATAAAGCGTGATATGAAACACTATTCTCTTTTGTTGGCGCTATGCGGGGTAATATCCTCCGCTGCGGCCTGTGATAATCATGGTTTGCCTATTATAAATAATGACGGTGATGTGATTGGTGATGTGTTTGTGAAAGAGGCCAGCAATGGTGTGTTGATACATATTAACGTGCAAGGATTGCCACCAGGTGCACATGGCATGCATTTTCATAAGGTAGGGGATTGCTCTGCATTGAAAGATTTTGCATCTGCATCTGGGCATATTATGCCGCAAGGCAAGCCGCATGGGTTTTTGCATCCAGAAGGCCCACATGCAGGCAATTTGCCAAATTTGATAGTGCATGAGGATGGCACAGCCAGTGTGGAGCTTTATTCACAGCTTGTGTCTCTGTATCCTGCAGATGCAGAAGAAACATCAGCCACACCTGCCTTATATGATGCAGATGGCTCTGCGCTGATTATTCATGAAAATCCGGATGATCACGTTACTCAGCCCATTGGCGGCGCGGGCGGCCGCATTGCCTGTGCTGAGATCAAGCAGCCAGATATTATAGATTAGTTAGACTTTCTGCTAACGGCAGGCGTTAGAAATAGCGTTATAGGCGCTGGTGAAGCCCATCAGTGAGAATGTATCCACAGAGTGGCTGCCAATTTTAGAAAAGCCTTTTGCACTGAAGCTTGCGCCTTTTTTCATAGCAGCAATGGCAGCTTTATCCGCGGCGGAATCTTTCAGCCAAGCAATTTTGGGTGTGTCTTGCGTGGTGAAGAAGGTGAATTTCTGCCCGCTATTGGCAGTGGCCTGCACGGTGCTTGCGTCTTTATACGGATAACCGCTAGATACGCTTACCTCTGGCGCGCTGCCCTTATGCGTAGTCACCAGCATATAAGGCTTGCCGCGCGATTTAAAATTGCCGCCGCTTTTGGTAGGGAAAGAGGCCATATAGCAAATTTTTTGGCCGTTCTGTACAGTGTGGAAGGCTTGCCAGTCTTTAAAGGTGCCAATGGCAGTTTGGGCCATGGCAAATGCAGGTGCAAGAAAAAGGCTGATTAAGAAAAAACGCATGTTTCACTCCTCAAAACGGTTATTTTGATTGTCATAGCTATCCTACTTCTTGTAGTCAAACATATCATGGAAGAGATCTTCGCATATACGTCACAATTGCGCACTGGCGCTGCGTTTTTATTTGAAGGCAAAGCATGGCAATTGGCTGAAACGACCAAGCAGGCTGAGCAACTTGCTATCACTGCCTTGCGCGCGCAGCATTTGGGCATTGAAACAGATATGCCACTATTGCTTAGCGATGTGGAAAATATGGCCGCAGCAGCTGGTTTATCAGAGGGCGAGTTGTCGTATGGATCGTATACAGAGTTAGATTCGTCCTATGCTGCACTTTTTTCGCACCTCACTGCGCATCATTATTTTCCAGCACTTGTGCCGTCTGACAAAGAGCTGGTGGGTGAGTTGACCGTAGACTCGATAACGGCATTTCACGCAGCATTGCCAGAAAGTTTTAGCCTCACTCAGTCCAGCCAACTGCACTTGAATGCGGCCAAAGATGTGCAGCTGCATGTATTTACTTCACCCTTCTCCAATTTGGAGCATATGGCTATCCAATTTGGAGAATTACAGGCAGAGCTGCCCACGCTCACACGCTTGCATTCTAGCTGTGTTACGGGTGATTTGCTGCATAGTTTGATGTGCGATTGCCATGACCAGCTGCACAAGGCCATGCATGATATGGCAGAAGCGGGCAGCGGTATGCTGCTTTATTTGCAGCAAGAAGGGCGCGGCATTGGCTTGGTCAATAAATTGCGGGCCTATGAGCAAAAAGCACAAGGGCTAGACACAGTACAAGCCAATGAAGCATTGGGCTTTGTAGATGACGATCGCAGCTTTGGTTTGGCTGCCCATATGCTGCGCACATTAGGTATTAGCAATGTGGCATTGATGACCAATAATCCACGCAAAATTGCTGGCTTAGAAGCATGTGGCATCACAGTATCAGCCCGCCATGCGCACTACACGAAAGCGCATGCAGAAAGCGAAGCCTACATAAACACCAAACGCATCAAATTGGGGCATTTGGATGGGTAAGTTGCTATATTTTCCTTTTTCTTATTACATGCTGGCAGTGCTGCTGTTTGCCATAGGGTTGTTGGCGCTATATTCTGCATCTGGCGGTGAGGCAGAGCCTTGGGTAAACGGCCAAGTGCAAAAATTTATGCTGGGCAGCATTGGCATGTTTGTTTGTGCTTTTTTACCGCTGCGTTTTTGGTTTCATATGAGCTTTCCCATCTTCATTGCTGGGCTTGGGTTGCTGGTGCTGGTGAAGTTGGTGGGCGTGGAAGGTGGCTTGGGTGCGCAGCGCTGGCTGAATATTGGCGGGTTTCAGTTTCAGCCTTCAGAATTTATGAAAATTGGCATCGTGCTGGCTCTGGCGCGCTATTTCCATACCATTCATGTAAGTGCGCTGCCCTTGTTTCGTACGCTTATTG
>JAHDHN010000024.1:13588-17915 GCA_020631295.1 Rickettsiales bacterium
CGCTATTTCCATACCATTCATGTAAGTGCGCTGCCCTTGTTTCGTACGCTTATTGTGCCTTGTATCTTAATAGCCATCACAGCACTTTTTATTCTCAAGCAGCCTAATTTGGGCACGACTGTGATTGTGTGCTGTGTGTCTGCTGCCATTTTATTTTCTGCCGGCATTGGTTGGAAAAAATTCCTGCTGGCCGCCACTTTGGTATTGATTGCGCTGCCGCTGGCATATTCCCAGCTGCATGAATATCAGAAGCAGCGTGTGCGCACCTTCTTAAACCCAGAGGCAGACCCGCTGGGCACGGGGTATAACATCATTCAGTCTAAAATTGCAGTGGGGTCTGGCGGTATGGCCGGCAAGGGGTTTATGCAAGGCACACAATCTCGCCTGAGTTTTGTGCCAGAGAAACACACGGATTTTATCTTCACCGTGATTGCAGAAGAATGGGGATTTGTGGGTGCCTTTTTCCTTATTCTGACCTATTTGCTTTTCATCGGCAACGGCCTGCTGCTGGCCAATCATTGTAAGCACCGCTTTGGCCGCTTGGTGATTGTGGGGCTGGTCTCGGTCGTGTTTTTTCATATGATGATCAATATTGGTATGGTAACGGGTATGCTGCCGGTGGTGGGTGTGCCGCTGCCCTTTTTGTCGTTCGGTGGCAGTCACCTGCTTGCGCTATTATTAAGCATTGGCGTAGTGGCAAATATGCATATGAATGCGGGCATTGAACTGCCTAAACGGCTTTTATAGGTGTCATAAGTTAGTTAGGTTCTATTGTAGTTTTTGGAGATTTTTCTACGAAAATAGATTGTGTTTTTTCTGTATAAAATGTTTAGTCATTGCCATTATGAAACGATCTTTACAAACAGTGCGTGGTACGCGTGATATTATTTTTGAGCAGGCGGCAGGGTTTTTGCATGTGCAAGATCTTGCGCGGAAGGTGGCCGAGCAGGCGGGTTTTTCTTATCTCGCTACCCCTATATTTGAATTTACCGATGTGTTTGCGCGTTCATTGGGTGATAGTTCGGATGTGGTGAATAAAGAGATGTACTCCTTTGAGGATCGCAATGGTGAATCACTTACCTTGCGGCCTGAATTCACGGCGGCAGTGGTGCGTGCGTTTATTTCTGGCGGGTGGCAGCAGCATGTGCCGCTGAAGCTCTTTTCCACTGGCCCGCTCTTTCGCTATGAACGTCCGCAAAAGGGCCGTATGCGCCAATTTCATCAGGTAAATTACGAGTATTTTGGTGTGGATGGCGCCCATGCAGATGTGGAGATGATGGCGGTGGCCTATCAGCTGCTTTCGAGCTTGAATGTGGCTGAGAACGGTACTTTTCGCCTGAATAGTTTGGGTGATGCAGAAAGTAGGGCAGCCTATCGTGAGGCGCTGGTGGCGTATTTCTCACGTTATAAAGCTGATTTATCAGATGACAGTAAAATGCGGCTGGAGAAGAATCCGCTGCGTATTTTGGATTCAAAAGACGAGAAGGATAAAGAAATAGCCGCAGCTGCACCGCAAATGGCGGAGTATTATACGCAAGAAAGCGCGGCCTTCTTTGCGGATGTACAAGACGGGCTTACCATGGCTAAGATTCCCTTTGTGGTAGATCCGCATATTGTGCGCGGCTTGGATTATTACAACCATTCTGTGTTTGAATATGTGGTGGAATCAGAGCAGCTCGGTGCGCAAAACACCATTCTAGCAGGTGGTCGCTATGATGGGTTGATGGAACATATGGGCGGTCCTTCTATGCCGGCGGTGGGATTCGCTGCGGGTATTGAGCGGCTGGAGTTATTATGTGGCGCACAACACACTCCATCGCCTGAGATTATTATATTACCCACAAATGATGCCGCGCGCATGCGGGCTGTGGAAATGGCTGCAACATTGCGTGCGGCAGGCAAGCATGTGGATATTTTATTTCCGGGCAATAATGTGGGCAAGAAGCTTAAAAAAGCAGACAAGAAATGCGCAGCCACCGCGCTGATTTTAGGTGAAGAAGAAATGGCACATAGCACCGTAACGGTAAAAACACTTGCGACAGGTGAGCAGCGTGTTGTAAGCATAGACGCTTTAACCGCGGAGCTGTAAAACCATGTCATTTACCGATAAATTATTGGCCATTAAGGCAAAGCATCAGGAACTTGCGGATAAATTGGGTGATCCAGCCTCCATGGACACACAGCAATTTGCTGCTGTTTCAAAAGAATATTCTGATCTAACCTCTGTGGTAGAAGTTATTGAGTGTTATTTTGAAGCAGAGCAAACGGTTGCGGACTGTGAGGAGATTTTAGCAGACGGTGATTCGGATGCAGATATGAAGGCCTTTGCAGAAGAAGAAATAGAGACGGCCAAAGAGCAACTACCCGAGCTGGAGCACAAAATAAAAGTGGCATTGCTACCCAAAGATGCTGCTGATGCAAAGAACGCTATTTTGGAAATCCGTGCCGGTACAGGCGGTGATGAGGCAGCGTTATTTGCCGCAGATTTACTGGGCATGTATCAGCGTTATGCCTCCGCCCGTGGCTGGAAATTTGAGATTATGAGCGTGTCTGAGAACGGCGTGGGTGGCTATAAAGATGCAGCAGTTACCATTTCGGGCACCAATGTGTTTGAGCGCTTGAAATATGAATCGGGCGTGCACCGCGTGCAACGTGTGCCTGCCACCGAAACACAAGGGCGCGTGCATACGTCTGCTGCCACAGTAGCGGTATTGCCCGAGGCTGAAGAGGTGGATGTGCAGATTGAAGAAAAAGATCTGCGTATTGATGTGTATCGCGCCAGTGGCCCTGGTGGGCAGAGTGTGAATACCACCGATTCTGCCGTGCGCATCACCCATATTCCCACCGGCATTGTGGTGCAGCAGCAGGACGAGAAATCACAGCATAAAAACCGTGCCAAAGCGATGAAGATTCTACTCGCACGTATTTATGATCATGAGCGTGAGCTGGTGGAAAAAGAACGCGCGGCAGACCGCAAAAGCCAGGTGGGCTCAGGTGACCGCTCAGAGCGTATTCGTACCTATAACTACCCGCAAAGCCGAGTGACAGACCATCGTATTAACCTAACGCTCTATAAGATCGATGAAATTGTGAATAGTGGTGAGCTGGATGAGGTGATCAACCCACTTATTGCCGAAGACCAGGCTGCCAAACTGGCCGCCAGCATGGACGACGCTGCTTAAATTACGCTATGCCATAACCATGGTGCTGTGGACCGGTGGGTTTGATCGATCTTATGTCAGGCTGTTTTTCTGCCCATGCTGCCGCTGCCTCTAAAAATACAGCAGCTGTTTTTACATAATCAATTGCTATCTTTTCACCACTGCTAATTCTAGCCTCAGCTGGAAGCTTTACACGTTTATATATGTCTCTTTTATCATTCTGATCGCCTTGTGTGTCTGCAAGTGATTGTAATTTTATTACTTGTTCTTCTGTTAAGGTAAACCCGTCAACATATGTATCCATATTGCCTAATGTATATGCTATAAAGGCGGTGGTCATTGTTCCTCTGGGGCAGCCGGCGATGTTGCGGTTTCCATCTTTTAAAGAGCTTCTTTGTGTTTGAAGATAGCTTGTGTCATGCGTAATGAAAAAGCAGATATTATTTGATGTGTCTTGCTCTAGGATATGTTGAAGTGATTCTTCACCTTTGTTTTCTGCTTTAGTAAAATTTGTGCTCTCTATGGCTATTTTTTCTGATTCGAGTAGCGTTTGAAGTTCCTTATATTCTGTATTGGTATGTCCTTTATTTTTGAGCGCAGTGTAGTTTGCATATATTTCTTCTTTTATTACATCAGTAATATACACTTTGTTTATATTGGGCGCCTCAATAAACCTTTTTAGTGCAAATAAGGAATCGTGCTTCATCAGCTCGGTAAATACCGATGTATCCATATAAAGATTTGCTTGTGGTAAAGTTGGTGGTTTTTTGAGCCCTTCTGTAAATGATGTTTTCTCATTTTGCGGTGTGATTGATGCTGCAGCATAGCGTAATATATCAATATGATATTGACCAATATATCCTTTTTCAAACAGGGGGACTACCTTATCTCCAAAGGTAATGTTATGTTCATAGGGTCCTGCTTTTTCTAAATTAAACACAGAAGAATTATCAATGATGTCTTGTGCGGTTTTTAGGTATTTGGCGTATTCTTTTTTTACCGTATCAATTATTTTCTGTGCTGCAGAAAATTGGTTTTGTTGTTTTTTGCTATGCTCTAATTGGTCTCCTTCGAAAACATTTTTGTTTTGATATGGATGTGTGTAGGTGGTGTTCATTCCATTTTTTTCTTGTTTAATGCCCATAATTCTGGCCGTGTACATATAG
>JAHDHN010000104.1 GCA_020631295.1 Rickettsiales bacterium
ATATTGTTTATGAATTGCGATCTTACTATAACTGAAATGAAAAGACTATTTCGGGGTCCAGGCTTCATAGTCACCCACCGCTCTAGCGCGCTGCCCACCTTTGGTGAGGTGACCGTCTGGCACGTAAGCAAACGGGGTGCCGGTGAGATTTTGCTGATGCGGTTTTTCCCATATGTAATCGGCTTGCTTGTCTTCTTCTGAAGGCACGTCATCTGTGGTGTAATGCAGCCAACCATGCCAATAGGCCGGCACGCGGCTTGGGTCGGCTTTGCCGTTATAGATCACCCAGCGACGCTCTTTGGTACCAAGCCCCACATGCGCGCCATCGCCCTTCTTTTTAGAGCGGTAATAGCGATTTCCAAATTCATCATCGCCCACTTTTTCACCGTTCAGCCAGCTATATATGCGTGTTCCAATCGTTGCCATAATTCTTACTATACCCTCTTAATAATCTATTGCAATCCCGGCCGAAGAGCCGGGATCCAGGGCCACACGGAAAAACAGTGCTTATTAACCCTGGACCCCGGGTCGCGCTTACGCTTGCCCGGGGATTCATATAATTAAGCAAATTGTTGTTCCTTATTCACATCCACGCCCAGCGAAGCGTCCTCAAATGCGTCTTCTTCACGTAGCGCCTTTTTCTCCAAACGTTCACGTGCCTTGGTCGAGAGTTGAATATGCAACTCGCGCAGTTGCTTCATGTCCACTTCGGCGGGTGCGCCCATCAGCAAATCTTGCGCCTGCTGATTCATTGGAAACGCAATCACCTCGCGAATATTCGGCTCATCCGCCAGCAGCATCACCATGCGGTCCACACCTGGCGCAATGCCGCCATGTGGTGGTGCACCAAAGCGGAAGGCACGCAGCATGCCGCCAAATTTATCTTCCACCACGCTCTCATCGTAGCCTGCAATGGCAAAGGCCTTGATCATCAACTCTGGCAGATGGTTACGAATCGCACCGGAGGACAGCTCAATCCCGTTACACACAATATCATATTGATAGGCTTTGAGTGCCAGCAATTTTGCGTTATCGCCTTCGGCCTCTTCCAGCGCTTTTAGGCCGCCTTGTGGCATGGAAAACGGGTTGTGGCTGAATTCAATTTTGCCGTGCTCTTCGTCCCATTCATAATAAGGGAAATCCACAATCCAGCAAAAGCGGAAGATATTATCATCAATCAGGCCCAGCTCTTCACCCAGCAGCGTACGCGCCTTGCCGGCCAAGTCTGCTGCCTTATCTGCTGCTTGGTGGCAGCTGAAGAACACAGCATCACCATCACTTGCACCGCTTAGATCTTTAATTTGCTGCAGGCGCGCTTCATCCAACTGCTTGGCAATCGGCCCCTTAGCATTGCCGTTTTCTTCAAACACAATATAGCCTAGCCCAGGGTAACCCTGCTCTCGCGCCCAGTCATTTTTCTTATCAAAGAAGCTACGCGGTTGGCTGGCAGTGTGTGGCGCAGGAATAGCGCGCACCACGGCACCCTTTTCAATTTGGCTAGCAAAAATACCAAAATTAGAGCCGCGGAACGCCTCTGTCACATCGCTGATCTCAATTGGGTTACGCAAATCTGGCTTATCAGAGCCGTATTTCAGCATCGCTTCGTCAAACGGAATACGCACGAAATGCTCATCCACTTGCTTGCTAGAGAAGGCCTTAAACAGATCACGCAGCATCGGCTCTACTGTTTGGAACACATCTTCCTGCGTTACAAAGCTCATTTCCATATCCAACTGATAAAACTCGCCCGGTGAGCGGTCGGCGCGCGCATCTTCATCGCGGAAACAGGGCGCAATTTGGAAATATTTATCAAAGCCACTCACCATCAAAAGCTGCTTAAATTGCTGTGGCGCCTGCGGCAGTGCATAAAACTCACCCGGATGCACACGGCTTGGCACCAAATAATCACGCGCACCTTCAGGGCTAGAGGCCGTTAAGATAGGTGTTTGGAATTCTTCAAACCCTTCTTGCCACATACGCTCACGCAGCCAGCGGATGATTGCACCGCGCTGCTTGATATTATTGTGCAATGTCTCGCGGCGCAGATCCAAGAAACGGTATTTCAGGCGCAATGCCTCGGGGGCTTCTTTTTCTTCATTCACCAAAATGGGCAACACGTCTGCGGTGGATTCTACCGTAAAGCTGTCTAACGTCACTTCAATGGCACCGGTGTTTAGCTGCTTATTCACCGTCTCTTCACTGCGCGCTACCACTGTGCCAGTCACCGTCACCACGCTTTCTACACGTGTTTTAGTGGCCAGATCCAGAAAAGCATCATCGGCCGTGACCACGCATTGGGTCAGGCCAAAATCGTCGCGTAGGTCAATAAACAGCAAATTGCCATGGTCGCGCTTGCGATGCACCCAGCCACTCAGGCGCACCTGTTGGCCAATATGTTCCGCATGAAGCGCATTACAATGATGAGAGCGAATAGAATGCATATAAATTATCCCGCTTATAGTGTTGGGCACGCTGATACTGCCAACTGTACGGCAGTGCAAGGAGGAAGTGCTCCACACGCCATTTGCATTGTATTTTATGTTATTTGCGTTATGTTAGACACAGTAATAAGGAATATAGCCTCATGAGCCAACCACTCAACATTGCCCTTATAGAAAAAGTCGTTGCAGAAGCACGCGCAAGCAGTGTGGTGGAAGACGAAATGATATTAGGGCATCTCTAAAAACCTCAAAG
Source organism: Rickettsiales bacterium (assembly GCA_020631295.1). Lineage (GTDB taxonomy): Bacteria > Pseudomonadota > Alphaproteobacteria > Rickettsiales > UBA8987 > JAHDHN01. Next base: position 2,695 of record JAHDHN010000104.1, read on the forward strand.
CGTAGCGGTTTTGTGTTCCTGGCGCGTGAAGCCGAAACCGTGGAAGCGTAAGCGTACGTTGGTTCGAATCCAGCTCCC
>JAHDHN010000025.1:0-11476 GCA_020631295.1 Rickettsiales bacterium
GGTTTGCTTGCCTTAACTTGGCTGCTGATGCTCTATATTGGTATATTTTTTATTGTTATATATAACTAGATGTAAGCTATGAAAAAACAAACACTCACCATTCTTGGTTCTACGGGTACGATTGGTATCAACACCTTGTCTGTGGTATCGCAGCATCCAGAGCGTTTTGATGTGGTGGCGCTCACCGGTGGTAGCAATGTGAAACTGCTTGCAGAGCAGGCGAGGTTGCACGCGCCGCGCTATGTGGCGATTGCAGATCAGAGTTGCTATGAAGAGCTAAAAGCGTTGCTGTTTGATACTGATATTACCGTTGCAGCAGGGCAACAGGCGGTAACAGAGGCGGCTGATATTGCGGCAAGCTGTATTATCAGCGCCATTGTAGGTGCTGCTGCACTTGCGCCAACCTTGGCGGCCATTGCTCAAGGTGCGCGGGTAGGGTTGGCCAACAAGGAATGCTTGGTGTGTGCTGGCCCACAAGTGATGCAGGCGGCCGCGCAATCTGGCTGTGAGCTGCTGCCTATAGATTCCGAGCATAACAGTATTTATCAGCTTATTGGCAATGAGGTGCGTGGTGTGAAGCAAATGCTGCTTACCGCTTCAGGCGGGCCATTCCGACATTATACTGCCACGCAATTGCAGCATGTGACCATTGATGAGGCGGTGAACCATCCCAATTGGAAGATGGGCGCCAAAATTTCGGTGGATTCTGCAAGCATGATGAATAAAGGCCTGGAGCTGATTGAGGCGCATTATTTGTTTGGGATAGCGTCAGAAAAGCTGGATGCGGTGATTCACCCAAAATCACTGGTGCATGCGCTGGTGGTAATGGAAGATAACGCCATTTTGGCAGGCATTAGTGACCATGATATGCGCATTCCCATTGCTTATGCACTTGGCTATCCGGATCGCTTGGCCATTTCCAGCAAGGAGCTGGATATTACCCAAATTGGCACGTTGCATTTTGAGCCGGTGGATGTGGCGCATTATCCGTGCTTTTCATTGGCCAAGCAGGCATTGCAATCGGGCTCTCAAGCAGCGCATATCACCTTAAATGCCGCCAATGAAGTGGCCGTGGCCGCCTTTTTAGAAAAACGCATTGGCTTTACCCAAATCGCAGGCATTGTAGACGGTTGCCTGTCTAAAAATAATAGCAACGCTATTGCCTCTGTGGAGGATGTGATTGCGCTGGATAATGATGCACGACACTGGGCAAATGCGTTGATTTAGCTTGTTTTAATAGGTTCTATAAAAACGCTACGCCCAGAATTTCATAGGTGCGGGCGCCGCCAGGTGTGGCAACAGTTACCATATCGCCTTCTTCTTTTCCAATTAATGCGCGGGCAATAGGTGAGGTATAGGAAAGCTTGTTATTGGCAATATCGCCCTCATACTCGCCCACAATTTGATAGCTGGTCTCTTCTTCGGTTTCGTCATCAATAATATGCACCGTAGCACCAAACACAGCCTTGTTGCCAGAAAGCGTGCTCACATCAATAATTTCAGCTGTGGCTTGAATGGATTCCAGCTGCTGAATACGGCCTTCAATAAAGCCCTGCTTCTCACGCGCTGCATGATATTCAGCATTTTCCTTCAAATCCCCATGCTCACGCGCTTCTGCAATAGCGTCAATCACAGCAGGGCGATCTTTGGTTTTCAGCTGCTTTAGTTCAATTTCCAAGGCGTCATAGCCTGTTTTTGTAATCGGTGTTTTTTGCATAATACGCATAACATAGACTAGTTTGCATATTCCTGTAAAGCGTCATTGCGTTTCGGATTCATCACGATATAAACGCATGCATTATGCAAAAACTTGTGGTGTTGCGGGTGGTGAGTAAAGGGCTGATTCCTTTTATTTTGCTGCTGGCATTTTATATACAATTTCATGGTGAATACAGCCCTGGTGGTGGCTTCCAGGCGGGTGTGATTGGTGCGAGCGCCTTTGTGCTGTTTATGTTTATTTTTGGCTTAAGCGCATTGGAGAAGGTGATTTCCATGCGTGGCTTGCGTGTGCTGGCAGCCATTGGCGTGTTGCTCTATTCTGGCACAGGGTTGGTGAGCGTGTTGCTTGGTCATAATTTTTTGGATTACCACGCGCTTGGCCATGGCTATCACGGGCAGCATGTGGGTATTATATTGGTTGAGGCCGGTGTGGGCATCACTGTATTTGCTGTGATGCTGCTGCTTATGATGGCATTTGTGAAGCATAAAGAGCTTATGGATGAAGAGGCATAAACACACATGGACGGCATTATCAGCTACATATCGCATTATAACTATATCGTCTGCATTGTACTGATGATGATTGGTTTCTATGCGGTAATTTCCAGTGCCAACGCCATTCGTAAAATCATTGGGCTAGGCATTTTTCAAACCAGTATTTTGCTGTTTTATATTTCTGCTAGCTATGTGGCGGGTGGAAATATCCCCATTCTGGAGAAGGGTGTTGCGCATTATGTAAACCCGTTGCCGCATGTGTTGATGCTCACGGCCATTGTGGTGGGTGTGGCAACCATGGCAGTGGGCCTCGCGATTATTGTGCGCATCAAGCATGCCTATGGTACCATTGATGAAGATGAGATTATGGAGCAATCCAGAGACATGGCCGGCAGCCCACAATTGCAGCCAGAAGGTGATTTGTAACGGCTATGGTAGAGTTTTTCACACACATATGGTCTGGCTTTACTGCGCATGCGCCGGTGCTACTGGTAGTAGCGCCCATGATGCTGGCCGGTGTGATTGTGCTGTGTAATAATGCACGGCTTGCTTTTGTACTCACCGCATGTGCGGTGGCCATTTCTGCTGCGGCTGTGTTGAGTATGTTTATTGGCCTGCAGCAAAGCGTGGCGATTGATTATTTGATGGGCAATTGGCCCAAGCCCATTGGCATTGCCTATAAGATAGACCGCCTGGCCCTGTTTATTTTGGCTATTATTACCTATGTACCTTTGTTGCTACTGCCATTTGCGCATAAGAGTGTGATGCAAGATGTGCTGGCTCAAAAGCAGCCGCTATTTTATGCACTGTTCCTGCTGTGCCTTTCAGGCCTGATGGGCATTGTGGCCACGCATGATATTTTTAACCTCTATGTATTTTTAGAAATCTCTTCACTTAGTACCTATGCGCTGATTGCTGCCGGCAGAGACAAGCGCGCACTTACCGCAAGCTTTGATTATCTGATATTAGGCACCGTGGGTGCGAGCTTTATTCTGATTGCGATTGGCTTTTTATATATCCTCACCGGCACCTTGCATATGAGTGATATGGCCGCGCGCTTGGCAAGCGTAACAGATAGCGCAGCCACGGCAGCGGCCTTTGCCTTTTTTACCATTGGGATTATGCTAAAAGTGGCCATTTTCCCGCTGCATATTTGGCTCACTAATGCCTATGCCTATGCACCTAATTTTATTTCCGCCTTTCTTTCTGCCACAGCCACGAAGGTGAGCCTTTATGTAGCACTGCGCTTGATGCTGGATGTGTTCGGTGTGCATTACAGCTTCCTGATAATGCCTGCAGAATTATTATTTTTAGTGCTGGGTGTAGTGGGAATCTTGGTGGCCTCGGCTGCAGCCATTTTTCAAACCAATGTAAAGCGCCTGCTGGCCTTTTCCAGCATCGGCCAAATGGGATATGTACTGCTGGGTATTGGCTTAGCAAGTGCGCTTGGCTTTACTGCTTCCATCACGCATTTATTTAACCATGCACTGGCCAAGGCGCTGCTATTTGTGTGCGCTGGTGCCGTGGTATTTGTGCATGGCCATGCTTATATGCAAGGCTGGGCAGGGCTGTTCCGCCGCTACTGGTTGGTGGCTCTTGGCGTGGTAATTGGCGGTTTAAGCCTCATTGGTGTGCCAGGTACGGCCGGGTTTGTGAGTAAAATGATATTGCTGCGCGCCACATTGCAGTCAGATATGTGGTGGCTGGTTATCCCCATTTTATTTTCCTCGCTTTTGGCGGTAATCTATATCTGGAAAATTGTGGAAGCCATGCTGTATACGCAGGCAGAGCAGGGCGGTGATGCAAAGAACATCCCGCTGCCTATTGGCTTTACCATCACTATTATATTGCTAATTGGCGCTAATATTTATTTTGCCTTTGATACCCGTTTGAATGTGGAATGGGTGGCCAGTGCGGTGCAACAATGGGGGCTGTTATAATGCTGCAAAGCCTTTCTATACTTCAAATGCATATGCTAATTGCTATTTGTCTGCCAGTGTTTGCAGGTCTTTTCTCTGCAGTTAGCATCTCTCGCATGTGGCGTGATCTTGTGGTGCTATTGCTTGCAGTTGGCACCTTTATGTTGGTGGCTTATGTGGCCTATCATAGCTTGAGTAACGATGCTGCATTTGAAGCGCATACACTCACACTTGCAAGCTTGGCACCAGGCTTGACTGTGGCGCTGAGTATTGAGCAAACGGGGCTGATTTTTGCACTGATTGCCAGCGGCTTGTGGGTGATTACCTCCATTTATGCCAGCGGCTATATGCATCATAATAACGAGCCACGCCAAGGGCGCTTCTTCTTGTGCTTTCACAGCGCCATTGCAGCAGCGCTCCTCATTGCGTTTTCAGGCAATCTATTCACGCTGTTTTTGGGCTATGAGATCTTATCGCTCTCCACCTTCCCGCTGGTGACGCATAAGCAATCTGCAGATGCAAAGAAGGCCGGCCGTGTATATTTGGGTATTTTGCTCGCTACCTCCATCAGCTTCTTCTTGCCGTTGGTGATTATTGTGTGGGCAGTGACTGGCAGCACAGAGTTTGTATTTGGCGGTACAGGCTTGCCGCAAGCACTGATACCTATTGCGCTGCTGCTGGCTGTGTTTGGTGTTGCAAAAACGGCTATTATGCCGTTGCATCGCTGGTTGCCTGCGGCCATGGTGGCACCCACGCCGGTGAGCGCGTTATTGCACGCTGTGGCGGTTGTAAAAGCGGGCGTGTTTGCGCTGGTTAAAATCATTTACTTTACCATTGGTATGGAAGGGCCACAGGCTGGGTTTGCGTCTTTCTTTTCCACCGGCTGGCTCACTTATCTGGCCGGTTTCACAGTGCTGATGGCCAGTTTGATTGCGTGCTATCAAGACAGCATCAAAAAACGCTTGGCGTTTTCTACTATTAGCCAGCTGTCTTACATTGTGATGGCTGCCAGCCTGTTTAGCGTGCTGGCATTAAAAGCAGCGCTAATTCACATGGCGGTGCATGCTGTGAGTAAGATCACGCTCTTTTTCGCGGCGGGTAATATCTATACCGCGCAGAAGAAAACGCTGGTGAGCCAGCTGAACGGTATTGGCAGGACTATGCCGATTACCTTAGTATGCTTCACCATTGGTGCGCTCTCTATGATTGGGTTGCCGCCCACAGCTGGTTTGTGGAGTAAGTGGTTTATTATGCAGGCTGCTTTAGATATGCAGCATTATTTTGTGCTGGTAGTGCTGCTGGTGAGTACCTTGCTGAATGCTCTTTATTTCTTACCGATTATTTTCCGTGCCTATTTTACTGAGGCAGAGGAGGGTAGTGCCCAAAAAGAAGCGCCTTTTAGCATGCAGCTGGCTATTGCCACCACAGCCTTCTTAACGCTGCTATTGTTTTTTATGTAATATTATCTGCGGTTGCCAGGACCAGGGCGATTATTTTGAAGCGTACGCTCCTCATGACGTTTAACAGCAGAGCCTAATTTTGCGTCCTGATTTCTTAGCTCTCCATCTTTTTTATCGAAAAAAGATGTCCATTTTTTAGTCCCCCCCTATTCTGAATAGAGTTGTTGCCTGATTGTGTATCGTCTACGGGAATTCTGTCTATCATAACCTCAATATATACTATAAATTTATAAAAATAAAATATTATTTTTCTTTTTGTGTTAATTTGGTGTTTTGTTGGGCATAAAGCGGTCCAAACGTTTGGGGCGCATTGTGCCATCCACGCAGGCGATTTTTACTATGAGCGTGGCTAATGTTACACCAGTTTGATTGGCAATTTCCTGCTGCATTTCCACACTTGCACCGCCGCGCTTGGAAACTGTGGTAGTAATCTCCAGAAGATCATCCAGCCGTGCCGGTTTGTGCAGCTCCATCTGCACAGAGCGCACCACAAAGAAAATGCCTTGCGTGTCAGCCAGCGTTTGTTGCTCGATACCATTCTCACGCAGTAATTCCGTGCGTGCGCGCTCTGCAAATTTGAGATAGTTGGCATAATATACCACGCCGCCTGCGTCGGTATCTTCGTAATATACGCGGCAAGAAAAACTGCCAGAACTGCCTTCAGTAAATAGGTCCATGCATCACTCATGCCAAAAGCCGGATCTAAAGTAAATTGAATTTGTGCTTACGCAGAAAACCGTTGCGCTCCATTGTCATTGGGCAGTATGGTTACATTATGGCACAATATGGTATTATTGCAGATACGCATGAGATTGCAGAGGCGTTACAGCATGAGCTGCTGGCTGCAGGTGCATGCGCGCGGGTAACATCCGCTGAAGATGCTACTGGTTGTGATGCGTTTATTGTGCTGGGTGGGGATGGTTTTATGCTGCATACGCTGCATCATTATGTGCAGCATACTATCCCATTTTACGGTGTAAATTGCGGCACAGTAGGCTTTTTGATGAATGAAAAGCGCGACGCCACCGCTATTTTAGAGCATATCAAAAACGCAACAGCAACGGTAATAAACCCGCTGCGTATGGAGGCGACCACCAAATCAGGTGAGCTAAAAAAGGCCATTGCCTTTAATGAAGTGTCATTGCTGCGCGCATCAGGGCAGGCGGCAAAAATCTGTATTCAGATTGACGGTGTGGTGCATATGGAAGAATTGGTGTGTGACGGTGTACTGGTGGCCACGCCTGCGGGCAGCTCCGCGTATAATTTTTCTGCTGGCGGACCGATTATTCCGCTTAAGAGCGATGTACTGGCGCTCACTCCCATCAGCCCATTTCGCCCACGTCGTTGGCATGGGGCATTGTTGCCTGCTAATGTGACGGTGCGTTGTGAGATTTTAAAGTCGCATAAGCGTGTGGTGAATGCAGTAGCGGATTATCAAGAATACGCAGATGTGACGCATGTGGATATTTTTCAGGATGATACGGTTTCTGCGCAGCTCTTATTTGACCCTGGCCATTCGTTGGAAGAGCGGATCCTGCATGAGCAATTTGCTTGCTAATTGCAGTTAGCAATTTCTGATTCCCATTTTAGCGTCATCCTCGGAGGAGCGACAGCGACAGTCCTAAAGATCTATGGCCATAGGAACAAATATCTCTCCCTTGGCCCTAGATCGTCCGATCAAGTCGGACGATGACGAGAGTGTGGATTGTAGAAAATATTAACTAAAATATCTTAATCCTTTTTATTAACATAAGGTAGTAACACACTGAAAACACTACCTTTTCCTATCTTGCTGGATACGCGCATGGCGCCACGATGGCGCTCTAAAATATGTTTTACAATAGACAGTCCAAGACCGGTGCCGCCAATGGAACGGGAGCGGGCCGTGTCCACTCGGTAGAAGCGCTCAGTCAAGCGTGGCAGATGCTCTGCAGGAATGCCATCACTCTCATCTGCCACAGAGATCAGGATAACCTCGCTATAATCACGCAGCTCTTCCACATCGCGGAACGTGTTGCCGGTAGTATGTGCATTTACAGTAATATGGGAGCCAGCGTGGCCGTATTTCACTGCATTGCCGATGATATTTTCAAATACCTGCACCAGCTCGCCTATATCACCCAGCGTATGCATTTTATCCTCAGCAATGCGTACACCCAGCCGCATCTGCTTTTCTTCTGCTTTGGGTGCCAAATGCACAATGGCCTGCTCAATCAAGTTGTTCACTTCTACAATTGTATCAGGCTGCGAGTGGGCGTTGCGCTCGATCTTAGACAGAGACAGCAGGTCATCAATCAGCTTTGCCATGCGGTCTGCCTGGACTTGCATAATGCCCAGAAATTTATCTTTTGCATCCGCATCATCCTTCGCCACGGTTTGCAGCGTTTCAATAAAGCCCATTAGCGTGGTGAGTGGTGTGCGCATCTCATGGCTGGCATTGGCCACAAAATCTGCCAGCAAGGTTTCTGTTTTGCGCTGTTTGGTCACATCATGCATCACCAAAATAATGGCAATATTTCCCTTGCTATAGATCGGGAAGCGCTCAATCTGCACCTGAAATGACTTGTTATAGGGTGGCTCTAAATAATAAGGAATGGTCTGCCCCGTACCCGTCTGCAGCACCTGTTCTGCTGCTTGAAAAATATCCTCGTGATTTACAATATCATCCAACGTTTGTTGGAAGAAGCGACCACCAAAAATGGCGTTGGCCTTATTATTGGTGCCAATCACTTCCAAATCTTTGTTCAACATAATCAAAATATCAGGCAGGCTGTTTACCAATACCTTTCCCTCAGCGATAATAGATTCAAGATGTCGCTTGCGGTCCTGCCAAGATTCATGCAGCTGCGCTACCGCATCAGACAGTTCCTCCACATTGTTTAGAAAGCTAAGGTCTGGCTTCTTCATACGCTTATCTAAGGAAATACCGCGCACATAATCAGTCAGTGCAATCAGATTGGAAATATACGGCGTGAGGATCAACAAGGTAATACAAACTATAAAAATCATGCCATAAAAGGCAATATTTGCGCTAATCACTTTTGTGAGCACCAAAAAGGTGAGCAGCGCAATGGGCGCAAAACACAGCACTAAGGTGCTGCGAAGAATCTTACCAAAGGGCACATGGTCAGACCCGTTAGAGTCTGTGGTGAACCGCATGATTTTGTTAAAGAAATTGCGCATATAAGCTAGATATACAATAAGTTAATAAAATGCACCATGCATATTGCATATGTAAGACATATGTGTTACAATAAGGATATGACAAAATCTGCCACCGTTAATTCCCGTATTGAGCCTGGCCTAAAGCAGGAGGCTGAGTCCATTTTTGCTACTCTTGGTCTTTCTACTAGTGATGCAATTACATTATTTTATAAGCAAGTCTCTTTGCATAACGGCCTGCCTTTTTCTGTGTCCATCCCTAGCGATAAAACACAACAAGCCATGGATGAGCTGGCGGCCGGAAAAGGTGAGGCCTATGATTCTTTTGCAGATATTATGCGTGATATAGATGCGTAAGCTTATTACCTCTTCTCAATTTAAGAAAGACCTGAAAAAAGCAAAACGCCAGCAGCGTCCCATAGCGCTACTTGGAGAAATAATAGCAACATTGCAGCATGATGAGCCATTACCTGCGTCTTGCCGTCCGCATGCTCTGGTTGGAAATTGGCATGGGCATATGGAATGCCATATTTCTCCTGACTGGTTATTAGGTTCTGTTGAGATTTTTCTACACCGCCCCTTTCACCTCTTTTTGGCTTTATTTTCCCTACCCTTTCTTACAATAGCACCACTATTCCTGCAAAAGAGTAGAAAAAATACGCACAAAAGGAGTGCAAAATGGTTGATATAGAAAAACCACAACAGAACCTAATTTATTATTTTCATGGTGAAGATGAATTGCACCTGGTACGTGTTGCGTCTCATTCTGAATTATTTCGATAAGAGGCGCTCATGTGTACCGTTACCATTTTATATAATGCACAAGGCTATCAGCTTACGATGAACCGTGATGAGCGGCAAGACCGTGAAGCTGAAATTTCACCTGTGCATGATGGCACTGCCATATACCCAAGAGACGGCGCAGCAGGTGGCACATGGGTTGCAGCAACAGATGCAGGTGAAAGTTTTTGCCTGCTAAATCGCTATGATGCAGTGGAATATGCACCCACCGCCAGCCGTGGTGAGATCATTTTGCGTTGTATAAAAAATAGTGCTGGCTGGCTTTCTCCTGAAACACTCTCTGCATATATCTCATTTACCTTGCTGCATGTAACGCTAAATACGCTGCAGCAATATGATTGGAATGGTGTGACTCTAGAGTGTTCAGCTCCATCTATAGAGCCTTATTTCCATCTTTCTTCCTCTAGCTGGAATGCAGAGCAGGTATTGGCATTTCGTAAAGAGCAGGCAGAAACATGGTGGAAAGAGGGTGCGGCGTTGGACGTTGAAAAAAACATACCAACATATCATATAAAGTCAGTGGCGGATAAAGAGGCTTATTCCGTTTGCGTATCACGCCCGCACACCCATACTAAAAGTATTACTCAGATTGCAGTAGAGAAGGGCGCCATACCCAACATGAAATATTGGGCTTTATAAGCCTAACAGCGCGTCTTCCATTACTTTAAGCCTATCACGCAGCGCGGCGGCTTCCTCAAACTCTAAATTTTCCGCGTGTTTCAACATTTTTGCTTTGATTTCTTCAATATCTGCTGCACTTGGTGCAGCTTCTTGTGTCTGGCGCACGGCAGCTGCTTTACCACCGCGTTTCCCAGGCTTATCATCCGTTTCATCTTGTTTTAGACTCTCTAAAATAGCCTTCTGCACCGTTTGTGGTGTGATATTATGCTCTGTATTATATGCCTCTTGAATGGCACGGCGGCGGTTTGTTTCTTCAATGGCCGCCGTCAGCGCATCGGTCATCACATCTGCATATAATATCGCCTTGCCACCCACATTGCGCGCAGCGCGGCCAATGGTTTGGATTAAGCTGGTACGGCTACGCAAGAACCCAGCCTTATCCGCGTCCAAAATAGCCACCATGCCGCATTCAGGGATATCAATACCTTCTCGCAGCAAATTAATGCCCACCAAGATATCAAACGTACCGCGGCGCAACTCATTGATAATTTCTACACGCTCCAGCGTATCAATATCCGAATGCAGATAGGCCACTTTAAAGCCGTTATCATTCAAATAATCCGTCAGGTGCTCAGCCATTTTCTTCGTAAGCGTGGTGATGAGCACACGGCGGTTTTCTGCAATACACAGCCTGGATTCTGCCATCACATCATCCACCTGATTCTCCACAGGGCGGATAATGCATTCTGGGTCTGTAAGGCCTGTGGGGCGAATTACCTGTTCTGCAAATACGCCAGCGGTTTTATCCAATTCAAACGTACCAGGTGTGGCGGATACAAAGATGGTTTGCGGGCGCATTTCTTCCCATTCATCACCGGTTAGCGGGCGGTTATCCAACGCACTGGGCAAGCGGAAGCCATGCTCCACCAGCACTTTCTTGCGCGCCCGATCACCGTTAAACATACCACCAATTTGTGGTACGCTCACATGGCTTTCATCCACAATCAGCAATGCATCTTTGGGTAAATATTCAAACAGGGTGGGCGGTGGCTGGCCTGGGCCACGGCCAGAGAGATAGCGAGAATAATTCTCAATACCTTTACAGCTGCCGCTTTCCACCATCATTTCTAAATCAAACTGCGTGCGTTGTTGCAAACGCTGTGCTTCCAGTAATTGTTGTTGCCCCTCAAAAAACGTTAGTCGCTCTTTCATCTCCTCTTTAATCAGCTGCGCTGCCTGCAACAGGGTAGGGCGCGGTGTGATATGGTGCGTATTCGCAAACACGGTGATCTCTTCAAA
>JAHDHN010000025.1:11576-15805 GCA_020631295.1 Rickettsiales bacterium
GTGGCCGCATGGCGCAGCCGGTCAATTTGTTCGTTAATGGAAGAATCTTTTTCAATAAATGTGTCTGTCTTCGGCACATAGGCCTCTGGCTGATAGTAATCATAGTAAGACACAAAATATTCCACTGCATTATGCGGAAAAAACGCTTTCATTTCATTGTATAATTGCGCAGCTAACGTTTTGTTATGCGCCATGATCAGGGTAGGGCGGCCAGTATTCTGAATCACATTTGCCATGGTGAAGGTCTTGCCAGAGCCGGTAACGCCCAGCAGCACTTGGTCACGCTCACCGCTCTGCACGCCATCGGATAAAGCAGCAATGGCTTGCGGTTGATCGCCTGTGGGCAAAAACTCCGACACAAGCTGAAATGCGTGGTTAGGTTTGTTCATTTATTTCACTCTGAATCTGTATTTCTGTTTCAATTCTTTCTTCAACCAGCCTGGCACTTTATGGCCATAGCAAGAGGCGAGCACTTCACCAAATTCAGATAAATCCAAGGAGACCGTACCCTCTTTGGTTTTGATCAAAAACTCAGACTCTTTGCTGGGATGTAGCATAATAAAATACAGTGCTTTTTTACCCGAAGGGGCACTGCCTTTGAGTTTATAAATCAGGTGGCCACGCTCAGAAATCACTTTTTCTGCAAAACTATGCTCAACACCTTTATGTCGTGGTGATTTTCCCATGGCCTGCCTGTGGACAATTATTATCTAATCTTTATAAGAACGCACAGCATAGGAAAAGGAAATTATGATGAGCAATACATCTCCGGTGGCAGTGATATTAGGCGGTTCTGGCTTTTTAGGCGGATATGTGTGCAAAGAAATGCTGCAGGCAGGCTATCGCGTACAGATTGTGTCTCGCCATCCTGGCCGTATGGAAGGCATTAAAACCCAAGGCAATGTGGGTGATGTGGTGCTATCTCAGGGGGATGCAACATCACTGGAAAGCCTAAAGCATATGGTGAAACAAGCCGATGTGGTGATTAATTGCATTGGTGTGTTGTTTGAATCTGGCAAAACACAGCGCTTTGAAAAGATTCACACAGAAGGCGCAAAAAATGGGGCATTGCTGGCCAAGCATCTAGGAGCTAAGCGCTATATTTACGTATCGGCATTAGGTGTGGATGAGGCGCAAGAAAGCTCCAGCTATGCGGATTCTAAATTTGCAGGCGAAAAAGCAGCCAAAAAGGCATTTGAAAATACTACCATCGTGCGCCCTAGTATTATTTTTGGCCCAGAAGATAATTTCTTCAATCGCTTTGCTGCAATGAACACAATCTCTCCTTTCCTGCCGTTAATTGGCGGTGGAAAAACAGAATTTCAGCCGGTCTATGTGCAAGATGTAGCGCGTGCCATTGCGTTGTTGGCTGATCGTGATGAAAATGAAACCTATGAGCTGGGCGGCCCGATGCACTATAGTTTTAAAAAGCTGCTGCAATTTGTTGGCCTAAGTACAAATCGCAAGGTGCGCTTTATGCCCATACCCTTCTTTTTGGCAAAATTACAGGGCACTCTGTTAGGTATGTTGCCATCACCCTTGCTTACGCGTGATCAGGTGGAGCTGCTTTATTATGATAATGTGGTCAAAGAAAAGAAATACACGCTTGCACGCTTAGGCATTGAAGGTACTTCTATTTATGATGTGGTGCCAGACTATTTAGCGCGCTTTAAAAAGCAGTAACAACGTTGTTTAAATTCCCATTTGGTTTACGCTGCTGTAAATATTGCCTAGCAGTACAAAGGTAATCCACAGCATAATTGCGCCCAAAATAATGGTCATTACGGGCTGGATCATGCCGATCATAGAGTTCACACTGTCTTCCACTTCCTGATCATAAAAATAGGTTACATTCTCCAAAGCACCTTCCATATTCCCTGTTTCTTCACCAATGCGGAACATGCGTGTTACCAAATTGGGGAAGCGTCCGGTGAGTTCAAGTGCGTTGGTAATGGAGCTGCCATCGGCCACTTGCCGTGCTACAAAGGCAATCGCATCTTGTATCACTGCATTGCCCACCACATTGCGCGCTGTGGCCAAGCTTTCCAGTACAGAGATGCCGCTGGTATAGGTTACGCTAAAGAAATGCACAAAGCGGGCAATATTGATCTTTTGTATAATCGTGCCAATGAAGGGCAGTTTAAGTGCGGTGGATGACATAAAATACCGAAAGCCGGACGAGGTTTTATACAGCAAATAGACAATGCTAGCGGTAACAATAGGCACAAATAGCAGCCAGCGCCAATGTTCTACAAATAGGTTAGAAAAGAACATCAGTAATTTGGTTTGGATATTGGGCTCTAGATTTTGTGAGGTTAAGAAATCTAACAATTGCGGTACTACCATCACCATCAGCACCGTGATTACCGCAAGCATTACTAAAAGCAAAAAGAACGGGTAAGCAAGAGCACGGGTGGTGCGGTTGCGCAATGTCATGTTCCATTTAATATGTGCAACAAGATGGGAGAGCGCATCAGGTAATTCACCTGTTTTTTCACCAGCCTGGATAAGGCCTACAAAAATATCATCAAATATATCCGAGCGCTTGGCCAAGGCTTCCGAAAATACGCTGCCACCACGCAGTGATTCATAAATTTCAGACAATACATCACGCATATTTGATTTGGTACTGCTCTCACGCAGGTCAATAATCGCATCGGGCAGGGTAACGCCAGCGCGTAGTAGCTGTTCCAGCTGTGTGCAAAACACCATCAGCTCTTTATGGGTAATTTGCTTTGGCTGCAAAAAGCGGCGTGGCTGCTTGCGGCGCGTATGCAACAGCACCAGCTCCTGCTCACTTAAGCGTTGCTCCAACGCATGCTCCGAGGGCGCATTCAGCATACCCTTAATGGTTTTGCCGCTGGGGTCTATCGCTTTGTAAATATAATTAGGCATGCCACATATTACTAGATACTATCGGCATATTCTACCCCATAAAAAAAGCCCCCATCCGAAGATGAGGGCTTTCTCATACATATAATTACGTAAAATCGGTAATTAGAATGTTAGTTCAGTACCAACTAGTACAACAGTAGCGTCATCAGCACCGTTTTCAACTAGGTTTACTTCAACGTAAGGTACTAGACCTGGAGCTAGCTGATAGTCAGCGCCAACAGAAATAACTTCCTGCTCGCCACCTGCAATTTCAGCATCTAGGTAACCAACGCTCAAGCCGTAATCACCAGCATCGTAAGCAACAGCTACGTTGAAAGAATCAGCATCTGTACCAGCGCCGAATGTTTCTTGGTAATCGTTGTAACCAGCACCAATCTGGAAATCACCAGCAGATACGATCACACCAACCTGCCAAGACTCAAGGTCTTCAAGACCAGCTGCAGAAGCATCACCAGTTTCACCAGTCAAAGATGCTTGAAGGCCGAAATCACCGAAGTCACCAGCGTAGTTAATACCAGCACCGATTACATCTTCAAATAGAAGGCCAGCTGCAGCAAATGAGGTTGCAGTACCAGCAACACCTAAATCAGGCGTGTAACTAGCACCCAATTGGAAGCCAGAGAAGCGTGGTGTGTAGTAAGTGATTTTTTCTGCATCTTCAATGCCTACACGGAACAAGTCAGAAAAGTTATCAGGACGAACACCAGCGTTAGATGTAAAATCATACCAATCACCAGCAATACCGCCAGTAGCACGAGAAATGTTAGAACCGTCTACTTTTAGTGTGTGTTGTGCACCAGTGTTACCACCTAGCTCCACACGACCCTTGTCGCCTTGCAAGAACAAATATACTTTGTCTGCATTTAGGTCGCTAGAATCACCGTCTTGAGAGATATCAGCTTCAAGCTCAACAACAGCACCATATTCTAGGCCAGAATCAGTGCGAGCAGCAGCAGTTACGTGCAACTCAGTGTCGTTTTGGAACAATACGTCACGATCATTTAGCTCAAGACCAGCATCAGCATCAGCAAAACCAGCTTGGAAGTCAGAGAAACCGCCAAGTGTTACAGCAAGAGCTGTACCAGCATGTGTCACGTTTGCTGCAGCAGGTGCAGGCGTGTAGTTAGGAGCTTCAGCTTCCGTATACATATACGGATCGCCACCAGCAACAGCAGCGGAAGCCGCAGTTGCCAAAGCAGTAGTTACAAAAAGTTTTTTCATGATTAATCCTTTTTATGGTTAGTTAGTTAATCGAGCTCAGCATTGGCATGTGGTATTGGGCCTCACAAGTGGAACCTATCTAAATAATGCTATTTTTCTGCATATTTTTTATG
>JAHDHN010000025.1:15905-16968 GCA_020631295.1 Rickettsiales bacterium
GCGCAGGCGGCTATGGAGAGTGCTTGGGGCACCTCTCGCTTTGCGCGTGAAGGGCGCAACTATTTTGGTCAATGGTGTTTTAAAGAGGGGTGCGGTTTGGTGCCGTTAAAGCGTAATAAAAATGCATCGCATGAAGTGCGCCGCTTTAACTCTGCACAGGAGAGTGTGCGGGCCTATCTGCATAATTTAAATACCAACCGTGCCTATAGAGAATTCAGGGAGCTGCGTTATAATTTGCGTGTGGAGAAATCCCCTTTAGACGCAGATATACTGGCGGAAGGCTTAAGCCGTTATTCTGAAAAAGGCATGCGCTATGTGCGTAACTTGCGCATGTTAATGCGTGATAATGCGCAGGGCTTAGCATCTCTATGAAAACAGCTAATGTAACACAGCGGGCTATTGTGCGTAACCGGCGGCGTGTGACGAGCTTAAAATTTGCGGCTATATCTGTGGCAACGTGCTTGCTTGCTTGGGTGTTAATTGCGCCATTATTTAATGAGCATAAAAGATTTGATTTTTCTGCAAAGTCAGATGATGGCACGCATCAATCCTATATTGAGCAGGCAGAATATAAAGGGCAGAGCAGTAAAGGAGAGCCCTATATTATAGAGGCAGATAGGGTAGAAAAACAAAGTAATAACAATATTTTATTAAGCAAAGCTAATGCAGTAATTAAAGATAAGGCGCATGGTGATATTGCTGCAACGATAGAGGCGCTTATCTATAATACAGAAACAGAAAGCGCTTTATTTAACACCCCCCTTGAAGGGCAAACAGAAAGTGGCATCGTGTTTTCTGCAGCCAAAGGCAGTTATAACGCCGCAGCCAAAGAAGGGCAGGCTAAAGGTGTGAAGGTGGAGGCTGAAAAAGAATATAAAATCAATTGTACGCAGGTGCAGTTTTTACTTTCGGAACATAAAATAGAGTGCACAGAGGCGGTAAATGCGGTGCATCTTGTGCAAAAAGCATCTCTTTCCAGTAAAAATGCGGTGTTGCATACCAAAGAACGTACGGCCTTTTTCTCTGGCGGCGTGAAGGTGCAGCAACATACTATGCGCTTTAA